>CAJLTZ010000067.1 GCA_905209725.1 uncultured Muribaculaceae bacterium
TATGAGGCACATCTGCGACCCCTGCATTAACATTTTTTGTGGGATGGGGTCTTATCTCAATGAGGATGGTTTTACGGTTGCTGTCAGGAGCGTTTGCGGTAGGTGCGGGCGGCGAGGAGGCTGATGGCGAGGGCTATCGCCGCGAGGCAGGTATATTGCGCCCAGAGGTCAGGTATCGAGGCTCCTTTAAGATAGATGGAGCGTATGATTTCATTGAAATAGCGCGGCGGCAAGGCGTAAGTCACTATCTGCGCCCATTGCGGCATCGAACTGATTGGCGTGAACAATCCGCCCATCAACTGGAATATCATGATGAAGGCAAACATCACGAAGATGGTCTGAAGCATCGTGGCCGACCGGTTGGCTATCACCACTCCAAGCCCCGACATCACGAGACTGAAGAGTATTGTGGCCATATATATGGCCCAGACGCTTCCCTCCGGCCTCAGCCCATACACCAGCCAGCCGATAAGTATCCCCACCGACACCACGAGCAGTGCAGTCATCCAGTAAGGTATCAGTTTCGACAATACGAAGGGGAAGCGTCCCACAGGTGTCACATTCATAGCCTCGATGGTGCCCGTCTCCTTTTCCCTTACAAGATTCAGCGCCGGAAGAAAACCGCAGATTATAATCAGCAGGATGATGAGCAACGCCGGAATCATGTAGTTCTTGAAATTCAGCGTCGGATTATAGCGGTCCTTGACCGTAATCGCCGGCATCTGGGCAACGATTCCCTCCTGGCTGCGCCATTGCGAGAGCGTTTTCATCAGGGATGATGTGACATATTGAGCGCCGAGCGTGCCTTTGGTGGCATTCACTCCATTGGCCTCCACAAAGAGTTGCGACATTTCGCGTTCCCAGTGGGGCGGAATCGTGAGGATAACATCCGTATTCCCTTTCTCCATATGCAGCACAGCCTCGGCATGCGTGCCCGCGATATGCGACACCTTTATCTCCTCGGTGGCATCCATATCGGCTATCAGCCGGCGCGAGAGCTGGCTGTGGTCATTGTCGACCACGGTGACATCCACATTCTTCACATCCATTGTGGCCACCATGGGCAGAAGCAACATCACCATCACCGGCATGATCAGTATAATCTTGGGAATGATGGGATTGCGCTTCATTTGCGCCATCTCTTTCCTCAAAAGCGCTCCAAGTATTCTTAAATTGCTCTTAAATCCCATACCGTCAGTGTTTTGAATTGATTTTTTTGATCGACAGCACCAGAAAGAGGACTGTCATGCCCAAAAGAATACTGAATTCCGTAAGAATATACTGGAAATCGAGCTGCTGGATCATAAGCTTCCGCATAGCGGCCGTGTACCATCTGGCAGGAATCAGGCAGGACACCCACTGGAAGAATGCCGGCATATTGTCGATGGGAAATATCATGCCCGAGAGCATAATCACGGGCAGCATGAAAAGCACGGCGGCCACAATTAGGGCCGACACCTGGTTGTCGACAATAGTCGACACAAAGAGGCCGATTGCGAGCGACAGGATGATATATAGCATGGAGATTACAATCACGAGCAGGAGCGTATGCGACATCGGCAGCCCCAGCACCGTATATGCAATCACCAGCATCACGGCAAGAATCATGCACGACAGCAGGAAATAGGGGATGAGTTTGCCGATGATTATAGTGCCGGGTTTCACGGGCGACACAAGCAGCAGGTCCATCGTGCCGGTTTCCTTCTCGCTTACAATCGACACCGAGGTCATTATGGCGCAGATGAGGATGAAAATCATACCCATGATTCCGGGCACGAAATTATATGCGCTTTTCAACTGTGGATTGTAGAGCGTCTCGGTAAGCACCGGCGGAGCGGCATTCCCTGATACAAGGCTTTTCAGATAGGCAGCCGAAGCCTGTCCCACCACCGGATTCGAAGCATCCACCTCAATGTGGGAAACTACTTGGCCATTGTCGGAGCGCAGGAAAAGCAGGGCGTCGGCCTCCCCTTTGCGCAGCAGGTCGTCGGCCTTGGAATCCGGCACTATTCCCATGAACATGAAATATTCATTCGCATTCATTTTCGAAATGATGTCGCGGGTCTGCGGCGTGTGGCGGTCGAGCACCACGGCCACCCTTACATTGTTCACCTCGATTGAGATGGCGAATCCGAAGAGCAGGAGAAGCACCAGAGGCATCACGAGGGTTATCACCATCGTGCGCCGGTCGCGCAGGATATGCAGCGTCTCCTTCTTTATGAGCGATTTAATTGTTGACATAATTCAGTCTTCTCGTGTGGCGGATTTGGCCACAATTCTAAATACTTCGTCCATGGTGGAGGCATGGTAGGTCTGTTTCAGCGCCTCCGGGGTGTCGAGAGCCTCTATACGGCCGTCAACCATTATCGACACCCGATTGCAATATTCTGCCTCATCGAGGTAATGGGTGGTGACAAAGACGGTCATCCCCTCCGAGGAAACCTGATAGATTAGTTCCCAGAACTTTCTGCGGGTCAGCGGGTCGACGCCACCGGTGGGTTCGTCGAGAAACACGATGCCCGGCTGATGTATGGTAGCGGATGCGAAGGCGAGTTTCTGCTTCCAGCCCACGGGGATATCCTTCACCAGCGTGTTGCGCATGCTGTCCATGTCGAGCAGCGAGAAAATCTGATTGCTTCGGAGGCGGATCTGGCTGTCGGACATTCCGTAGATGGTGGCGAAGAGCCGCAGGTTTTCCATCACAGTGAGGTCTTCATAGAGGGAGAATTTCTGGCTCATATAGCCAATCCGCCGTTTGATCTGTTCGGCCTGGGTATTGATGTCGCAGCCGGCCACAAAGCCGTCGCCACCGGTGGGCCGGCTAAGCCCGCATAGCATTCGCATGGCCGTGGTCTTGCCGGCTCCGTTGGCGCCGAGAAAACCGAAAATCTCCCCCTTTGCCACTTCGAATGAGATATGGTCCACGGCTGTGAATGTGCCGAACCGCT
Organism: uncultured Muribaculaceae bacterium; assembly: GCA_905209725.1. Taxonomy (GTDB): domain Bacteria; phylum Bacteroidota; class Bacteroidia; order Bacteroidales; family Muribaculaceae; genus Lepagella. Next base: position 2,949 of record CAJLTZ010000067.1, read on the forward strand.
TCGTGAGATTCCTCACTGAGATGGCATATTGGCCTGTAGATGCGTTGTCAGTCATCATTTCTGGTTAGTTTGATGAAGAGGTCTTCAATGTTTCCTTTGGCCGGATAGATGCGGGCGTCCATGATCCCTTGGGCCCGAAGTGATTGCTCGGCCTCCTCGCTGTTGAAATCATCTGCGACCACCACATGGAGAGCGGCGCCGAATGTATAGCAGTCACTCACGCCCGGCATCTTCCGCAAAGCCGACAGCAGGCCGAACATGTCGCCGGCCACGGCATTATATAGATTTTCGCCAAGATGGGCCACAAGCGCATCGGGAGTGCCTACGGAAAGGATATGCCCCCGGTCGATTATGGCTATGCGCTCGCAGAGTGTGGCCTCATCCATATAGGAGGTCGACACCATGATTGTTATCTCCTTTTCCCGCAACGTGCGGAGCATCTCCCAGAATTCGCTGCGCGACACTGCATCCACGCCCGTGGTGGGTTCGTCGAGGAGAAGGATGTCGGGATGGTGGATCAGCGCGCAACTCAGTGCGAGCTTCTGCTTCATGCCCCCGGAAAGCTTGCCTGCCAGCCGGTTGGGAAATCTCTCCAGTTGACCGAAGAATGGTGCGATGAGGTCATAGTTGTCCTCAATCCTTACCCCGAAGAGGGAGGCGAAGAAATTGAGGTTCTCCATCACGGTCATGTCGGGATATAGGGAGAAACGCTCCGGCATATATCCGATGCGGCGGCGTAGTTGCTTATAGTCCTTCACGGTGTCGAGGCCGAGGATGGAGGCGGTGCCGGAATCGGGCTTCATCAGCGTGGCGAGAATGCGGTAGAGCGAGCTCTTGCCGGCGCCGTCAGGCCCGATGAGCCCGAACATCTCCCCCTTGCCAATCTGCAGGCTTACATGGTCGAGGGCGGTCAGTTTCCCATATCGCTTGCAGATATCATTGATTTCAATAGCACTCATAATTGTTCTCCTGTTCTCCTGTCCATAAACTAAACTGTTCTCCTGTCCATTACAGACGCACTTCCCCGTATTGGCCCAATTTAAGCCGGCCATCGTTCTTGACCGCAATCTTTACTGCGTATACAAGGTTAGCGCGGGAATCCTTTGTCTGAATGGATTTGGGGGTAAATTCGCTCTCCTGAGCAATCCAGGTGATCTTGCCGGGATACTCATATTGTTGATCGCCTCCAAAGTCGGCGATCACAGTTACTTTCTGCCCCAATTTTATGTTGGCGAGCTGATTGGCGGTGAAATAGGCGCGGAGATAGATGTCGTTAAGGTTCGCGATTTTGTATAGAGGTTTGCCGGGAGTGGCGAATTCGCCCGGTTCGGCATATTTTGTCAGCACGGTGCCGGAGAGTGGCGATTTGATGGTGCTTTTGCTGATCTGTTCGGCAATCTGTTCGCTCTGATATTGCAGAGCTGAGGCATTGTCGGAGATAGAGTTGCGGCTGTTTCCGAGAGTGGAGAGCTGGGCGTCGAGCTGGCCGCGCAAATTGCGGAGCATTGCGGCAGCATCATCATATTGCTTCTGGGTAGTGGCGCCGTCGGCAAGCAGACGCCTGAGGCGTTCCGTTTCATGCTGCTGGTGAGCGATCTGCGAACGTAGCGAGGCCACCTGGGCGGAGATTTCGGGGGCGGAGGAACGTGCCGACTGCCGCTGGCTGAGAATCTGTTTCTGCTGCAGGGCAAGCACACAGGTGTCGATTACTGCGAGTTTCTGTCCTGCTGTCACGCTGTCGCCCTCCGAGATGTCAAGCATCATTATCTTGCCGGTGGTTTCGGCTGATATAGTGACGTCTGTGGCCTCGAAGGTGCCTGTGGCGTCATAGTCGGCGGTGTGCTTGCAGCCCTGGAGAATGATTGCTATCGTGGATAGTACGCTGATTAGCGCTGATTTATGGGCTTTGGCTATTTGGAATTTATTTCTTGGCATCATTTGTTAAGGGTGTTTTTGAGTTTGTAGATATTCTGGAGGAGCTGGATCTCATGGTAACTGGCAGCGAGGCGTGCCTGGTTTTCGTCGGTGATTTTGGTGAGGAGCGCCGTGGCGTCAATCACTCCGTTGCGGAGTTGAGACTCGGCAGCCTGACGCACGCTGCCGCGCAGGGCCACAATGCGGGCATCCTCCTTCATCACCGCCTGCGTCCCCTCGATCTCAGCCATCTGGCCGCTGGTCTGAAGCCGGGTGTTGTATTGAAACATTTCGCGGTCGTTGTCGATTCCCTCGTTGGCGATGGCGAGTTTGCGCCGTGAGTTTTTCTTGGTGTAGAATGAGTCGATATTCCAGGAAATTTTCACCCCTGCCAGCACATTGAAAGAGAGGTCGCGATTGATCATGCTGGCAAAATTGTTCAATCCCGGATAGCCATACCAAGCCTGGGCGAAGAATCCCACCTTAGGCATAATGGTGCTTTCGATTGCCGACATACGGGCGTTGTTGAGAGTGCGCTGCGCCTTGAACATCTCGAATTCAGGCCGGGCCGACTCAAGGTTGGCAGGCATGGTGGCATCGGGTTTTGCAAACTGCTGTCCCTCAAGGCTCTCGCCGACATACACGGCCAACACCTCCCGGTAGGATTTCGCTACGCTTTCTGCTCCGGCAAGTTGCTGTGTGAGTGTGAGCGCCTGGGCCTCGATCATATCCACGTCGCTCTGCATTGCCACTCCCTCCTCCTTCATCTTCTTCATTGTATGCAGGTTGGCCTGCAGCAGACTGAGGGTGTTTTTCGTCTGGGCTATCTGCTCATCCATCAGCAGCACGCCGAAGTAGAGGTTCATCACCCTCTCGCGGACGGCATATATTTTTACTGCGATTTCCGACTGCAGTTCGGCGCTTGAAGCGCGTTCAATCTCGCGTTGTGCTTTTGACGCTCCTCCATCCCAGATGGTCTGGGCGAGATCCACGCCGACCTTATATTGCGCGTGGCCAAGACCCTTGGGATTCTGCCCTAATTGGGCGAGGATGTTGTTGAGGGTTTCAGGAAATGCCGGCACGTTGTTTTGCAGCGTGGCCTGCGCGTAGACTCCGACACGTGGCAGCCAGCTTTTGTTGATGTCGGAAAGCGATATTTCGGTAGTTTTTTCCACAAGCCCGTATATTTGGATAAGGGGATAGTTCTCTTCCGCCTTGGCGAGGCAATATTCAAGGGTCACGGAAGCGAATGCCGATAGCGGAACAAGAATCGACAGAGCGATAAGTGCAAAAAATTTCTTCATGGCCGTAATTTTCTCATAATGGTTTCCACATTCTCCCTCTTGCGCTCCACAAGGAAGGCTTCCTGATTTTCGAGAATACCTCCAAGCATGGCATTCACTATTGGTGCGGTGGTATAGGGAAATATATTAAGCGACACAATGTCGAGCATAAGCATGCCGGCATTCACCTTGCGGCAAAGACCCTTGGCGGCATATTCGTCAATCTGGCGTTGCAGCGATTCCACCACAAGGGGAGTATGGAGCTTCAACTGGTCGGTGACCTGAGGCATCCTTTCGGGGTGGCTTATCACCTCATTGATCATGAAGCGGGGAAGGTCGGGATTGGAGGCGATAAAGTCAAGATGGTTTTCCACAGCCGATTTGATTTTATCGAAGAGGGGAGTGGCGGGGTCACCCAATGAGGTAAGCATCACGTCGCGCAGAGCACCGATTTTGCTTTCGAGGATTTTATTGAAAAGTTTCTCCTTCGTGCGGAAGTAATAATGGAGCATGGCGTGGGTGACACCGGCGGCCTCGGCGATTGCTGTGGTTCGGGCGCCGGCGAATCCCTTTTGCATGAACTCGTGCATGGCAGCCTCGAGAATCCTTTCCTCTGTGGATTGGGATTCCATCGCTGAAGTCGTTTTGATGTCGGTTTCAGATGTTCCTTCCATGAGATTGAAAGAGTTAGATAATTAACAGCGTGGTTTAATAATATAGTTTAACAGAATTGTTAGTGTAAAGTTAAAACAATATTTTGTACTGTGCAAGAAATGGGCTGAAAATTTAAAGTGCAATCGCTCCGCGACTATTTTTTGGGGGATATATAAAGCCGGGCACAACACTTCGCTACGCTCCGTGTTGTACCCGGCTTGGGGATTTCGGACCTGTCGGACTTTTCGGACCTATTTGATCAATCATTAATCATCAATCAATTTCATCTTACTTTTGGCTTGAAGACGTGATTGTCGAGGTCGGTGGAGAACTGTAGCATGTCGTAATCGCTCAGCGGCGTGCCTGCCACGGTCCTGCGGAACAGTTTGCCCAACGCGCCGGCAAAGGCTTCCATCGCCGAGGTGTTGCCCCCATAGAAGGCGGCATCAGGTTCCCACTTGATCTGGCGTTCGCCGGTCTTCTTCAGCACGATGCCATTGAGGAAGTCCGAGCCCAGACCCTTGTCGACACGCTTGATGAAGAAACCGCCCAACGGAATCTGGAACGACGGGTCGTCGGCATCAATCCAGCCATACTTAGGCGAGTAGCGCTGCATCATTCCGAGCGTCATCGTGCCCTTCTCGGCCGCGCCGTCAAGAATCTCCACACGATACATGCCCGGCTGCAGTTCACCCTGGTTGGCACCGTCGAAAGCAATCATCAGCGAAAAGAGTGGATTGTTGAAGACACCCTGGCAACTGTTGTCGGTAAAGCCGAAATTGGAATATTTCATCACGCCGCCGTCGATGCGCATATAGCGGTGGCCATTCTCCTCCATGAGTCCGCGCACATCCATCGGCACGAAGAAGAGATTGAGTTTGACCGTACCCTTGTTCTCGCTGTCGGTGGCCGAAAGGGTTTTTGTGTCGTCGGTGACGATTGCCATATATCCCTGTGAAGGTGCGGCATATTTATTGTCACCACCATCGCCGAGATAAAGGTATACCGGGAAGCCTACCTGTGGCAAAGCGCCTTCGAGAATGGCGGCTCCTATATTTTCAGTGGTGTCCTTCTTGGTGAAATAGCAGGTGATGTCCATGTCTCCGAGCACCACGAATTTATTGAAAGTATCGGTGGTGGCAGATTTGCGGCTACAGTCGATATAAGAGATGCGGTATCCCTCGGCGGGAGTGCCGGTGACGCGCACAGTGTCGCCATAGGCATATTCGCCCGAGCCATACACCTTGCCTCCCTTTGCGGGGGATGCTATGACGTTTACGCGGTAGCGTACGGAATGTTCGCCGCCGCCATCCTGCGGGCCGATGGGCACAGTGTCGAATGGAACGAGTCTGTCACGTCGGGGAGTGGGGTCGGGAATCGGGAAGGGACCGCCGGATACAAGAGTATCGGGTGGTATCGGATAGGGTGGAATAGGAGTCGGCGGGTTAGGCCCGGGCAGTTCACCATTGAACGGCCCCCCGGCAGCAGGATTATCTACGAATACCACCTGATATTCACCCTTGGTGTCGATATAGCCGGTGTAGGTGTATTTCTTGCTGCGGTCGGTCGGGTCGGCGAATACGGAGCGGGCTGCCGCGTAGCCGTCGGGCGACCACTGTCCGAGACGGTTGCTGCCCATCTGTCCGCCGGGCACGTACATTACCGGTTCACCCTCGGTGTTGATGGTGATGTAGTCGTAGGGGAGAGTGTAATATGGCACGCGGGTGAAATTGATGTCGTAGCCCACGAAATTGTTGGTCTTGAAGGGCCAGCGGCCGGCGATGTCGAAATTGGTGTTGATGGTGTAGATCTGGTCTGTGTATTTCTCGAGTTGCACGAAGGCATTTCCGTCGGCGAAACCTGAGCCGTTCGGGAAACTCTTCACCTCTTCCCCTTTCAGGTTGAAATAGCGGGTTGGCTCCGAGTGGCCGTTGATGGAGAAATATCCGTTGGAGATGTCACTGATATGAGTGGCATACTGCATGGTGGGGACAGCCTCGGGCACCTCTACCACCTCGTTGCCCTTCTTGTCGATGAAGAACGTCCTTTCGCCTCCACCCTGTTTCTTTTCGATCACGAGAGCGTAGCCGTTTTTAAAGTCGCGCACATCGATGAAGCGGGGTCGGATGGCGATGGAGCCGTCATTATTCAGGAAGCCCCATGCGCGATCGGGATTACTGTAATAGGCGCGCATTCCCTCGCTGATATGGCGCATGCGGAGCGCAATGCCCGACTTGGTGTTCATATTGGCCAGATGCGGCCATATCTTCTCTCCCTTGGTGTTGATGTAGAAGAGGTTGAGTGTGCGGCGTTCGATATTCTCGCACACCATGGCCACGCCGTCGTAGAACTGGGTCATGTTTTCCCATTCATGCGAGAGGGATTTCGACTTGCCGTCGGCGTAGAGGATCACGGGCGAATGGCGCTGGGTGCCTGTGGCTTTCACCACGCAGGCGCCGGAGTCGAAGCGCGGTTGGCCTTTGGTGAATCCCTCGTAGATGGCGGGGAAAAGGCGCCGGCCGTCGATTGTCCAGAAACCATAGTAAGCGGAATAGCCGATTTTGCGGTTGTATTCCTGCACGTAGAAGATACCCTCGCTGATTACGGGAAGGTTGTCAAACATCATATCCTTCACGAAGAAGCGGGTGCGTGGGGAGAGGTAGGGAGTCGGGGTTTTAGAACGCCAGTTGGCCGGGGTCTTCGGCTTTTGGGACATTGTCTGGAAGGGAGAGGAGGGACTGGACGCTGCCGATGCAGCCGATGCAGTGGAAGAGGATTGTTTTTGCTTAGCCGGGGACTGAGCGGGGAGTTGCTGTTCGGACTCCTTCTTTTTTTTCTTCTTGTCGGATTTGGTGATCTTCTCGATTTTCTCGAGCCCTTTGTTGATTTTTCCAAGGCCTTTGGATAGCTTTTCGAGAAACTGTGCTTCGGCAGTAACCGGAAAGCAGAGTGCTGAAATGATAGCCAGAGCGGCCGCCGGAATCATGTGTCGGGCGCTGAAGGCCCGCAGCATGGATTTTGCGCGAAGGTTCATGGTGGTCGTTGTTGTTTGTTAATGTGTTAAAAACACAAAGGTAATATAAAAATCGACATCATGCAAAGCCATCGCCGCAAAAAGCGTCAGAAGAGTAGAAATCCGCTTGGTTATTTACCGGTCGCGTTGATGGTTTCATCGATCCTCACTGCTTTACCAAGGTCGGGGAATATACCGACCCCTCCGAGAGTCCTGAATACGACATCTTCTATGCCGGACACACATCTCCATCCCTTAGCCTATGCACCGGTCTCGCCAAGGCTCGCGAATTGGAAGATGGCAAATATAATATCGTGGCCTTTATCGGCGACGGTTCCCTTTCAGGCGGTCAGGCCCTGGAGGGACTGAACAATGCCGGAGCCTTCGGAGCAAACTTCATCTGCATCGTCAACGACAACCAGATGGCCATAGCCGAAACCCACGGAGCCCTCTATGACAACCTGCGTCTCATTCGCGAAACCAACGGCACCGCCGACCTCAACCTTTTCCGCGCCTTTGGCTTTGATTATATCTATGTGGCTGAGGGCAATAACGTCGAGGCCCTCATCGAGGCTTTCCGCAAAGTGAAGGATGCTGACCATCCCGTGGTGGTGCATATCAACACCCAGAAAGGGGAGGGCTATGCCCCTGCCGAACGTGACCGCGAGAAGTTCCACTGGTCGATGCCATTCGACATCGACACCGGCGAACTGCTGCACGTAGACAGCGAGCCCTCCTATACCGATGTGCTGAAAGCCTTTATCCAGGAGAAACATCAAACCGATCCCAGGCTGCTCGTGATCTCTTCTGCCACGCCCGACTCCTTCGGCTTCGGTCCTGAGGAGCGCAAGGCCCTCGGCAAACATTACATCGACGTCGGTATCGCCGAGCAGACGGCAGTCTCTGTCCTGGCAGGCGCCGCACGCGATGGTGCGAAATCGGTGTATGCCGTGATCTGTTCCTTCCTGCAGCGAGCCTACGACCAGCTACTTGAAGACTGGGCCATGAATCCCGGAGGTGGCCTGATGGTGGTCGACTGCGCCGGAGTGTGCGGTATTCCCGACCTTACGCACCTCGGTTTCTGGGACATCCCGATGGTGACATCCATCCCCAACATCATCTATCTTGCGCCGGCGAATGCCGAGGAATTACGCGCGATGCTCGAATGGGGCTATGCCCAGGATTCTCTGAAAGTGGCCATGAGAATCCCCACATATAGTTATGAACATGCATGCCCGACCAGATAGCGGCAGAAATCCTGAAGGCCGTTAAGTGACTCTCGCGGCAATTCCGCTGAAAATAATTAAATTTGCAGCTTGTAAGCATAGCCCCAATGGGCGGCTTATGAACTGCAATTTATAATCGAATGAATATTATTGAGATTGAGGGGCTGGAGGATGCTCGGCTTGCTCCGTTTAGCCGGCTTACCGAGGCACAACTTCGCAACCGGCTTCATCCCGGCCGCGGAATCTTCATCGCCGAAAGTCCGAAGGTGATCCGCGTGGCGCTTGACGCCGGTTATCAACCGGTGTCGCTACTCTGCGAACAACGGCATATCGAGGGTGATGCGGCCGATATTATAGCCCGTTGTCCAGAAATCCCTGTTTTTACGGGCCACCGTGAGATGCTGTCCTCGCTCACAGGATATACCCTCACGCGGGGTGTGCTTTGTGCCATGCGTCGTCCTGCTGAGTGTTCCATTGCCGATATTTGCAGGGATGCGCGAAGGGTGGCTGTGATAGATTCCGTCACTGACACCACCAATATCGGCGCCATTTTCCGCAGTGCGGCAGCATTAGGCATCGATGCCGTGGCTCTCACACCCACATCCTGCGACCCGTTAAATCGACGCTCCGTGCGAGTGTCGATGGGGAGTGTATTCCTTGTGCCGTGGGGGTGGTGCCGCTCCGACCTCTCCGACCTGCGTGAGGCCGGATTCAAAATAGCGGCAATGGCGCTGCGGCAGGATTCAGTGTCTCTTCTTGATCCTTACCTGAATGCGGAACCGCGCCTCGCCATTGTGATGGGCACAGAGGGGGAGGGACTGCCCGGCAGCGTGATTGATGCCGCCGACTATACCGTGATGATACCGATGGCCCATGGCGTCGACTCCCTCAATGTGGCAGCCGCATCAGCTGTGGCATTCTGGCAGTTATGCAGCCGCTAATATATAGGGCAGTCGCAGTGCAGTCGCTCCGCAACTGTGCCGGGGAAGTAGTGGGCGAGGATCTGGCGGTAGGTGTAGCCGCGGAGGGCCATCATCGCGGCACCGATCTGGCAGAGGCCTACACCGTGGCCCCAGCCGGCGCCTCGGAAATGCCAGTTGCCCTGTGTGTCCATTTTGGCTACAAACGCACTGCTCGGCAAGTGGCTTCGCGACAACCAGCGGCGTATCTCTAATTCCTTGCCGATTCTTACAGTGCGCTTCGTGCCCTCTATATCAAGAAGATGGATTCTCCCGGAAGTGCCTCGCTTCAATGCACGTAGCGCCTTGACTTTCCCGAAGTCTATTCCGGATTTAAGCATCAGGATTTCTCTGAGCGTGGTGGCTGACATCTGTTCTTCCCAGCGGTAACTGTCGTTTACGCCCGGTGTGAAGCGCTCCAGGTCGTATGGATTAAGCACCATCTCCAGCGATTCCCTGTCGGGATTCGAGCAGAAAGCGTCGGGGCGCGATTCAATCCATTCCCGCGCCGTGGCTTCGTCGCGCAGGTCGGGATAGGGTGATTCGGGAACCAAGTCGCGGCCGGGCTGAAGATAGGGTAGGTCGTGAGGCGCCCAGCAGGAGGAGAATACCTCGAAGGCGCCGCCGCAACATTTTGAGAAGCGTGCGTCGCAGAGAGTGCCATCATGCATGAGCACTTCGCCGGCAGTGGCGCGCACTGCCTCCTCGGCTTCGGGTCGGATGCGGTCAATTCCCTGGTAGCGCTGGCAATGGTCGTCGGCACAGACATCATAGCCATCGTGACCATCGGCGTCATACCAGCGGATTATCTCTTCTACATCTTCTCTCCTCTGTAATCGCGCATTGCAAGTGTCGTCTGTAGGCTCTTGATTTGCAGTGGCATCGCTTTCCTTTTGCCTTCGTTCCAAGATGCGGGCCAATGCCCAACTGCGGGATATCACGGCATGAGCCTTGAGGAGTTCGGCATGGGAGGTGGCCTTCATCTCCGAGGAGATTACGCTCACGAGGTAATCCTCCAAGGGAAGAGTATTGATGACCGTCTCGAGTCCGTCGCGGCTTACAATCTCCATTTCGCCCGAGAAGTGCTGGCATTCACGCCGTTCCCAGTGGAACTGTTTGCCGATAGTTACGTCAGCAATCTCATATGAGCCGTCAGCCAGCCGCCGCACATCCAGGTGCGGTGCCGAGGCAATCCCCACGCGAATCAGCGTAGCCGCCGCCCCATCTTGAACATCCATCCCTTCACTCTTAAAATCGCTCATGCCCGCAAATTTACAAAAAATCCCCCTAAAGTCTGATTATTTTGGTTAGAATGCGCTATAAAATCATCGGCAAATAAACCAAAAACTAATTTTGGTTGTTTAAAAATGGCTCAGGCGACGGGGCAAGTTATGTGGACGTCATGCAGATGCAGGAAAATTGTTGAGCCGACATTTGAACGACCGGCACCGACACTCGCATCTTTGAGGTTTGAAGTTTTTTCGGCACTTGCATATGGATCTCAGGGAATCATATTCAACACTTATGCAAATACTCCCAATAACGCTGACCAGAAATTCTCAAATGCCCCTGTAGATAATAATGGCAATAAAACCGCTACCTGGTATCTCGTACAACAGGTGATTTCGGAGATCAAACGTTATACTGATGTGTTTTTAGGTGGTATTCCGGTTGCAATAAGACATACAGGATCCATGGTTTACCCAGGTGCCACACCATTATCCGGAGAAATAGGCCCATGCCTATCTGTTAACAGCAGAAATGCAGGAGTGCTAGTGTCACATTTTGCAAACCACGGGGATAATTACCTTATCATAGTCAATCATGATTTTCAAAATGCACAACCACTCTCTTTGAAATTCGCGTCTAATCGAATAGTAACAGAATTAACTACAGTCAATCTGGATCAAGTGGCTAATACAGTGGTTAATTCTGACGGCACAAGAACTATTGCAAGAACACTTCAAGCGGGTGGCTACCTAATCTTTAAATGGTTCTGATATGCCGTAATGTCTTTAACCTACATTATTCATAGGGTGCCTTAACGTGCGGCACTGGGCTGAAACCAC
>CAJLTZ010000068.1 GCA_905209725.1 uncultured Muribaculaceae bacterium
CTGACGACTCTGCTGCTCATTGACTTTTGTCAACGATTCATTAGCTTTCAGAAGTATTTCCTCGGTCGTCATATCGGGCTGGTTTTATACTGCAAAGATACTAAAATTCAGCCATATATGCAATGATTACAGGATATTTTCCCAATAAAATTCATACGTGGTATTCCGTCCTTTCAGCACGCAGACGGCGAAGCCTCGATGCCGGGTCCTCGGTGATTCCCTCGACCATGACAACAAGATCCCGCCATTCCATCGGGTAACTTTTGGTGTCGGGATCATATTCCGGTATCCTGAATCGTCCGGCCTCAAGACGCTTGACGTACATCACCATCCCTCCGTCCTCGGCGTGCAGAAGCTTCATCAACTTCCGGCTGCTGCCGATAAAGATGAAGACATCGCCGTTGCGCACATCGGCGCCCATACGCTCTTTCACAACACCGATCAGAGAGTTGATTCCCTTGCGCATGTCCGTGCGTCCCGGGCACAGATGATAGCGCATCGTATCGTTCAGACAGAACATGGCTCAAGACATGCTTGCGACAACACTTCCATAAGCATCGCCTCGCTGCCGCGTCCGAAATGAGCCTTGACGCCGTTGGGGAAGGCCAGCGTCACCCCCGGCAGCTCCACGCCGGTCATCACGTTCCCTGTATCCGTCTTGTGCTCTTGATGCCGGATGCTGATCGGGGCTATGGGAAGGGACTCCGCTTCGGCCTTCAACTTTTTGTTCCAGTAATTGTAAGTGGAATAGGACACTCCCTCTGCCTGTAGAAATACCTTGAGGGTTGTGCCGCTTGATGCGGCTCTGATCTGTAGTTCTTGAAACTCTGATTTTGTCATAATGTTGGAGGTTGCAGTTGGTGCAACCATGCGATGCAAAATTACAACACGACTGCAACCTCCAAAAGGTGTACTTCAGTTAATGCTTACGGTCAAACAACGGAAAAGTCTATCAGTGCGAAGTCAAGCAGACCGAAGCGCCATACCGAAAAAAAACGAGCCTCGGATCCAACCAAAAGTTGGTGCCGAAGCTCGTTGAACCCACGCGATGCGTGTATGAGTTAGCGATTGAAGCCTTCCTGTCGAGACATTAGGCTCGATTCACGAAAGCGCGGCGGCGGTGCCGCAACGCCATCAAACATGAAAAAAGCAATAAGATTAGACTCTTAAAACTTATAGGAAACGGCGTTAAAATTTAGAAAATCCAATAGGTAGTTTTCGGATTAAAGGTGCACTCCGAAAACTGCGCGGGATTATTCAAAACCTCTTTAAGTAAATTATCAACGTCTTTATCTCTAAATTGGGATGAGAGATACTTCAATAATATATTGAGTCCATGCTTATATCTTATCACATAGTAGAAATCACATTTTCCATAACAAGCTCTTGCTCGCCACGCTAAGAATAAAGAATCAATATGTTCTTGCCTATTATATCCATATCTATATGCTTCCCAAGCCTTATCCTTGTACTCTAACTCTATTCTCTGTTTCAATATTTCGAGGTCAGGATTTTCCTTGTATAGCTCATAGTAATATGTTTCTTCATACTTTTCGCTATAATGAGAAAGTTGTTTCCTATACTGAGGGAAGATTTTATCTAAATACACATCGGTGTAACAATATTCGACCTCCAAATATTTATTGGAAATCAAATAATTGTCTGAACCTCTTTGGGTAAAACATATATTTGTTTCCTTCACCTTGAGTGAATTGATAATTTCATTAAAATCTAATGAAGTAACTCTCCTGATAACCTCTTCTTTGAGTGCAAAATAGTCTGTTAAGATTTCTTTCCACCGTGCGATAATTTCTTCGTTACTTTCGTTATTGTTCATGCAAAAAGAATTTTAACCGCAAATTTAGTCCCAGTCGTTGAGATTGTCAATAAATTGGTCGAGGTCGGAGTCATCGAAGATGCCCGACAGCTCGCCTGTGTTCTCGTTATAGTCGAAGTCAACACAGCCATCATGCACCGGGTCGCCGCTGTATGCGTCCAAGTCTTCGTATTCGTCCATAGTTATTTCGTTTCTATTTCGAGTGGCAAATGGTCACTCAAAGATAGCCATTGCCAACGAGCGTGAATAATGATTGACTTGACAAGCTCCGGGCTTGCGAAGCAATGGTCGAGATGAAGGGGCTTGTCAAGATGGCGGTAAAGATAGAACGTGGGCGTGGTTTCTTTACCTTGCTCCTGTTTGTGGTGATAGTGCCACATCGGAAGCAGCCCTTTCGGTTCAAGTAACTCTATTACATGGCCGAAACTATTGCCGGACGTACGAATGTGCTTTGGGTCGAGAGTAACATTGCTGTTCAGATCGCCGATAATGATGGTTTCATCATTGAGGTTTTCTGAAACGACTTCGACCCAATCTTGCAGTTCCTCGCAATAAGGGTCGCAAGCCCAGGCAGCGACGAGATTAAAAGCCCCATTGACGCGCACAGGTATAAACACACGTTTATCCTCCGCGCCCCAATTAAGGCGGTCGAGAGTAATGTCAGGGCGAGTGGTGAAAACCATAAGCCCTTTGTAAGAATACACACCGGCCCAGTGGTAATTCTTGAAGAACGTGCGGTAGCCCGGATCCTTGCAGGTTTCGGGATTCTCGCACTCTTGAATGACGTATATATCGGCATCAAGTTCAAGAATAGCCTTATATTTTTCGCGGAACTTACCGTTGGCGTTCCAACTAACAATTTTCATAATGCGGGTTCATTAAGAAGATGAATGGCTACACAGTATATGAAATCTTGCGTGAGCAGATGGCCTGCGTAGTTGTCTTCGGGTTGCGAAGCAGCGAGCAGAGCCATGAGTTCATCATCTGCCACAAGCACATCTCGAATTTGGTCAAGAATAATTTCGTAGCCGGCAAGTTTGCCGACGAAATGAGTCAAAGGAGGATAGTCGAGTTCGACTTCATCCTTGAAATTCAACCACATCGACGACTTGTAGAGATAGTGCTTGTCGGGGTACATGAAAGCGAGGTAAACCGAGTTTGACCTTTCGCTTTGCATATCGCGGTCGGTAGGTCTGAAATGACCTGCCTCTACATTCCGTTTATGTATGGCTGCCATGTCATCGAGGAATGTTGCAGAGCGTTCATGCAAAGGCTTCGATTCGTCATATAAATTTACCATAGCCATGCGCACATCGTCAGGCGAGATAACCGCGTGTTTAACAAGCATAGCGAGCGGTGTGTACATTGAGCCGGAAAGGAGGTTGTTAGCCTTGCGGAAAGCCTCTTTAAGATTGGCTGCAATATCTTCGGCGTTGATGTCGAAGTGCTCTTGGAAATGTTTGATAGCATCCCACTTGTAATCTTCAAGAGAGTGCAGATATTCCCAATGCTTCTTATACCAGTCGATATAGGGAGCGAGCTTATCTGCAAGTTTGGCATCGGGAGCGACCGATGTTAAGAGCACCTTATTTCGACGTGTAGCAGATTTACGCGCCGGGCGTGGCGTGTAATCTTCGGTGCCGTACCTCTCTCGGTCGGGATGCTCCGACTTGGTGAGATTTTCAAAGATTTGCTCATTGAATATCACATAACCGTCCTCGGTCACCCCGGGGGCAGTCAGACCGAAGTCGGCAAGCAATGAAGCCTTAAAGTCATCTTCGAGCGTAGGAAGCCATTCCTCGCGCAGCCCTTGGGCGACGGCGGCTTTCTTGAAGTCAAGGAAGCGAGGATTGTGCTTAAAGAAGCGTTTAAGCGGCAGCATAATGCGCTTCAAGTCTTTCTCGTCGATAGTCTTGTAATTAAGGAGAACGGCAGGAGTGGCGGCAACAATGATGGCATCATCAATGTGGAGCATATAGTTATCCGCCGCCTTGATTGCATCGGCGAGTTCAAAGACTATACGCGAGTATATGAACTTGTTATTTTCGGGCGATACTGTTGGCATGGTTTAATCTTTTGATAAAAAGTTAAAGGCTTTGCGAATAATTTGAGCCATCAACTTTCGACGAGCTTCAAGGAAATCAGCATACGCCATATTTTCAAAACCATAAGGGATAGCATTTTGAGCGAGAGTTACAGAGTATGCTTCATCGCCTAATTCAGCCCTTAGCTTTGCCGAGTATATATCTGGAGCGTCATCGGAGATGGCGATATTTGTCTGATAGTCGAGGAACGTGTAGTTTGCAATCTGATTACGGTCGCGATCATCAACGATTCCGAGCGAAGCAAGGTGGTTTTTAGGGAAGATGTGGTGAACATCAATCGAAGATTTGGTGCCACTCGTACCGGGTGTGAGATAAGCGACCGTAGGAACGGTGCTGAAAAGAATGTTATGATGTAGAACATTCAAGGCAGCCAAATAACCTTTCCATATAGGAGAACCGGTAGATGAAGTTACCAAGTCTCGAAGAAGATTGGAGTTGAAGTAGTCATCAGTGAAATTAGTCCGGATTTCACGATTCAGAATTTCAACAAAATCTTCGGGAGTTGAAAGCACGCGCATATCAGTAAGCAATCTTTCAACGGTTGACTCAGGGGAGTCAGTAAAGTAGCCGGTGATGGTTACCATAAATACCCAACGGGTCATAATCTTACGCAATTCAAGAGGCTTGACATTGAATTGCGTTTTACCGATAAGATAAAGCAAGTAAGAGAACACCACAGCGTTTTGAGATGAAACTAAGCTGCTGCGCAAATAACCTGCACTTGCCATAATGTTCATGAATGTGTGCCAGTTGTTAAGATTGGTCACTACATTCAAAGCTTCTCGGAATTTGGCGAGGTTCTCGGCCTGAGTCTCTGACGAAGTCTTCTGCGTTTCGAGGTCTTTACCGCGAAGTAACATATAGGCATAGCGCAATCGGGCGCGGTGAAATGCCAGGCCAACTGCTGCGCGGATAAGATGGACCGGGTCAACCTCAATGATATGATTAAATGAGGTATTGTCCATCGGTATGCGCGAGTCACGGCAAAAATCATTGATGCGCTTGTGTATGTCATTGTCATACACGGAAAGTAGCGTTTCAATGAAGTTTTTCTCTGTCAACTTTTGACCGCCGGAATTGACACGCACGAAGATTTCAGCGACATCTTCTTCACTTGCAACGGCTCGAACTTCAAGAGTCGGAAGGTGGTATGTTTCGAGGTCAAGCAAATCTTTAAGGTTGTCCTCGATAAGAATTTCCTCGTCATCGGTCAGCAGTGGTTGTTGGTTTCGCTCTCTCGCCTCGTTCAGATTCTTGATGAAGCTCCGCCTAAAACGAGATTCATTGTGCTGAGCGGCGGCTTCAAAGGCGCTGCTGACGGCGCTAATCCATTCGG
Organism: uncultured Muribaculaceae bacterium; assembly: GCA_905209725.1. GTDB lineage: Bacteria > Bacteroidota > Bacteroidia > Bacteroidales > Muribaculaceae > Lepagella. The sequence goes on from CAJLTZ010000068.1 coordinate 5,279, forward strand.
CAGAACGCTCGTAGGCTTGCGACCATACTGCAAATTCTCTTGTAAGAGGATTAAAGGAAATCTTGATGTTGCGTTCCTTATAGTCAACGTCCTTGATTTTCACCCCACGTATGGCCGCTAATAAAGCCGTAAGACGTTGCTGACCATCAATGACAAGGTCTCGCGGTTGCTGAAAGGACTTCTCATTGCTGCCGATATGCGATTTGTTTTCAAAATCGGCAGGCGATTCCCAGAGCATAATATATCCGATGGGAAAGCCTTTGAGCATTGAGTCCAAGAGATTGCGAACCTTTGAATCTTTCCATACAAAGGGACGCTGTAAGTCAGGAAGTCCGATACGACCGGAAGCGACATCTGTAAGCAGCTCGCCGACCTTACGGTTTATAGGAGTGAATATTTCAGCCATTGTGTTATAGTTTTAATTGTGGTGCGGCGGTGCCGCAGCGCCATGTAACTACCATTCAATTTCAGGTTGTGTACGTTTTTTCTTTAACTTAGTATTCTTCTTATTTCCGATTTCGGGGTGTAATTGAACGTATTTAAGAAAATCTATACGAGACCCGATCGTTGGGTGGTCGCTATATTCATCATATAAAGCATCATAGGCGGTGCCTAAGATTCTAAGACCATTTATAAATTCTTCACCCTTTCCAATATGTTCAAGGAAACGATAAGCAAACAGGTCTGCCTCAAATTCTTGCTCTCTGGAATATTTGAAGGAATATTTAAGAGTGGAAATTTTAATATCATTACCGATATTTGCAATAGTCGCACCATAATCTGTTCCGCTTGTTGGAATGCCATAGGCAGCTGCGTTATAAGCCTCCATACCTGCGGCCAATCCATTAAGACCTGCCGCAATGCCTCCGAGCAATTCATTCTTTCTACGTTCCTTTGCTTGAGCATAAAAACCTCTTGCGTGGTGTAGTAAAGCACCATGCGCAAATTCATGCGCTACATAGCCCATCAGAATCTCGTAGGTAATCCCTTTTTTAGAAGCTAATTCAGACGTAATACACATAGCAAAGCCATCCTCAGTTAATGCTGTAAACGCATTAGCTTCATCAGAATATACTATGTGTAAGGAACATTTGAAACCCAAGTCTGCGATACCCATATCCATAAGAAGGGTATCGCAAAATCCTTGCATACTTTCCACAATAGTTTCATCGTATTGTGGATAAAAGCGAGGAAGTTGTGCGGTCTTGCTTAACGCCTCTTTCTCGGCACCTTTGTTCTTTTGTAAATCCTTAATGAATTTAGCACAAAGTTCATTGTTGTCGAGCGCAGCCACCCAAAACGCAGATGGATTAACTGGAGCTACTGATTTTGCTTCGTCTGCAACATCGAAATTTTCAATAAGTTTCTTGTACTGCTTTTCAACATTTGCCGAATAAGCAATAACGGTGGAAAATGTAAGAAGTAAGAGGACTAATGATTTTTTCATGATTGGAAAAAATTATGCGTTATGCGATTGAAGCCGGACGGTCAAGACCTTGGGCTTGATTCACGAAAGCGCGGCGACGGTGCCGCAACGCCCAAAATTGAGTTAAAAGATAGGATTGCACGATTAACAGTATCACTCCACCCTTTAGGAGAAGAAGTGTCATCGGCATATTCATAAAGAGCAGAGAGAAACATATTCACGATAATCCTCACTCTATCGCGAGAGAGAGTCCACGGGCCATGAGTGATGCAATACTCCCAGTTATCCACCTGCAGTTCGTCCTCCCGTGTAATCCATGAATGATCCTCAAAAGGAATTAGCTTAAGAAATTCATTCTTCATGAAAAGAGAGGTTTCTTTATTTTCATGTTGAAATTCGAGTACCGGTTCAAGGATTTGTAATACCGTGTCTTTAAGAACGGCGGCATCAAACGCCTGAGGCAAATTCTCTATCCGAGTAATTAAGATATTGCTTTTGTCGAAAAAGTCACGTTTCAATGGGAATGTAATGCGATAGAGTTCTCCGTCAGTAAAAGAGACAAGTAAACTGTTTTCAAGTCCTTGCTCTATGGACTTTACTTCATGAGTCTTAAACGGTTCAATGTCCTTAAGGAATGTGTATTTGAAATCCTTACCTGACTTGCGAACATCAATGATGAGCAATTTTACATCAAAGGATTTTCGAGTCTCCGAACTATATGACCATTGATAAATGAAACGAGAGATTTCATCCTCAACATAAGAGAGAAAATCTTTTTTTGTGAACGACCGATTTTTGACCGAATCTCGAATCATCGCCACATCAATATTGATACCGCTATTCGCAAGAATAGTAGCATTCGTATCAATAAATGAATATGCATCTGAGGCAGAAATCATATTTAATGTGGCGGGTTAATTATGTTGTTTATAGTTCTCAACCTGGTCGAGGACTTGATCGAAGACCTCATCGTTCCATTCAGGTGGATAGCCGTTTTCATCGAGAAGGAAGAACAGATCTTGATTAAGTTCTGCTCTGACGTTACCGTTGGTCAGCCAGTCGGCGAATGAAGATTTGGTGTCAATCAACTCTTTCACTTTTTTAGCGAGAGTCTTGCACTTCTCGTTGATAATGAAAGAGCCGACTTTCTTATCTTCGCCGTACTCAAAGTTATGAGTATCGCGAAGATGCATGAGAATATCGTAAAACGCCTTTTCCTCGAAAGTAAGGCCGAGACTTCTGAAACTGTCCTTGTCCTCACCAAGTTGCTTTAACAGGTCGAGAGCTTGTTGAGTGGCATTACGGATAATTTCATCAACCGCCTCCTTTTGAGCGGCAGACGCTTCTTCGGAAGAAAGTTTGGTGCGACGGTCGTGGTACACATCAAGTGTTTTCTTCAAAAGTTCTTCAAACTTTTCAGCAGCCAACTTATTGGTGTTCTTATACTGTGCAATACCCTTACGAAGCATTTTGATAAGAACTTCAAGGCGAGTAGCCGGAAGTTTGACACGGTCGAGTTGTTCGATAAAACCGGGGCTAAAGATGCTTTCTTCAACGTCTGAGTCAAGTATGCTGACAACTGAGTTGCAGCGAAGTGCTTCTGCGACCATGCGCTCGACTGCGCGGTTCATGCTTTCGGTGTCATGCTTTACCCCGGAAGCCTTTCGGATATATGACGCAACGCACATGAAGCACTGCGACAGAGCCAACTGTTCATGAGTGAGCACATTGGACGGTTGGCAAATATCGTAAGCCGTTTTCAACCTCTTGATATGTGTGAGGAAGAAAGTCTTGGCGTCAACTTCTTTGGGCTTGGCTCCCTCCTTTGCAACATTATACATCTTGGAAAGAGTGAGGATATGTTCAGCCGCGTTTTGCAGACAATCGAGACGGTCAAGCGGTTTCGCGTCCTTGTCAGTGAATGGTGTAAGGTCAAAACCGGTGAACAACTGCTTAATGAGGTCAAGTTCAACAATGAGTGCTCCCAGTGCCTGTTTAACATCATCTTCACTCGGTCCGAAGTTGTCGCCTCCATATTGCTTCATCGCCTCCATCATGTTACCACGGATTCCGATGTAGTCGACTATATAGCCGAACTCCTTGCCGGGATATTTGCGATTAACACGGCTGACGGTCTGCACAAGCGTATGCTTCTGTATAGGCTTATCGTTATAAAGATAAGTCAGACAGGGAACGTCGAAGCCTGTAATCCACATATCAACGACAATAACAATCCGCAGATTGGAGTATTCCTGTTTGAAAGCATCTTCAAGAGACTTGATGCGCTTTTTGTCGCCGAGATAGTTATACATCTCCTTGCGGTCGTTCTTGCCGCGAGTTGCTACCATTGCAATAGTCGGCATTGGTTTCAACTCGTTATATTTTTTTTCAGGCACTTCAAGATCCTCGGGGGCTTTACGTTCCTCAAACCATTCAGGTTTGAGTTTTTGGAACATTTCGAGCAAGCGATAGCCAATTTGTCGAGAGCTGCAAACGACCATCGCTTTTTGAATAACATCCGGCTTATTGTCGCAAGCCGCAGTGTAATGAGCAATGATGTCGGCAGCGAGACGTCCCAAACGGTCATCGTCGCCGAGAATAATTTCCATTGCGCTCATTGCCTTCTTGCTTGCCCTAATATCTTCATCGGTTGCACCCTCGTCAGCGCAAATTTTATAGTAATTGTCAATTTCCTTGACCTTTTCGCTGTCGAGTGTAACTTTCGCGATGCGCGGTATGTACTTGATGTCCTTGGTAATATCATCGTCAACGGCCATGCTCATAGTATAGCGGTCAACGATTTCGCCGAACACCTGAATGGTTTCGGCAATCGGAGTGCCGGTAAAGCCTACGAACGTAGCGTTAGGGAACGCTACGCGCAGCTGCTCTGCGTAGGGCTTGGTGACGAAAGCACCAATCTTGCTATCGTCTATTTCTTTGACAGCATAGCGGTATTCAAGGCTCTCGACTTCCACTATTTCCGGATTGGATGTCTCATTGACACCCTGCACGTATGACTGATTATCCTCTTTGGCTTGGATGTCTTTCGCCTCAACTACTTTCAGTTTATTGCTGAGTCGAATCTGTGTGCGATGTGCTTCATCTGAGAAGCAGATGATATTGTGGCGAGTATTCAGCTCACCGATGGATTCGCAAAACTTTTGAATGGTACAGATGAAGAAACCGCCGGAGTCGCGTAGCGACAATTCGGTTTTGAGGTCTTCGCGGTCTTTGATAACTTTCGATGTCCCGAGGCTTAGAAATTCCGAAGAACGGAGAAAGAGTTTACCGGCTTGCGACTGGAGGTCGTCGCGGTCAACAATCATTACGATGGTTGGTGATCCGAGTTCCTTACAACGAAGTGCAAGCTGACGGGCGAGAAACATCATAGTGTATGTTTTGCCGCAGCCGGTGGCACCGAAGTAAGTGCCGCCTTTCGACGAATGTTCGGCAAAAGCCTCACGTACACTTTCGCGAAGCATACGGGTAGCGAAGAACTGAGGGTAACGGCAAACAATTTCCTCCTCTCCCTCAAAGTCAGCATCGGGGAAATATACATAATCGCGAAGGACCTCAAGGAATCTCGTCGGCTCATACACGCCCTTTACAATAGTGCGCACCTGGTCGATACCCTTTTGAGCCGAGGGGTCTTCGTTATTGACCTTTTTCCACGCATAGTAATGTTCATATGGTGTATAGGTGGTGCCTAAGCGGGTATTGTTCGCTGTGGCATCACTTATACAGGAAAGAGGACAATAACGCAGAAGATGCGGTATGTCGCGCATATAGCGAGTATGTATCTGCTCGTATGCGTCAGCAATGGTGGCATCCTCTTTTGTCGGGTTCTTCAACTCGAAAATACATAGAGGTATGCCGTTTACATAGAGCAACACATCCGGGATACGAACATCATCTTTATTTCCGTAACCGACTTCAAGTTGATTAACAACGCGAAAAGTGTTCTTTTCGGGATTGTCGAAATCGACTAATTTAATATCGAATTTGGCACCGTCGGAGTTTCGGGTATATCTGAAACCGTCTCGAACCAGGATAAATGTATTTCGTAGAATGTCGAAATGGCTCTGACCTGCCGGGTGTCGCAGTTTGTTAACAATAAAATCGATGTCATCATCAATCAGAGCCGGATAACGAGATTGTAGTGAAGCAACAAATTCATCGACAAGCAACGTTTCGCGTATTTGACGATGAATGGTCTTGCCATTAGTATATTGCCAGCCCTCAGCTTGGAGTAAGTCGATAAGGGCTTCTTCATATTCGCTTTCGTATAATTTTCCTCTCATGGGCGTAAACAAAGTTAGGAGTTTGCGGCGCGTTGCACTAATGCCAGACATAGGGTTTTTAATCTCTCCCGAGCCTCGGATGCAATCTTCTTGGCTCGGCCAGCGCAGTTGAAAAGATCAACTATCGCCTCTTGAACCTTGGGGCTTGGCAATGGAATCTCAACGCGGCACATTTCGTTCCAATCAAAAGTCTCTCTTGCGCTGCCCCAGGAATTAAATCGAGCATAACGGTCGAACTCAGTACGATTTAACAACATAAAGAGATACTTTGGAAGAAGCTCATTGGTGTCTTTACAGCGGAAGGCAGTGTATATAGACGAAACAAGTACGGGGTTATCTGAATCATTAAGTGCTAATGCTATCTTATCTCCACGCCGAGACGTGTCAGCTACATATGCAAATTCAAGAGGCTTCACAACCTTATAAGAGTTTAGCGATACACCCGACATATTTGCCTTCGTATCAATAAATTTCTTATCCGTGCTAATGCCAATTACGTCATCTACAGTATAATTGCTTCCTGCACGGTCATCGCACTGTTCTATGTATTCACCAAGGGGGACGGCATCATACTTGGCGCGACAGTCCACGATATAAGCATGGCAAGCAGCAGAGAGACGCTGATAAAGAGCCTCGTTCTGCTCGGCTATTGCTTTGATGCCGTTATATGCCGCTACAAGATCTCGTTGCGCATCAATATCTGGCAAAGGAATCTTTATACGGCACATTTCTGACCAATCGAAGGTTTCTCTTGCGCTTCCCCATGAATTGAATCTTGCATATCGATCAAATTCCTCTCGATTAAGCAACATGAAAAGATATTCCGGGTCAAGTTCTTTTACATCTTTGCTACGAAAGACTATGTAGGAAGATGATACTATAAAGATTTTTTTGGTCGGATTTATCGATAATGAAATTTTGCCGCCGTTACGGGAAGTAACGGTTACATAACAGAATTCATTAGGCTTTAGCAATTTATAAGGAGATAGAGAGACTCCTTCCATATTTGCTTTCGTGGGTATAAGTTTCTTTTCAATACTTATCCCTGCGACATCATCAACGGAGAACTTATTTCCAGCTCTTTCATCGCACTGCTCAATGTAATCGCCGAGGCGTACCCATCTCGTTCGTTTGGAATCTGACATAGCGGATTATTTATTGAGTGAATAGCCAAGAGTAGCAAATGCCTCAGCGAGTGCATCCTGATTTTGCTTTTGCAGCGAAATCATGTCACCTACAGCAGCAGCGGTTTCGGTCAGAACTTTGTTATAGTCGATTGATTTGTCGCGGTCAACAAACTCGATATATCGGCTTGGCACTAAAGAGTAGTCGTTTTCTGCAAGTTCGTTGAGACCTACTGAACGGTAAAGTTCAGGCTTGGTGTAAGAGTTGCCGTCGGTGCCATCTTGCTGCCAAGTAAAATATATCTCCTTCGCGCGATTAATCTGGTCTTCCTTAATCTCAACTTTCTTTTTCTGTTCGCCTTTTACAGGGTTCTCCGTCCATGAGCGTAGATCCATGAAAAGGATTTCGCCGGAGCGGTCGCGCAGACGGCGTCCGTGATGCAGACCGCCTTTCTTGTTTTGATTAAGAATCCAAAGAGTGACGGATATGTCGGTGGTGTAGAAAAGTTCGCGAGGAAGCACAATTATTGCCTCCACCTTGTCCTCGGTGATGAGTTTTCGACGTATGGCCTTTGTGTCTTCATCACCCAACGCACCGTTGGCGAGAAGGAATCCGGCAATGCCCTTATCGGCTTTCAATTTGGAAAGCATATGGAGAATCCATGCATAGTTGGCATTGCTTTCAGGCGGTGTCCCAAACTCAGCCCAGTTCACACCGGTTGTAATTTCCGGGTTAAACCAATGTTTTAGGTTGAATGGTGGGTTTGCCATGATGTAATCAAAGGCCAACCCGGCGTGAAGATCTTTCTCGAAGGTGGATTTTGCTCCTTCTCCGAGATGGTGAGATATTCCACGCATTGCAAGATTCATCTTGGCAAGGCGGAAGGTGGCAGGCTCTTTCTCCTGACCAAACACATTTACTCCCGTGATGTCGCCCTGTTTGGACTCAACATATTTTGCGCACTGGATAAACATTCCGCCAGAGCCGCAGCAGGGGTCATAGAGAGTGCCGTCGAATGGCTCAATGAAGGCTGCTATCAGCTCTACAATATCATGGGGTGTATAAAACTCTCCATCTTCCTTGGTGGCGTTGACGGCAAAGGATTTGAGGAAGTATTCATAGACACGACCGATAAGGTCGCGTTCTTCTCCGAAGGTCTTGTGGGAGATTTTATTCACTTCGTCAACGACTTTCTTCAAGTCATTGGGTTGAACATTCACGTTGGTGAATAAACTGAGTTTCACACAGCCTTTCAAGGCCTCACCGCTATCTTCGATTGCTTGTAATGCATCGTCAAGTTTGGCATTGAGCTGATTGGCCGGAACATTTATAAGCATAGACCATCGGGCCGCTTCCGGAACATAGACAATGTTTTTATATCGTGAAGGAGAGTTAAGAAAAGCCGCAATCTTATTTTCGTCGGTTATTCCTCGGTCAATGCACATTTGGCGCATTTCAGCCTGTGCATCCTCGAATTTCTCGCCAATGAAGCGAAGAAAAACCAATGTAAGAATGATGTCGCGTTTATCATTGAGAGCGGCACTGCCTCTCAGATAATCGCGGCAATTAAACAGTAAGGTCTCAAGTGCCATACCTTTATCCTCTTTCTTATTTTTTGAGGTTTTCTTGCTTCCCTCAGTCTTCGCTTTTGCCATAAATAGAATAGAAACTTCCACATAGCATCTGAAGGCTGACCAAAGCCCGTAACGACTATGTGGAAGTTTCCAAAGGTTGTCGGCTCTCGCCGTATGTCTCTGTGTTAATTACTTGGTCATTATCAGATGTAGTTCGTTCTGAATATGCAAATTTAGATAAAAATTTTGAGATTTCTACACCGGCAACATAAAAAAACAAG
>CAJLTZ010000069.1 GCA_905209725.1 uncultured Muribaculaceae bacterium
TGAACCGAATTTATTTAATTTTTAACCCCGTCCATTTTTTAGTGGACAGTAGTGAAGTATTTTAAGAAGGTATTTTTATGGATGCAGTGTTGTTGGTTTTGATTGTGGGGGTGATTTGTCTCGGGGCCGGGCTGGCTGTCGGGATGCTTATAGGAACGCGGAAGGGAAGAGAGGACAGCGTGAATGTGGCTGTGCTTCAGCGGCAACTCGATGACGCCCGTGCTTCCCTCGAAGCAGAACGCGCCTCTAATCGCCAGGAGTTGCAAAATCAGAAAACGGCCAGCGACCGAAGTCTTGCACTCATGCAGCAGCGCTTCGATGAAACTATCGCCAAGATGCAAGCCCAGGTGGAATCCACCACACGACGCATGCTCGCCGAACGCCAGCAGGAATTCTCCCGCTCTAGTAAAGAGGACATATCCCGGATACTTGAACCCCTCGAACGCTCTATCAGCGACATGAAACAGGCCGTGAGCGGCAACACTGAACAACACGCCAAACTGGGCGGCCAACTCTCCGCCAACATCGAATCAGTGCTCCGCGCAAGCATCTCCGCCAAGGAGAGTGCCGACCGCCTATCCTCTGCCCTTCATCGAAGCAATAATGTGCAGGGGGCATGGGGCGAAACAGTGCTGCGCGAACTCCTCGAGAGTCAGGGGCTGCGCGAGGGTGTGCATTTCTCCCTTCAGCAAGTGATCCGCGACAATGCAGGCAATGCCATCCGTTCAGCCGACAACACCCTGCTTAAACCTGACCTCGTGCTGCATCTCGACAACCGCCGCGATGTGATAGTCGATGCCAAAGTGTCGATGTCCTCATATCTCGATTACCTTAACGCCGACACCGACGAAAAGCGCCAGCAGGCTCTCGAAGCTCATGTGGCAAGTGTCCAGAAACACGTCGACGAACTTGCCCGTAAAGACTATTCTTCTTATGTGCAGCCCCCGAAGATTAGGATGGGTTACGTGATAATGTTCATGCCTAATTCCGCAGCTCTCTATGCTGCCACACAGGCGCGCCCTAATCTCTGGCGCAATGCGATGGAGCGCGGCGTATACATCGCCGACGAACAGACCCTATATGCAGCCCTGAAAATCATCAATCTCACATGGATGCAGATTGCCCAGAATGAGAACCACGAACAAGTCTACTCCCTCGCCAACGAGATGCTCAATAGGGTAGGTCAGTTCATGGATAAGTTCACAGTTATCGGCCGCAGCCTGCAGACCGCATCCAAGGCATATGAGGATGGCTTTGCCAAACTCTCCGACCGCGGCCAGAGCATCCCCCAGACCTGTTCCAAACTAATCCGCCTCGGCGCCAAACAGCAGCGGCGAAAAGGCGTGCCCGACACCTTGCTCGGCCTCGACGAACCCGAAGATGAGATATCCTTCAAATATGAATCCCTCCCTGATTGAACTCTGATAATTCACGAGCATCAATCAAGATTCGTGTATATATAGTAAAATGACCCCGGCAGTGAAAATCCGAGGTCATTTCTTTTTATATTAAGAATAGAACTCTATTCGAGGCAGACGTCGAGGGCGGCGGTGATGGCCGCGCGATCCATCTTCTGGCCAATGAACACGAGCTTGTTCATCCTGTCGCCATATTCGGGATCCCAGTCGCGCATCATATCCGGATTCTGCATCATCAGCACCTCCAGATCCTCCTTCGGCGCTGTGGCATACCATTTGCCGGCCTCCATCAGACTCTTCTGCCTCCCGGCCTGCTCAAACAGATACGACATGTCGGGATTCTCCTTGAAATAGCATACGCCTTTGCAGCGGATCACGCTCTTAGGCCAGTTCTTGGCGCAAAACCAGTCAAACTTATTGAGCGAGAACGGCCGGCGTGCGAAATATACAAAAGTGCCGATGCCATATTCTTCAGCCTCGCCCTCTCCATGATGATGATGGTGATGATGATGTTCATGTTCATGTTCATGTTCATGGTCATGGTCATGGTGCTCATGATGTTTGTGGTGGTCATGCTCCTCTTCCACGGGCGCTTCGATTGCCTTTACCCATGTGGCGGAGGTGGCCACTTTCTCGAAATCGAAGAGATGGGTGTTGAGAAGACGGTCGAGGTCTACATCACACCAGTCGCACTCCAGTATCCTTGCCTCCGGCTGAAGGGCGCGGATGATTGAAATGATATGCTCTTTCTCCTCGGCGGTTACTTCCGAAATCTTGTTTAAAAGAATCATGTCGCAGAATTCTATCTGCTGGATGATGAGGTTTTCAATATCCTCCTCATCGATATTCTTACGGGTGAGGGATTCACCGGAGGCAAACTCATCACGCAGGCGGAGGGCATCCACCACCGTGCATATGCAGTCGAGGCGCACATTGCCGTCAATCTTCATATCGCGGCTCATGGCAGGCATAGAGCATATGGTCTGGGCGATAGGTTCCGGCTCGCAGATTCCGCTTGCCTCAATCACAATATAATCGAAAGTGCCGGAGGAGGCAAGGTCGGAGAGCTGCTTCACGAGGTCCATCTTCAGCGTGCAGCAGATGCATCCGTTCTGAAGAGGCACGAGGCTGTCATCGTTCTGGCCTACCACGCCACCTTTGGCGATGAGGTCGGCGTCGATGTTCACTTCACCGATATCATTTACGATTACGGCGAAGCGTATGCCACGGCGATTATTGAGAATGCGGTTGAGCAAAGTGGTTTTGCCGCTGCCGAGATATCCTGTGAGCAGCAGCACGGGGATTTCCTGATGATTATGATTCATAGCACGAAATGTTTAAAAAAGCAAACCGCAATCGCAGCTGATGCTTTCGATTGCGGTTGCTTCTCTGTGTCCAGAATGAGACTCGAACTCACACGGCCAAAACGGCCACTACCCCCTCAAAGTAGCGCGTCTACCAATTCCGCCACCTAGACAAAGAAATTATTTTGGTAAAAAAAGAGACCTTCTCTCAGATCTCTTTAGTGTCCAGAATGAGACTCGAACTCACACGGCCAAAACGGCCACTACCCCCTCAAAGTAGCGCGTCTACCAATTCCGCCACCTAGACATTGTTTTGTTTTTTTTACAAGGCCTTGCGGCCCGCGAGGGTTGGAGCGAAAAACGGGACTCGAACCCGCGACCCCGACCTTGGCAAGGTCGTGCTCTACCAACTGAGCTATTTTCGCATTTGCTGTTATTGCTGTTTTAATGTCGCCGCTGCGACTCTTGGAGCGAAAAACGGGACTCGAACCCGCGACCCCGACCTTGGCAAGGTCGTGCTCTACCAACTGAGCTATTTTCGCATTTCTTAATTCGGTCTTATGGTCGTTTCCCGAATTGCGATGCAAAGTTACTGCTTTTTTTATTCCTGTGCAAATTTTTTCGATAAAAAATTTAAACCTTCCCTTATTTTTCGGGACGACTCCATATCCACGCTTCCTTGAAACGAGTATTGAATTCTTTGGAATTCAGCTCACTCAATAGTTCTTCCTTATTGTTCGACCCTTTTGCCGACACTCGATAAATTTTTCCGGATTTTACTGTATGAAGGTCGGAATCGCTGTCGGTTCTCTGTGCAATGAAGTTCTCCGCGTCGCTCTCATTATGGAATGTGGCCACGATGAGATAGTATGAATATTGAGTGGATTCCTCCGCTGATTTTGCTTCGACAATTGGTCGGGAAGTTTCCTTTGCCGGTTGCGCGGCCTTTGCAGCTGCCTTCACACGCTGGCCGGCTGTGCGGAGCATCTGCTCCACGGGCACCACTGATGCCTGGTCCTCTTTGGGCTGATGAGATGCCGGAAGATAAATCGATATCGCAGCCATTATGATCAGCGCCATGCAAGCTGCCACCTGGGCGAAGCGTTTATTGATTGTGATATAATAGTTGCGGTGAGTGTCAAAATGGCGTCTCTCGGCATTATCTTTCTCCTTGCTGAGGGTGGCATCCTGTCGAGATGTCTGTGACGGCTGTGCTTCAAAAATGCTTTCTATTCCGGAGTCCGGCCTTTTAGCCGTTCTCAGCGATACTGAAGCCGGCGAGAAACCAAGCATACGCATTTCCATTTCTCCGCGCCTGCGGGGCGAATAGGAGAGGAGTCCCTCTTCATCGCGAATCAACATGCCGAGACGTCCCAATGGTGTCTCGCCATCGGCTTGCAATGCCTCACGAAGGCTTGCTGCCGACTGCCTCACGAGTTCGCGCCCCTGCTGGAAACTTACCCGGTATTTGCGGGCATAACTGTTGGCAAGCATTCCGTCGTCGTGACTGATGGCTGAATTGAAACGCACCTCGCGCCACATTGGCCGGATTTCTCCGGTTTCAGTGTTGAACCGGGCACCGTTCCTTACATTGATGAATGCACCGATGCCCGGCACAACCACGCAGTCGTGTCGAAGCAACAGATATTCAATATGTAAGGAAAGCCTGTCCATTAAACGCTCTCAAAAATTGAGGATACAGAGTGCAAAGATAATAAATTCTGCCCGATTTTGCTGCCCCCTGTTGATAAAATCCCTAAAAATTATTTCTTGGTTTTGATGGGCAGCAGGGTATTGATAAGGTCAGTGGAAGCCCCGAATTCAGTGGCCAGTTTGCGGTCGATTTCAGTCTTTTCAGTCTCGTAGCGTGCTTTGTGGAGAGTGCCTCGAAGCAGATATAGTTCGCCGCAGCGCGGATATTTCTCAATCCCTTCGCGCAATTTCTCCTCATAGCGCTCGAGAATGCCAAATGAGTAGGCTGTAAGCAGCATTTTCACCAATGTTGACTGTAATGGCTCTATTCTCAGAGACTCCTCATAATATTCCATAGCCTTGTCGGGATTGCCGAGGCCGGCCTCGGCCGATGCCGCGCCTTCAGCCACATCGGCATCCTCTCCAAAACGGTTCTTATAGTCTGTGAAATCTGCGAGAGCCTCCTTTGGCTTTGCCTGGGCGAGATAAAGGATGCCGCGCATCTTGCGTGGCCATTGCAATGTGGAGTCCACTTCAAGTGCCCGGCTCAGGTCGGCGATGGCTTCTCCGCTTTTTCCCTCCGACATATATATGCGCGCGCGATTGGTGAGAAGGGTAGTGGAGCGAGGTGCCGAGGCGAGCCCGATATCGAAAGCCTCAAGCGCGCCCGGCAGATTGCACAGTTGCTCACGCACGATGCCAAGGTTTGACCATAGCAGATGATTCGACGGATTAGCAGGCTCATGGCGGAGTGCCTTGATGATTACCCGTTCAGCATCGGCCCAGCGGGAATGACGTGTGTAGTAATCCGCCGAGTCGGCCAATTCTATATAGGTGGCAGTAAGAGTCTGCGCTCCCCCGAGGAGAGCGCAGACAGATATTGCAATTAATGTGAGATATGTTCTTATTCTCATTTGCCCTTGTTGTAGTTTTCAAGACCTGTCTTGAGGAACTGCTGATATTTCGGAATATCCTCCTCATAGACGAACGGGAAATTGAGTGGCTGGCCGTCCTGGTTGAGGATCACATAATATGGCTGTGCGTTGGCGCCAAACTTGGTGCGCTGCAGATAACTCCACTTGTCGCCGTATGTGCGGAGGGTACGCTCCGTGCCATCAGTTTCCTTCACCTTCATGGGGGCAGGGAGAGGAGTCTTGTCGTCGACCATCAGGGTTACGAGCACATAGTCATTGTCGATTGTGTTCTTGATATCCTGATTGGTAAGCACGGCAGCCTCCATCTTGCGGCAGTTCACACAACCGAAACCGGAGAAGTCCACGAGGACGGGTTTGTTGAGTTTAGCGCCGAGTTCCATACCCTCTTCATAGGAATTTACCTGAGCGTGAACGTCGCCTGTATAGAGGTTGAAGTCCTGGGTATAAATCGGGGGAGCGAAAGCGGATATGCTCTTAAGAGGTGCGCCCCAGAGGCCGGGAAGCATATATACTGCGAATGCCAGTGAGATGATGGCGAGCATGAACCGTGTGATGCCAATCTTCTCCACTTTGTCGTCGTGAGGCAGGCGGATCTTGCCAAGCAGGTAGACGCCGAGCAGACCGAAGATGATGATCCAAAGAGCCACGAACACCTCACGGTCGAGGATTCGCCAGCCATAAGCCAGGTCGGCAACGCTGAGGAACTTGAACGCAAGGGCGAGTTCGAGGAAACCGAGCACCACCTTTACGGTGTTCATCCAGCCGCCGCTCTTAGGCATCGACTGAAGCATGGTGGGGAACATGGCGAAGAGTGTGAACGGAAGGGCAAGAGCCAGCGCGAAACCGAACATACCCACGGCCGGAGATACGAAATTCGAAGTGGCTGCCGCCTCAACGAGAAGCGTACCGATAATCGGGCCTGTGCAGGAGAAGGACACGAGGCAGAGCGTGAACGCCATGAAAAGGATGCTCAGATAGCCTGTGGTGCTGTCCACCTTGGAGTCCATCTTGTTGGTCCATTTGGAGGGAAGCGTAATCTCGAATCCACCCATGAAGGAGAAGGCGAAGATTACGAGAAGAAGGAAGAAGGCGATATTGAATCCGGCCGACGTGGAGAGTTCATTAAGTGCCGAGGCTCCGAAGATAGCCGTGACTATAATGCCCAATGCCACATAAATCACGATGATTCCCAGGCCGTATACCATGGCCGACTTGATAGATTTCGACTTGTCTTTCTTCCCGGTCTTGAGGAAAAAGCTGACAGTCATAGGAATCATAGGCCACACGCAAGGGGTCACAAGCGCGATAAGGCCGCCGATGAAGCCAGCGATGAAGATATACCAGAGGCTGCGGCTCTCCTCCTTGGGGTTTTCTGAGAAGGCTTTCATCTCGGCCTCCACATTCTTCCACCAGAGGTTGGTGTTGTCTCCGGCGAGCAGGTTGGCGTCGCTGTTGCCAGGGATGCTGTCGCCGGCAAGGGCTGAGGCCACGCTGTCGGTGGAATTCTCCTCCAGTTTCTCGGCCTCCTTCTTCACCTCATCGGTGAGGGGAGCCGTGCCGGTGAAGGAGTGTCCCTCCACGATGCGGATGCAGCCGGCATCATCGCATGCCTGGCCGCCGATCTCCACCTTGGCGGTCCATTTCTCGGCGGCGGCTTTTAGTTTCTGACGGAAGGTGACTGTGCCTTCATACACGTGTTCCTCCACTTCAAGCACATCGTCGTAGCCCTTCTTATAGGCCTTCGAAGCTTTTACGCCTCCATCGAGGGCGCAACCTTTGAGGTCGAAATGAAATTCAAGAGGCACGCCGCCACCGGCGGGATTGTCCTGAGCATACATGTGAAAATGCGGAGCAACCGTCGCAGTCATCTCCAGCACCGGGGATGCGGTGTTGTCGCCTGTGACGCGATAGCTCCATTTCACCTGGTCGGAGGCCATGGAAACCAGCGTCATAAGCACCGCTGCAATCAATAATGAAAGTCGTCTCATATTTGTGAGTTTTGCGGATAGTTTGAAATTTTTTGCTAATTTATAAATTATATGTTATATTTGCAAAATAACTTTAAATCGCGCCGCAAAACAACCGGTCGCCGCCCTTCCGGCTCCTGCCTCCGAAGGCCCTGACCGATTGCGTAGTGGCTCTATAAACACAATACCTTTGGGACACCATGAAATGTAAGAAACTTCTTCTCGGAGACGAGGCGTTGGCTCTCGGTGCCATTAATGCCGGTCTCTCCGGCGCTTATGCCTATCCAGGCACCCCGTCGACCGAAATTCTTGAGTTTGTTCAGAAAAACCCCGTGGCTCGCGAACGCAAGATTCACAGCCACTGGAGCTCCAACGAGAAAACAGCCATGGAAGAGGCTCTCGGCATGTCGTTCTGCGGCCGCCGCGCCATGACTTCCATGAAGCATGTGGGACTCAACGTAGCTGCCGACCCGTTCGTAAATTCCGCCATGACAGGCGCCAACGGCGGCCTGCTCGTAATCGCTGCCGACGACCCCTCCATGCATTCTTCTCAGAATGAGCAGGATTCACGTTTCTATGCCGACTTCGCTATGGTGCCGGCTCTGGAACCATCCAACCAGCAGGAAGCTTATGAGATGGCCCGCTATGGCTTCGAACTCTCCGAGAAATTCAACATTCCTGTGCTCGTTCGTCTTGTTACCCGCCTCAGCCACTCCCGCGCCGAGGTGGAAATCGAAGCAGAGCCCTCTCCCGAAAATGAATTCCACTATCCCAAGCATCCCCGTCAGTGGGTTCTGATGCCCGCAGTGTCGAAAGTGCGCAATGTCCAGCTCATCCAGGACCAGCGCGACTTCGTGGCAGCTTCCGAAACATCCCCCTTTAATATATATAAGGAGGCTCCCGACCATCGCCTCGGCATCGTGGCCAGTGGCATCGCATATAATTACCTGATGGAATGCTTCGGTGGCGACTGCCCGTTCCCTGTAGTGAAGGTAAGCCAGTATCCTCTTCCCGAAGCTCTCATCAAGCGCCTCTATAATTCCTGCGACGCAGTGCTCATCCTCGAGGAGGGGCAGCCCTTCATCGAGCGCCGTGTGGCCGGAATCCTTGCCGACGGCAAGAAAATCTACGGCAAGCTCACTGGTCATGTGAAGCGCGACGGCGAACTGAATCCCGACTACGTGGCCGAGACCCTGCGCTGCGTGATGCCCGACGCCAAGGGCCTTATGGCTCATGAGGTGGCTGAGGCTTCCGACATCGTGGCTCCCCGCCCGCCGATGCTTTGCCCCGGCTGCGGTCACAGAGACGTTTACTCGGCTCTCAACGACTGCCTCGCACAGTACGAGTCGCCCCGGGTGTTCGGCGATATCGGCTGCTACACTCTCGGCTTCCTCAAACCTTTCAACGCTATCGACACCTGCGTCGACATGGGCGCTTCCATCACAATGGCCAAGGGCGCCGCTGATGCCGGCCAGTTCCCCTCCGTGGCTATCATCGGCGACTCTACTTTCACTCATTCAGGCATGACCGGCCTGCTTGACGCCATCAATGAGAACACAAGCATGCTCGTGATCATCTCCGACAACTTAACCACAGGTATGACCGGTGGTCAGGATTCACAGGGCACAGGCAAACTCGAGGACATCTGCATGGGCCTTGGCGCTGATCCTGCTCATGTGCGCACCATCGACTCTCTGCCCAAGAACCATGACGAGATGATGAAGCTCTTCCAGGAGGAGATTGAATATAAGGGACTCAGCGTGGTGATTTCGCGTCGCGAATGCATCCAGACCGCCCGTCGTCACGCCGCACAGGCCGCAAAGAAATAATTTGTTTCAATTCAAAATTAAGACAACTCCGCGCCACGGGAATCCGGATTCCACGCGGCGGGACAAAAAACGATTCACAATATGA
Organism: uncultured Muribaculaceae bacterium; assembly: GCA_905209725.1. Taxonomy (GTDB): domain Bacteria; phylum Bacteroidota; class Bacteroidia; order Bacteroidales; family Muribaculaceae; genus Lepagella. Next base: position 9,231 of record CAJLTZ010000069.1, read on the forward strand.
AATCAGATATAGTATTGGCAGGCGTTGGAGGACAAGGCATCCTTACAATCGCTACCATTCTCGGAGCGGCCGCCCTTAACGAGAACCTTCACCTCAAACAGGCCGAGGTGCACGGAATGAGCCAGCGAGGCGGCGACGTGCAGTCGAACCTCCGCCTCAGCTCGGATCCCATACATTCCGACCTTATACCTCTCGGCGGAGCCGACCTCATCGTTTCGCTCGAACCGATGGAGGCTCTCCGCTATCTTCCCTACCTCTCGAAAACCGGTTGGATTGTGACCAACAGCCAGCCTTTCGTCAACATCGACAATTATCCCGAGATGGAGAAGGTGGAGGCCGCGCTCGCAGCTTGCCAGCGCGTGGTGGCTTTCGACATGGATGCCGTGGCTAAAGAGGTGGCTACCGCAAGATCCTCCAACCTCGTGCTCCTCGGAGCCGCTTCCCCCTTCATCGACCTTGAGGCAGAAAAGATCGAGCAGGGTATCCGCGACACTTTCGCTTCAAAAGGCGAGAAAATCGTGGACTCAAACATCGCCGCTTTCCGCGCTGGCCGCAAGATTGCTGCTGAAATCAAGGAGAAGGCCAACGCCTGAGAACCCAAAACACAATCTTAATCCGCGCCGGCAGCATATCCGATCCGGCGCGGATATTCCCATTGCTTACAACACACCTTAGAACCTTAAATCTACAGTATGTTTCCCATAAGTGACCAGGATTTTCTCAAGACCGTAGAAGGTCAGGGAATAATGGACCTATCATCAGCCACGATTCGTCAGATATGCTCCCTCGCAGCCGCACTGGAGGATGTGAGCGGAGAAAAGATGATACATCTCGAAATCGGCAACCCGGGTCTCCCAGCCGAGGAGATTGGTGTGGCAGCCGAAGTGGCAGCCCTCGAAAGCGGAGTGGCTAACAAATATCCCCCGATTCAGGGTATCCCCGAACTCAAGCAGGCCGGCAGCCGCTTCCTGAAATCCTTCCTCGACGTAGATATCCCCGCTAAATACATCATCCCCACAGTGGGCTCCATGCAGGGATGCTTCACTCTCCAGCTGCTTCTCGCAAAGCGCCTGAAGGAGAAGAATTCGATTCTCTTCATCAACCCCGGATTCCCTGCCAACCGCCATCAGGCAAAGGTGCTCGGAATCAACGATGTCGCTTTTGATATCTATGAGCACCGAGGCGACAAACTCGAGGCCAAACTCGAGAGTATCCTCGCCAAAGGTAATATCACGGCGCTCCTCTACAGCAACCCCAACAACCCCGCCTGGACCAACCTCACAGAGCAGGAACTCGAAGTGATAGGGCGCCTGGCTACAAAATACGATGTCATTGTGCTCGAGGACCTCGCTTATTTCGGCATGGACTTCAGAAAGGATGTGAGCCATCCCGGAGTTCCCCCGTTCGGATCCACAGTGGCACGTTACACCGACAATTACATCATGCTTCTTTCCGGCTCGAAGATCTTCAGCTATGCCGGCCAGCGCATCGCCATGGTCTGCATGAGCCCGTCGGTCTATGAGCGCAAGTATGAATTCTGTGAGAAATTCTATGAGATGCCGAAATTCGGCGACGCTTACGTATATGGTGTGCTCTATTGTGCATCATCCGGCACTTCTCACTCCGCACAGTTTGGCCTTGCCGCCATGCTGAATGCCGCCAGCGATGGCGTGCTGCCTTTCGTGGAGCACTGCAGCGAATATGGCCGACGTGCCGAAGTGGTGAAGCGTGTGTTCTGTGACAATGATTTCTACATCGTATATGATAAGGATGGCGACGAACCCATTGCCGACGGATTCTTCTTCACTATCGGATATCCCGGCATGTCTGGCGATGAATTGCAGACAGAGCTCCTTCGCTATGGAGTGTCGGCAATTTCGCTGGCAAGCACCGGTAGCGACCAGCCCGGCATTCGTGCCTGCGTGTCGATGATTCGCACAGATGAGGAATTCGCTCGCCTGCAGAAATTCCTGGAGGCATTTAAAAAAGACCATCCTATAAAGAAATAATCATGCATCAGGACATCAAATTCGTGTCGGCGGCGGAGGCCGTGAAGCTCATCGAGAGCGGCGACCACGTATATCTCCAGGGCAGCACCTCTATCCCCGAGGCTCTCTCGGAGGCTCTTGCTGCCAGAGGCAATGAGCTTCGCGATGTTACCATCTACACCGGATTTGGTGTGGGACGCGGTCCGTCGCCTCTTTGCAAACCGGAATATAAGGACTCTTTCCTTATCAATTCTTTTTTTGTAAATAACACGGTGCGCCAATGGATTGCCGACGGTTACGGGTCGATGACTCCCCGTTTTCTCGGCGAGGTGCCTCAGCTGATGCGCGACGGCACATGGCGTGTCGACGTGGCGCTCATCAACTGCTCCCTGCCTAATGAGGAGGGTCTCGTGAGCTTCGGCGTCTCGGGCGATGTGGCCTGCGCTGCTGTGGAATGTGCCGACCGCGTGATTGCCCAGATCAATCCGCAGATGCCTTTCTCTTATGGCGACCCCACGGTGCATATATCGAGGCTTGCTGCCTGCGTCAGCGTTGACGAGCCCCTCGTGGAGGTGCCCACCAGCGACCCCACACCCGAAGAACGCAGAATCGGCGAGGCCATAGCAGCTCTTATCCCTGATGGCGCCACTCTTCAGATTGGCGTGGGCGGTATCCCGAACGCCGTGATTCAGGCTCTCTCCGGACATCAGCATCTCGGCCTGCACACAGAGGCTATGACCGACGGTGTGCTTCCGCTGCTCGAGAAGGGTATCATCGACAATTCTCAGAAGAAGGTGCTCCCCGGCCTTTCAGTGGCTTCACTCGCCCTTGGTAGCCGTCGCCTTTACGATTATATGGACCATAACCCCGATATTATCTTCAGGGATGTGGCCTGGACCAACAATCCTTTCGTAATCGGTCAGAACCCCAAGGTGATGTCGATTAATTCCTGCCTGGAAATCGACCTTACAGGTCAGGTTTGCGCCGACTCGATCGGTAAGAAGATCTTCTCCGGTGTTGGAGGTCAGCATGACTTCGTATATGGTTCATCGCTCAGTGAGGGTGGCCTTTCATTCCTTGCCATGCTTTCCACCACCAATAAGGGCATCAACAAAATCAAACCTGTGCTCACTGAGGGCGCCGGCGTGGTGACTACCCGATTCCAGACCAACTATGTAGTGACGGAGTGGGGTGCTGTCAATCTGCGCGGCAAGACACTCGCCGAGCGCGCCAAACTGATGATCTCCGTGGCAGCTCCTCAGTTCCGCGAGGAACTCGAGCGCGAGGCGGCCGAACGCTTCGGCTATAGCTTCCTCCGCCTGAAATAACGATTTGAATAAAATCAATCGGACGTATCGGACATATCGGACATATCGGACAAGTCAGACTAGTCAGATATGTCCGATTAAATTATCAATCCTCAATCCTCAATCCTCAATCTTCAATCCTCATTTCCTGTTGCTGACGTATGTTTCATAGTAGCTCATGATGAGCGCAGTGGCAGGCAAGGCGATAATCATGCCGATGATGCCCATCAGCGAACCCCACACCGACAACGACAGCAGAATGATGGCAGGATTCAACCCTAATTCCTTGCCCATCACGTGAGGAGTGATCACATAGTCGCACAAGCATTGGCTTATAAGATACACAAGGCCGCATTTCCCGAGTTCTCCCCAGAATGTGAATTCTCCTCCCAATGAGAACACGAAGCATATGAGAGCAACCGGTATCAATGTGATATACTGGAAATAGGGAATCATATACAGCACACCCACAAGAATACCCATCGGCACCGCAAGTGGCAAACCTATAATCAGAAAACCAACGCAATAGAACACTATCGCACAGAGAGCCACCTTTCCCTGACCGCGGAAATAATGGTTCATGTTGTTCTTGACCTCGTTGGTAATCTCCATTGCCTTCGGACGATATTTTATCGGGAAGATTTTCTTGAAGCCATTGACAATCGTGGGATAGTCGATGAGGATGAAGAGGATATACACCAAAGTAAGCAGCCATTCAATGGTGTGGATAATCACTTCGGCCGATTCCGCAAGGAGGGCATAGCCCTTGTTGACTATCGACTCAAACCGCATATTGGATATGGTGTGCAGAATCATGTCGATGTCGAGATGGGTGTTGATGAAATTGAACACAGGACCATAGTCTTCGGGCAGTTTGATTTTGCCCGTTGACAATTCCTTGATGATCGCATTGCATTGCTCAAGGTCTGAAATCACGGAAGGGGTAACTGCCCACACAAGCACTCCAATCACGATTGTGACTTCCGTCACCGTGAGCACTGAAGCAATAATCCTCCCCTTGAGATGGAGCAGTTTCATGTTCAAGCCCACAAGCGGATTCATCAGATATGCTAATGCGCAGGCCACAATGAAGGGAAGCAATGCATCGCGGAGATAAATGCAGAGCCAGATGAGGCCAACGGCGATGCCGAGCCCCAGTATCAGCCACATAATGCGGTCGATGTCCCAATAATATGTTTTTCCGTCTTTATCCATGGCAATATGAAAACGACTGAGGAAAGAAGATGTAGTGGTGTTTTATTATAACGCGCCGAAATTGCTGATGTTCACAGCCGGCATGCATATGATTTCTCCTCTGAGACGTGCAGGAAAGATTGGTATTTCTTAAAAACGCGAGTTCGGGATAAGAATCGTTGTTCATCCACCAAGCCAAAGGACATAGAGCATTGGGCGGCCAATCAAGGTCGCCTGA
>CAJLTZ010000070.1 GCA_905209725.1 uncultured Muribaculaceae bacterium
TGCATCAAAAATCGGTCGCCCCTGCATTAACATTTTTTATGGGATGGGGTCTAAGGTTTTTGAGGGGATTTCGCCGATTGAAGAGGGAGCAACCTCGCGGTTGGTCCCGATGAGAGCGGTGAAATACGCCAAAAAGATTAATGAAGATTGCCATTGAGAAACAATTTTTCACTTTCATTTCGTTTCGTAAAAAAGTTTAAATCACTTCGAAATTAAAGAAAGACTGAGATGGATCTTTTTGAAAGAATAAGTGAGGATATCAAGAAGGCGATGCTTGCACGCGAGAAGACACGCCTGGAGGCACTCCGCGGTGCCAAGAAGGAATTCCTTGAGGCTAAGACCGCCAAGGGCGCCAATGGCGAACTCTCCGATGAGGCCGCCACAAAGATTCTGGTGAAGATGGTGAAACAGCGCAAGGAAAGCGCGAAAATATATGAGGAGAACTCCCGCCCGGAACTGGCAGCCAACGAACTCGCCGAGGCAGCCGTGCTCGAGGAATATCTTCCCAAACAGCTTAGTGCCGAGGAACTCGATGTAGAACTGCGTGGCATCATCGCCGAAGTGGGCGCCACAAGCCCGAAGGAGATGGGCAAGGTGATGGGTGTCGCCTCCAGGCGTCTCGCCGGTCGCGCCGAAGGCCGCGCTATCTCTGAGGCTGTGAAACGCTTGCTTCAGTAGTGGATTAGGAATTAGGGATTAGGGATTAGCCGTCTTTAACTCCTAACCTCCAAACGATAAACGATAAACGATAAACGTTAAACATATAAACGTTAATATATGCTGACGCTGCAAACGATAAAGGCTGATCCGGAGTTTGTGATTAGCCGCTTAGCAGTAAAAGGATTTGATGGCCGTGGAGTCATCGCCGAGATATTGGAGATCGATGCCGAACGTCGCCGTCTCCAGCAAAAGACAGAGGCCGATGCCTCCGAACTCAAGAAACTTGCCGCTTCAATCGGTAAGCTGATGAAGGATGGCGACAAGGCCGGCGCCGAGAAGGCAAAGGAGGAAGTGGCCCGCATCAAGGGTGAAAGCAAAGGACTGCAGGAGCGCCTCGATGAGTGCGAGCGCCGACAGACCGAACTCCTCCTCACAGTGCCCAACCTTCCCTGCGCCCAGGTGCCCGAAGGCCTGACCGCTGCCGACAATGTGGTAGTGAAGACCGGCGGAGAGATGCCTAAACTCAGCGCAGATGCACTGCCCCACTGGGACCTCGCCAAGAAATACAACATCATCGACTTTGAATTGGGTGTGAAGGTTACCGGCGCCGGTTTCCCCTTCTATGTGGGAAAGGGCGCCCGTCTGCAGCGCGCCCTCATCCAGTTCTTCCTCGACGAGGCCTGGAAGGATGGTTATGTAGAAGTGGAGCCTCCCTTTGTTGTAAATGAGGCATCGGGCTATGGGACAGGTCAGCTCCCCGACAAGGAGGGTCAGATGTATCATGTCAATCTCGACAATCTCTACCTGATACCAACGGCCGAGGTGCCTGTCACCAACATCTATCGCGATGTGATTATTCCTGAGTCGGAACTACCCAAGAAAAACTGTGCCTACTCCCCCTGCTGGCGTCGCGAGGCCGGCAGTTACGGCAAGGACGTGCGCGGACTGAACCGCCTGCATCAGTTTGACAAGGTGGAGATTGTGCGCATCGAGCGTCCGGAGGACTCCTATGCCGCTCTCGAAGAGATGAAAGACCATGTGCAGGGGCTGCTCGAAAAGCTCGGCCTTCCCTGGCATATATTGCGTCTCTGCGGCGGCGACATGAGTTTCACATCGGCCATCACCTACGACTTCGAAGTGTGGAGCGCCGCGCAGGAGCGCTGGCTGGAGGTGTCCTCCGTATCCAACTTCGAGACCTATCAGGCCAACCGCCTGAAATGCCGTTATCGTGGCGACGACAAGAAGATACGCCTATGCCACACTCTCAACGGTTCGGCCCTTGCACTGCCCCGCATCGTGGCTGCCCTTCTTGAGAACAACCAGACTCCGGAGGGAATCATCGTGCCCGAGTGCCTGCGCAAATACACCGGCTTCGATATCATTGACTGAATCAGGAATTAGGAATCAGGAATTAGGAATTAGGAATTAGGAAATCATGGATTGGGAATTGCTAATTGCTGATTGCTGATTGCTGATTGCTATATGAAACTTCGTCACTAATAACTCTGACTTAACACTTGACTTCCATGGACAAGAGCAACGCCTACGTAAGCAAAGAGGAGAAAAAGATTTCCATCGACGACCCGAGCGGTAAATGGAGCGACCTCACCCTTCTTCCCGAATGGGGAGAGAAATATTATGATGTCTACACAGTGCGCAAGCATGGCAAATGGGTGATGCTGAAGGCGCTGAAAAAAGAGTATGCGTCGGATTCCGAATTCCAGCAGATGCTGGAGCAGGAATTCGACACACGCTATAATCTTGCCCATGCCAATATCGTGATGGTGAATGATCTGGAGGAAGTGCCCGGTGTGGGTCTCTCGATTATCACCGATGACGTGTATGGCTATTCGCTGCGCCGTCTCATCGACGAGAAACGCCTCACACCCCAGATAGTGCGTCGCCTTGAGACCCAGCTTCTCGACGCCATGCTCTATATTCAGGAAAACCATGTGGTGCACACTCCAATTACGCCAGACACCATCATCTTCACGGAATACAACGAGAACCTGAAGCTCCTCAACGTGGGCTATGAGCAGAAGGATGAACTAAGCGAGAGCGACACCGAGGAGGACATCAAGGCCTATGGCCGTATTCTGAACGAGGTGCTCGACCATCTTCCCGCATCGCTTCCTCGTCTGCGCCGCATCGCGAAGAAATGCGAGGCCGGAGGCTACCGCACAGTGGCCGATGTAGAGCTCGCGGTGGAACGCAAGAGCAGCAGCCAGATCTATATCCTGCTCTGCTTCTTCATCGTGGTTATGACATGCGTGCTCATCTGGTTATCATTCAAGTAAATCCCTTTCCAAATGCTTGAGATAAGGAGAATAGAACCTGAAAAGAAGGCGCTCAGACACTTCACCCGGTTTCAGATCGACCTCTATGCCGGCAATCCCTATTATGTGCCGCCATTGATTTCGGATGATGTCAATACATTGCTGCCCGGCGTTAACCCTGCGTTCGATTTCTGCGAGGCCGCATATTTCATGGCTTACCGCGACGGGCGTCCCGTGGGCCGCATCGCCGGCATCATCAACCATCAGATCAACAAGAGGGAGAAGGAGAAAGTGGCACGCTTCGGATTCATAGATTTCGAGGACGACCGCGAGGTGTCGGCCCTTCTGATGAAAACAGTGGAGGACTGGGCGCGCGAGCGCGGCATGACCCACCTCATCGGCCCGCTCGGATTCACCGACCTCGACCATGAGGGGATGCTCGTGGATGGCTTCGATGAACTCTCCACCATGGCCACCATCTACAATTACCACTATTATCCCGAGCATATGGAGGCATTGGGCTACAAAAAGGAATCCGACTGGGTGGAATTCCTGATGGAGGTGCCCGATGAGATTCCGGAACGCTACAACCGCATCGCCGACATCGTGAAGGATAAATTCGACCTTCGCGTGCTGAAATACACAAGCCGCCGTCGCGCCAAGAAGGAATATGGCCATGCCATCTTCCATCTCATCAATGAGGCCTACAAGAATCTCTATCAGTACAGCATGCTCACGGAGCGCCAGATTGAATATTACATCGACCTCTATCTCGGCCTGCTGAATCTGGACCTGCTCACCCTGATTGTGGACCGCGACGACCGACTTGTAGGTGTGGGAATCTGCATGCCGTCGATGAGCAAGGCGCTCCAGAAGAGTAAGGGAAAACTTTTCCCGACAGGCTGGCTGCCCCTGCTGAAGGGACTGAAAGGGAAGAACGACCGTGTGGACCTTCTGCTTGTGGCCGTGCATCCCGACTATCAGAACAAGGGTGTGAACGCGCTGCTCTTCCAGGACCTGCTGCCACACTTCATGCGCAACGGTTATCGCTGGGCGGAGTCGAATCCGGAGATGGAAACAAACTCCAAGGTGCAGAGCCAGTGGGAATACTTCAATACCCGTCAGCACCGCCGCCGCCGCAGTTATACAAAAAAGATCTGACCCTGTGGATCAAAAAAATACAGACATCAGAGATAAGGAAAAAGAATCTACGCATAGCGGCGCCGAACTGATCATGCCCTATGGTGGCGAGGCGAGCAAGGGGGAGCAGGTGGAGGAGATGTTCGACTCGATAGCCCCGGCGTATGATTTCATGAACACGGCGATGACTCTCGGACTTCACCGCTGGTGGCGTCACAGGACTCTCGCCGCAGCCGGACGCCGGCTCGCCGGCAATCTAAGCAAGTCGGCAAAGACAGGAACTCATTCAGAAGGCAAGGGGCTGCGGATTCTCGATGTGGCCACCGGCACCGGCGATGTGGCCTTCGAACTGCATAAGATATATCCCGAGGCTGACATTGTGGGCCTCGATCTCTCGAGGGGAATGCTCGCCGTGGCTGAAAAGAAACTGAAAGCAGCCGGTGAATCTGCGCGGAAACATATCGCATTCCGTCAGGGCGACTCGCTTGCCCTTGAGGATGCCGACAACAGTTATGACCTGATCACGGTGGCCTACGGAGTACGCAACTTCGAACAGCTTGCCAAAGGGCTCGTCGAGATGGGGCGCGTGCTAAAGCCTGGCGGGGTGCTCTGTATTATTGAACTCGCCGAACCGACCGGCGTGCTGACGCGTCCGCTCTACCGGTTCTACTCCCGTCAGCTTATACCGCGAGTGGGAAAACTTGTGTCGGGCGACAGCCGCGCCTATACGTATCTGCCGGAGAGCATCAGTGCGGCGCCCCAGCGAGAGAGGCTCGCGAATATGCTCGCCGATGCCGGACTCCATGACTGCACCTGGCATGAGATGACATTCGGGGCGGTCTGCTATTATTTAGGAAGCAAATAGATGACCAGAAAAGATTTTGAAGTGATGGCTCCCGTGGGGAGCTGGGAGTCGCTTGCCGCGGCGATTAACGCCGGTGCGGATGCCGTATATTTCGGTATCGAGGGACTCAATATGCGCTCGCGCAGCAGCGCCAATTTCACTGCCGACGATATGGTGGAGATAGTGCGCCGTTGCTCTGAACATGACATAAAGACATATCTCACGGTCAACACCGTGATCTATGATAGCGACATGGAACTGATGCATTCCATTGTGGACCGCGCCAAAGAGGCCGGCATCAGCGCGATCATAGCCTCCGATATGGCCGTGATTCTCTATTGCCGCAAAGTGGGGCAGGAGGTGCATATATCCACACAGGTGAATGTGACCAACACGGAGGCTGTGGAATATTATGCACAGTTTGCCGACGTGATGGTGCTTGCCCGCGAGCTCAACTTGGAGCAGGTGGGGGAGATTCACCGCAACATCGAGGCGCGTGGCATCAGCGGCCCCGGCGGCAAACCGGTGCGTCTGGAGATGTTCTGCCACGGCGCCCTCTGCATGGCAGTGAGCGGCAAGTGCTATCTGAGCCTGCACGAGATGAACTCGAGCGCCAACCGCGGTGCATGCAATCAGATCTGTCGCCGCAGTTATACGGTGCGTGACCGCGAGACCGGCGCCGAACTCGATATCGAGAACCAATACATCATGTCGCCCAAGGACTTGAAGACCATTCATTTCCTTAACAAGATGGTGGATGCAGGCGTGCGGGTGTTCAAGATTGAGGGGCGTGCGCGCGGACCGGAATATGTGGCTGAGACAGTGAGTTGCTATTCCGAGGCGCTTTCCGCAATCGCAGACGGTACATTCTCCGAGGAGAAACTCGCCGGATGGGAGGCGCGTCTGGCGAAGGTATTCAACCGGGGTTACTGGGATGGTTATTATCTAGGCAGGCGACTTGGGGAGTGGAGCTCGAAATATGGCTCGAGTGCCACACGCACAAAGAAATATATCGCCAAGGCAGTGAGATATTTCAGCAAGCTCGGGGTAGGGGAATTCATGATGGAGGCCGGCGAACTGCATCCCGGCGACGAGGTGGTGGTGGTGGGCCCCACCACCGGCGCACTCATCTTCAATGTGGAGCAATTGCGCCTTGACGTAGATCCGGTGGATTGCGTGAAGAAAGGACAGCTATTCTCGATGCCTGTTCCTGCGAAAGTGCGCCCGAGCGACCGGCTATATTTATGGGAGAATAAAAATGGCAAAAAAGAATAACGGAAACATATCAAATGCGGGCAACGCCGGGAAAAGCGGCTTGCGGCAGGTGGTCTATCTCCACGGCCTTCAGTCGTCTGGCCAGAGCACCACAGCGCAGCGTCTGCGCCGCACGCTCTCGAAATATGAGGTGATATCGCCCGACCTGTCGGTGGCGCCGGAGGTGGCGCTCACCGAATTGAAGCGTCTTGGCGCGCAATTGCGCCCCGATGCCATAATCGTGGGCACATCCATGGGTGGATTCTTCGCCCAGATGTTCCGCGGCTTCCGCCGCATCCTGATCAATCCCTCCTGGCATGTGAGCCGCAAATTGGCGGAGTCGGAGGGTCAGCGTCTTCCCTTCCACAATCCCCGCCTCGACGGGCTGAAGGATTTCGAGGTGACGCAGAAACTTGTGAAAAAATATGAGCGCCTCGAGGCCCAGCAGTGGGACAAGAAGACCGGAGTGATAGGCAAGAATGCCGATGACCCGTCGCAGGTCACGGCCCTTTTCGGCACGCAGGACACTGTGGTGAACGGGCGGGAGGAATATCTGGAGCATTACACGGATTTCCGCGAATTCGAGGGTGGGCACCGCCTCGACCCTAACACCACAATCACCCTGGTGGTGCCGCTGATCGAGGGGCGCGAGCCGGAGACCGACCCTGTTCCCGATGCCGATTGAATCAGATCAATACTCTTTAATACACTGAATTTTGCAGATATACAATTTTTTTTCTATATTTGCGGAATAAAATATAAACCAACCTTAAAACCTAAAACCTAGAACTCGCAACTGAAAACAGAAACAGAAACCAACACAAAAGAAACAAATGAACCGTATATCAAAACGAGTGGACAATCTATCAGCGTCGGCGACACTCGCCATGCTTCAGAAGACGAATGAACTGAAGGCGCAGGGCGTCGATGTGATAGGGATGACCGCCGGAGAACCAGACTTCAATACACCCGACTTCATCAAGGATGCCGCCAAGCGCGCGATAGATGAGAATTATTCGCACTATACGCCGGTGGCCGGTTTTGAGAGCCTTCGCCGCGCCATATGCGACAAACTCAGGAGCGAGAATGGCCTGGACTATGATACGGATCAGATTGTGGTGGGGAATGGCGCCAAGCAGGAACTTGCCAATCTGCTGCTTGCCACGGTGAATCCCGGCGATGAGGTGATCATTCCGGTGCCGGCGTGGGTGAGTTATGTGGAGATGGTGAAACTTGCCGGGGGCGTGCCGGTCACGGTGGCAGGTCTTGCAGCAAACAACTACAAGATTACTTCCGCGCAGCTCGATGAGGCGATCACACCGCGCAGCCGTGTGCTGATGCTCAATTCGCCGAGCAATCCCACCGGCGCTGTCTACAGTGAAGCCGAGATCCGAGCGCTCGCAGAGGTTCTCGCCCAACACCCCGACATCCTCGTGCTATCAGATGAGATTTATGAGCACATAAATTTCGTGGGTGGAGTGACGAGCATCGCCACAATGCCGGGGATGAAGGAACGCACGATAGTGGTCAACGGAGTGTCGAAGGCATACGCGATGACAGGCTGGCGCATCGGATATCTGGCAGCACCCAAGGATTTAGCCAAGGCAGTGAATAAACTTCAGGGGCAGTACACCTCGGGCGCGTCCTCGATAGCGCAGAAGGCTGCAGAGGCAGCGTATACCGGTCCGCAGGAATGTGTCGAGGAGATGCGCGAGGCGTTCCGTCGCCGCCGCGACCTTATCTGCGAGCTCGCACGAGATATTCCCGGATGGAAGGTGATGCGTCCCGGCGGGGCGTTCTATCTTCTCCCCGACGTCTCGGCGCTGATGGGCACTCGCTGTGGCGACCGCGAGATCCGCACTTCAGGCGACTATGTGATGTATCTTCTCGAGAAGGCGCATGTGGGCTGTGTGGATGGCGAGGCATTCTGCTCGCCGGGACATATCCGTCTGAGTTATGCTACGAGCGACGACAATATCCGCGAGGCGATGCGTCGCATCAAGGAGGCCACTGAAGCGCTTGCTCGCTAAGGGAGTCAGAAAGAGTTTAGGTAAGGAGGTCTGGTCATACCAAGTTAAATCGGATAAAAGAATAGAACATGAAAGCAAAGATTTTGATTACGATGCTGGGCATGTCGGCAGGGATAGCCGCGCTTGCAGCCCCCGTCACGCCTGAGGAGGCGCTATCGCGTGCGCTTGAGTCGGCACCAAGAAAGATGGCCTCGAAAGGGGCCGGCGCTTTTCGTCTTGCAGAGACAGTAAAAGCATCCGGCAATGCGGCGCTTTACCTCTACGAGAAGCCCCAGGGGGGATATCTCGTGCTCAGTGCCGACGATGCCACTCCTCTCTTGCTCGGCTATAGCGAGCAGGGCGTGCTTGCCACACCTGAAGGGGAAGCCAATCCGGAGTTCCGCTATTGGGTGGAGACTTTGAGCCGCCAGGTGGCCTATGCCGCAGAGAATGCCGGCGGAAGGGGGTCGCGTCATAGATCCATATCGAGCCGTGTGCGTCCTCAGCGCGAGTCAATCGCCCCGCTTTGCAAGACCCAGTGGAGCCAGACCGCACCGTATAACAACCGCTGCCCGATGCAGGCGGGATACCGCACCGTTACCGGGTGTGTCGCCACGGCTATGGCGCAGGTGATGAAATATCACAGATGGCCCGAGGCCGGCATGGGCGATAATATCATATACACCACCAGCAAGGGCCTGCAGGTAAGCTGCCGTATCAGCAAATATACTTTCGACTGGGACAACATGCTCAATACTTACTATGATGGCTATTATGATGACACAGAGGCCGGAGCTGTGGCGGAACTGATGTTCTGCGCGGGTGCTTCTGTTCAGATGAACTACACCGCGCAGTCGAGCGGGGCCCAGTCGTTTAGAATCTGCAAGGGCCTTGGCACCAATTTCGGGTATGACAAGGGAATGCGGTGCGAATCGCGCGATGCATATTATCTCTACGACTGGGAGGATCTTGTCTATGACAACCTGAAGAATGTGGGTCCGTTGATTTATGACGGTCAGAGTTATGAGGGTGGACATTCATTCGTTTGCGACGGCTATGACAAGGATGGCTATTTCCATTTCAACTGGGGCTGGGGCGGCATGAGCGACGGCTATTTCCTTCTGGATGCCCTTGATCCCATGGAGCAGGGCACAGGCGGCAGCCTTTCGGGCACCGGTTTCAATTTCGCGCAGGATATTATCGTAGGCATCAAGCCTGACAAAGAGGGCACGTCGACCTGGTCAGGACAGCTGGCCACATCCGGGGCGGTGACCTTCACCCGCAGCGGCACTTACCTCAGAGGCTCCATGTCGAAGGATGCCACGATCTATAATTGCAGCGATGTCACAATTGATAGCGGATATTTCTATCTGCAGCTCAATGATGCCCAGAACAAACCTGTGACATATATCCAGTCGGAGGAATCACTTGCAGGCTTAGGATACCTGTATGGCTATAACGGCTTCTCTTTCAACCTGAACAATTGCGACCCCGGAACATACATCTGCCGACTGTATTATAAAGCCAACGGCAGCGATTATATTCCATTGCCTCTTCCCGTATATAATGAAACGTCGTGGCAACTCGTGAGGGAGAAAGCGGCGTCGATGAGCAGAATAGAAGCCTTCGAAAGGGAGATTCCCGAGCTGCATGATGCCAAATATCCGGAGGTGATAAAGAATGGCGGCGATGTTGAAATTACAGGTACGATGGTAAACGGCAGCAGTTTGCCATGGTTCAGCAATGTCTCGCTTCTCCTCATTGACGACGCGCAGGAGAATCTTTTGGGTGCTTTTTATCCCACTCCATATGACATAGAGGAGAAAACGGAAGCTCCGTTCACATATAAGTCTAACATGATGACGGCGATGAATGCCGGCGACCTGGGATATGTATATGCGGTGATGGCGGTAGAGGTAACGGGCGAATATCTGTTCCTTACGGAGCCTGTGCGTATCGCAGTGACGGCAGATGGCAACAAGCCGGACTATCCTGATACAATCGATGTTGACGAAATCATAACCGGTGAGGATGGCGATGTGGAGTATTACACCCTTGCCGGCGTGCGTGTGGCAGTAGTGAAGGCCGGCGAGAAGCCGGCGCTTCCGCGCGGCATCTACATCCGCAAAGCAGGAGCAAAAGCCGGGAAAGTGGCTTTGTAAAATCTGACTCGCATTGAATCATATATAATGGGCTGTGTCGATGGCGACACGGTCCATTTTATTTTTTTAAGAATTTTTTTAAAAGTTTGATTATAATTGGCCAAATCCTCTGGAAATCAATAAATTTGCCCAAATAAGAAAAAATTGGTAATTTTGCTTTATGGAATTTGTTGTTAGGGAGTTTGCGCAACTTCCGGTGGATGATTTATATGAGATACTCCGGTTGCGGTCGGAGGTGTTTGTGGTGGAGCAGGACTCAGTCTATCAGGATATTGACGGGACCGACAAGGAATCCGTGCATGTCTATATCAAGGACGGGGATAGAATTGTGGCCTACCTGCGGGTGATCCGACCGGGCGTAATATGCGAGGGAACATCGATTGGCCGTGTGCTGACGGTGATGGATGAAAGGCGTAAAGGGTTAGGGCGGATGTTGATGATTAAAGGTATAGAGGTGGCGCGGAGAGTGGCTTCGGATTTGCCAATAGAGATAAAGGCACAGACGTATCTCACCGGGTTTTATGAGAGCCTTGGTTTCAGGATATGCTCCGACCCCTACATCCACGAAGGGCGTCCGCACATCACGATGCAGCTGTAGGCAACGGTGAGCCCTTCCATAAAGGCCCAGACATATCTCACAGGATTTTACGAATGCATGCCAAAGGCGCTAACATGAATATCCCCGGCTGCGCGTCGCAGTCAGGGATATTTGAAGATTGACTTGAGATTTAAGGATTTATTGAATCACTTGATTGCCACTTTGCGGCCCCGGTAGATGTATATGCCGGGTGCGAGCCAGTCGGGGGTGTCGCCGTTGAAATTGCTGATTACCAATCGTCCGGTAAGGTCATAGAGGTCGCAACTGGTGGGTGAGGCATCTTCCACAGCGGAGCGTATGCCGTTGGTCTGGTTGGCATTGTCGCCGTTGCCTTTGTTTTCCATTTCCTCGATTGTATTGTAGAATAGGAATCTCCCCCACATATCAGTGGCATAGCCTGTGGTCATAGTTTGCTCGTTAATTTCATAACTGCAAAGATTCTTATATTTTTCAAGAGCTTCCGCGGGTACAAACAGTCGAGTATTTATTTGCCGGAATCTGAATTTGGGGATAGCGGCATCAAAGATTTCCTCTACATTTTTACCGCTATATTCAATGTATGGTGCAGAGGGATCAATTAGATAAGGAGAATCATGATTAAGCATAGAATAAAGCATAGAAATAGCATTGTCATTAATTCCCCACATGAGAGGCATCGTATAATTGAAGGCATCGCTTGTCACATATGATTTTGCATTCACCGGCCCGTCAGGTGTATCTGAATATTCCGTAAGTTCAGAAACGGTCCAAACCTGCGGTGGGGTGGATGATCTTATAATTATGGAATCCGGGAAATGCGGTTGTCCAATAAAGTACCAAGGATTGATGGCGAAAGCCATTTTACCAATTCGTTTAACAGATTCGGGGATGTCAATTTTTCTGAAACGATGCAATCTGAAAGCGGAATCAGCAATCGATACAACAGTATAATCAATCCCTTCGTGTGTCACAACGGGGGGGATTATTAAGATGTCTGTAAGTTTGTTTCTGTCCTCACAAGTAAGTAATCTGACGTTGTGCACATTCCCAACCGCATCAATAGGTTGGAAGATGAGATTGTCTTGTACAAATTGCCATGTTTCGGCATTGGCCTGAACTCCAGCGCATACCAGCATCATGGAGATTATTTTGTATTTGTTAAGCATTTTTTCTAATGTTTTAAGAGGGTTCATATTTGTTATTTAACTCAAGTTTCGTAAACTCAACTTGAAGTTTGAAGTTTAGAGTTTAGATTTTAGAGTCAAGAGTCAAGAGTCAATGCGACAGCATACACATTAAACTCCTAAACTTCTAAACGACCTCTAAACTTCAACTTTTCGGTATATACGAAAGTTGAATTATTTAATCATTACTTTCTTTCCTTTGTAGATATATATTCCGGGCTTCAGGTCAAGGTGAGACGATCCGTCATAATCCTGTACTAAGCGTCTGCCGGAGATGTCGTAAATATTGTTGTTATAATCGAAGGTGTCCTCCGCTATATTATCTATAGCGCCGGGATAATCCTCAAGTGCCAAATAATTTTCAAAATTGCTCCATGGACCATATGAGAATTTCTCACCGCTGTTGCCGGAGGGTTTCGTGGCATCTTTATATAGGGACATGGATTCGTTTGGAACAATTAGTGTGGCCTCGATTTTACTATTAACATATTTCTGACACATTTCATCATAGTAACTATCCAGCGATGGGTCATTGATAGTAATCACATCTGAATAATTGGCTACAGCGGGGAATTTGTGCATAATTTCGATGATTCTATGGAAGATGTCACCAAATTTAGTCCATATCATAGTCATGGTCATGTCAGAATAATTGAGACACCATGCAGCGGGAGGAACTGCGGCACGACAAATCACCGTGTCGAGCGGCATATCTACAAAAGCCTGTTTGTCGATTATCTTCAGTGAAGCAGGCAGATCCATCTTTGTGATCTCAGTTCCGGCAAAAGCGAATTTGCCGATAGTTTGATATGGTTCGGGAATTTTGACCTCGCGTAAGGTTTTGTTCTGTTCAAATGCATAGTCACCAATTGCTGCAACAGGATACGTCACACCGTTGGCAACGGCTTCGGTGGGGAGTGTCAGAACCTCATCGTTGCCGCGGTATTTCCTAATTATGAGTATGGCATTTTTGTCAGAATCGACTCCTGCTACTAAGTCATAATCGCCGACGATTGTTGCTTCTGCTACAAGTCCGGTAGCGGCCAGCATCAATAGAGTTAATTTTGTTTTCTTCATAACGTATATTTTTATGGTTGAAATATCTTGGTTTATCGTTGTATTTGTGCAACAAACTTAGCATAAGTTATTGTAATTTGCAAATAAAAATACGATAAATTTAAGCAAGTTTATTTAACACATATGCTCAGAATGCCTTATAAATCTGCTCTGCACCTACGAAGCCTTCCTCATTGTAGTAGCGAACGATGTAATGACCCGGTTGCAGAGTAGAATAAGACTCTTTATATTCATCGATGGCGCCGGATTTGATCAGATTCGACTCTTCGTCAAATATTATGAATATGCCGGCTGCCGTCTGGTCGGGACGAATATTCTGTTGTGCGTTTGCGCCAAGGACTACAACGCTCAGCAGCGCTGCAAGCACTGCGCTTAGAAACTTGCTTTGTTTCATGATTTGTGTGTTTTGGGATTGTTAATATTCGACAATACTTCAAGCATGGTTACCACGCTTAAAGTATCATCATTTCATTTTGGGGTTGGAAGTCGGGGTTAGATGGTTGGATTGTGAGAATAAAGCATCCATGCAGGTTGTCGGGAATCTCCGCTGACGGATATTCCTTCGAGATGGTGCTTGTCCATACGCATTGATCCATCGAGAACAGTTGCACATTCACTTCATCTATATTCTCG
>CAJLTZ010000071.1 GCA_905209725.1 uncultured Muribaculaceae bacterium
TGAACCGAATTTATTTAATTTTTAACACTGTCCATTTTTAGTGGACAGTAGTGATATTGGCGACAAAATGATTTGCAACATGAATCTGAATAGAGGTGATTCGTTTTATGATCATGAGGTTGAGTCAATTGATTATGTGGATACAGGCCTAGGGAAATTGAAACGTATTCATTTCCAGGATTTAGCATATCGTTATCCACGAGTCTTAGTAGAAGGAATAGGATATAGTAATAATTTGATGTTAGGGTATGACAACCCGATAGGGGGATCTTTTATCGAGTTGAAAGAATGCTACGACAATGGGAAATTGATCTTTACCACGGCTGATTTCACAAGTGCCCTCAGGGAGATAGACGCAGAGAATGAAACATCCACCGAATCATTAAATCCCAATCAACCGATGTATGATTTAATGGGTATGCATGTAAAGAATCCAGTCCCCGGCACAGTGGTAATTCAGAACCATAAGAAATTTGTGGTCAAATAGTGTGTCAGCCCAGTGAGTCGCTGAGGATGTGCTCGAGGTCGGGTGCGCTGATCTTGGAGCGCAAATGTCCATCCATCGCGATTGATATTCCGCCCGTCTCCTCACTCACAATAACGCACACGGCATCCGTCACCTGACTCATGCCCAAAGCCGCACGGTGGCGCAGACCTAAATTCTTCGGCACATTCATATCGTGGCTCACCGGCAGAATGCAACCCGCCGCCGCAATGCGATGGTTGGAGATAATCATGGCGCCATCGTGGAGCGGGCTGTTCTTGAAGAAGATGTTCTCGATGAGCCGCACATTCACGTCGGCATCGATGCGGTCGCCCGTCTTCTCAAAATCCCCAAGGGGCACCTTGCGCTGGAACACGATGAGCGCACCCGTCTTCGACTTCGACATCGACATGCAGGCATACACCACACTCATCACCTCATTGTGATTGCGGGAATCCTGCTTGTCGTGGCGGAAGATGCCACGGATTCGTTTCCAGTTACCCCTCTCCCCAATCTCGATGAGGAAGCGTTTTATCTGATCCTGGAAAAGAATCACGAGCACAATCAGGCCGATGCTCATGAACTTGTCGACGATAGTGCCTGTGAGGCGCAAATCGAAGATCTCATACGCAATCACCCAGATCACGATAAATGCCAGCACACCATAGAAAAGCGACAGCGTGCCGCTGTTTTTCATCAGCCGGTACAGATAGAAGAGCATCAACGCCACTATCAAGATATCGACCACATCTTTAATGCCTATTTCAATCATTTCAGGATAGATGTTTGGGTGAAAGTGTCAATAGTGTTGGGGCATACGGGGCTGTTGCGTCTGAGCGCCATGAAAAGGCTGACGCACTCGGCCGCCTCCTTCACATCGTGGACGCGCAGGATGTCGGCACCCTTCATCAGCGCCATCGTATTGATGGCAGTAGTGCCGTTGAGCGCTTCGGCAGGAGTGATGCCCAGTTTCTTCCAGATCATAGTCTTTCTTGAGACGCCTGCCAGCAGGGGAGCATTCAAAGTGGAGAAAACCTCAAGGCGTGCCAACAGTTCGAAATTCTGGTCGACCGTTTTGGCAAACCCGAAACCGGGGTCTATGATGACGTCGGCCACGCCTGCCTGATGCAGCCCGTCGAGTTTGCGGGCGAGATCCTGGAGCACTGTGGCGGTGACATCCTCATAGTCGGTGAGGGAGGTCATCGTGTCGGGGTTGCCGCGGGTGTGCATTGCCACATAGGGCACGCCGGCCTCAGCCACCACACCCCACATCTCGGGATCCATATCGCCGCCGCTGATATCGTTGATGATATCCGCATTCCAGCGCTCAATCGACTTGCGGGCCACATCGGCACGGAAAGTATCGATGGAAATGATTACATCCGGAAAACGGGCGCGGATCTCCGAGAGAGCGGCATCAAGGCGTTCCCACTCCTCGGCGGCAGTGGGCATCGAGGCGCCCGGGCGCGTGGAACATGCCCCAAGGTCAATCATATCCGCACCCTGACTCAGCATCTCGGCGGCGCGGTCGGCCGCACTGGTAGCGTCTGAGCAGCGGCTTCCGGCATAAAAACTGTCGGGGGTGGCATTCACGATGCCCATCACCCGGGGGCGGCCGAAATCCATCAACCGCCCGCGCACATTTATGGTGAGGTTTTTTTTATTGGTATTCATAGATATGTTCCCTTACGGAATATTCTGAAAATTTCAAATGCGAATTTAACACTTTTTTTGCGTATATAAAATTAAATCACTAACTTTGCACCCGGTTTCGCAATCTCTGGTAAGACAGCCGGGCATCAAAATCCGGCAAGCAGCTTATTTACATTGCATTTAAAAGATTAAAAGAAATGGATTTAATGAAGATCGCGGAGGAGGCATTTGCCACTCCCAAGAAAGAATTTGATTCGTTTGGCCCCGGCGACACAGTGACTGTCGCATACCGTATCAAGGAGGGCAACAAGGAGCGTATCCAGATGTATCGTGGCGTTGTGATCAAGATCAACGGCCAGGGCGACAAAAAGCGCTTCACCGTGCGCAAAATCTCCGATGGAATCGGCGTAGAGCGTATCTTCCCGATGGAGTCTCCCTTCATCGAGTCAATCACCACCAACAAATACGGTAAAGTGCGCCGTGCAAAGCTTTATTACCTGCGCAACCTCACAGGCAAGAAAGCCCGCATCAAAGAGCGCATCGTTCGCAAGGAAAAATAAAATTCCATCCTGCAAAAATACAGGCGGCCTCTCATGTGGTCGCCTTATTTTTTATGGCGCTGCGACCTATTTGTGAATTAAATTTGTTAATTTTGCAGATAGTTTAATCAAATCTGAAATTTGTTATAACCCCTATGTAAGTGATTCACTTACCCTGATAAAGAAAATATTCCGACATGTCAAAGAAAACATTGCTTATCATCCTCGACGGATATGGTATCGGTGATCATAAGAAAGATGACGCCATCTTCAATACGCCCACACCCTTTATAGATTCACTTGTGGGTCATTATCCTCATTCCGAGCTTCAGGCAAGCGGCGAGAATGTGGGTCTGCCCGACGGCCAGATGGGCAATAGCGAGGTGGGACACCTCAACATCGGCGCCGGCCGCGTGGTATATCAGGACCTGGTGAAAATCAACCGTGCCATTGCCGACGGCAGCTTTGCGAAGAATCCCGAGATTGTATCGGCATTCAGCTATGCCCGCGACCATAACGTGCCTATCCATTTCATGGGCCTCACATCATCGGGCGGCGTTCACTCCTCACTCAATCATCTCTACGCCCTCTGCGACACAGCCAAGGCGTATGGTCTGAAGGATGTATATCTGCATTGCTTCATGGACGGCCGCGACACCGACCCGCGCAGCGGCGCCGGATTCATCCGCGAGGTGGAGGACCACTGCAAGCAGAGCGCCGGCGTGATTGCCTCCGTGATCGGCCGTTATTACGCCATGGACCGCGACAAACGCTGGGAGCGACTCAAAGAGGCATACAATCTTCTCGTCTACGGCGAGGGCCGCAAGTCGGACAATATGGTGAAGGCTGTGGAGGAGTCCTATGCCGAGGGCGTGACCGACGAATTCATCAAGCCGATTGTCAACGACACCGTGGACGGTCGCATAGGCGCAGGCCATGTGGTGATTTTCTTCAACTATCGCAACGACCGCGCCAAGGAACTCACCACCGTGCTAACTCAGCACAGCGAGGATGGAATGAATCCCATACCCGACCTGCAGTATTACTGCATGACACCCTACGACGACTCCTTCAAGGGCGTGCATATCCTTTTCAACAAGCAGGATGTGCCCGACACCCTCGCCGAATATCTCTCTCGCAATCAGAAGAAACAGCTTCACATCGCCGAGACAGAGAAATATGCCCACGTGACATTCTTCTTCAACGGCGGCCGCGAGGAACCCTTCGCCGGTGAGGACCGTATCCTTGTGCCCTCTCCCAAGGTGGCCACATACGACCTGCAACCCGAGATGAGTGCACCCGAGGTCACCGACAAACTCGTGGATGCCATCGACATGGAGAAATATGACTTCATAGTGGTGAATTTCGCCAATGGCGACATGGTGGGCCACACCGGTGTATATGAAGCCATCCGTAAAGCCATCGCCACGCTCGACGTCTGCGTGAAGCGCACTGTGGAGGCAGCACGCGACCATGGCTATGAGGTGATCATCATCGCCGACCACGGCAATGCCGACCACGCACTCAACGCTGACGGCACCCCCAACACGGCACACTCGCTCAATCCCGTGCCCTTCATCTATGTAGGCTCCCATCCCGAGGCCAAGGTGGAGAACGGCCGTCTCGCCGACGTGGCACCCTCGCTTCTCCATCTCATGGGACTCCCGCAGCCCAAGGATATGGACGGCAAGAACCTTATTGAATATTAATATCTCCGACAAAGTATGCGCAGCAAACTCATCTCCCTTGCGGCGGCGCTGATGATGGCCGCCGCGCCCCTGGCGGCGGAAGACCTCGTGATCCTCACCACCAACGACACCCATTCCAACATTGACCCCGATGCCAACGGCGTTGGGGGCGTCCTCCCGAGAATGGCAATCATCGACTCCGTGAGAAAGGCAGAGAAGAATGTCCTTCTCGTGGATGCCGGCGACATGGTGCAGGGCACGCTCTATTTCAAATATTTCAAGGGAGATGTGGAATATCCCATCTTCAATATGATGAAATATGATGTGCGCATACTTGGCAACCATGAATTCGACAATGGCCTCGACCAGCTTGCCAAATATTGGAAAACCGTAAAGGGCAACCGCCTTTCCGCCAATTATGATTTCTCGGCCACCCCGGCCAAGGGGATTATCAAACCGTATGTGATTAAGAAAATCGGCGGCAAGAAGGTAGGAATCATGGGAATCAACGTGAATCCCGAGAGCCTTATCTCCAAGGAGAATTACACGGGGATGAAATATCAGGATGCCATAGCCACAGCCAATGCCACTGCCGCCGAACTGCGCCGCAAGGGCTGCGATCTGGTGGTGGCCGTGACGCATATCGGCTATGAGGAGTCGGAGGGAAAGGCGTCTGACATAAAGCTGGCCCGCGAGAGCCGCGACATCGACATCATGATCGGTGGACACTCGCATACCTTCGTTGACCCCGCCACACCCGACAAGACTCCTTATTGGATTGAGAATGCTGCGGGCAAACCGGTGCTCGTAACCCAGACAGGCAAATATGGCAAGAACGTGGGCTATATAAAGATCGACCTCGACAATCTGGCCGGGAAGCAGTATGATTATGAGTATATCCCCGTGACCGACCGGTTCTCTCCGTCGGCCTATAACAAGGAGATACGCGCTTTCCTCGCACCTTACAAGGCTAAGGTCGACTCGGTGAATGCCCGCGTGATCGGATATAGCGCCGTGGATATGGAGAATAAGCGTGAGGCTTGTCCCTATGCCAACTGGTCGGGCGACTTCGGTTCCTGGTTTGGCCGCCATGTGATAGACTCGCTGCGTGCCGAGGGCCGCGACCTTCCCGACCTCGACATGGCCATCATGAATGTGGGCGGCATACGCCAGCCCATGAAGAGAGGGCCGGTGACAGAGGGCCAGATCCTCTCCACTTTCCCCTTCTCCAACCGTATGCGCATCATCCGCATCAAGGGCGCCGACCTGCTCGCCACAATGAACATCGTGGCTCCCAAAGGTGGCGAGGCCATCAGTGGCGAAGCCTTTGTGGTGATGAACGATGACGAAAAGGTGGAGCATTTCCTGATTGGAGGCAGCGAGGTGGATCCGGAGCGTGAATACGTGGTGGCCACAATCGACTATATCGCCGAGGGAAATGACGACATGACCCCGATGGCGCACCATACCGAGCTATGGCGTGACGACCGCGAGGTGTGTCTCCGCATTCTTGACTATATCGGCTGGCTCACCCGCACCGGCCTCGAGATTAATCCCGACCCGAGGCTGAGGTTTGTGAAGGCAGCGAAAAATTTGTAATATCCCCGATAAGATGCATATCGTCATGAACTAAGTCATGGACCGCCGGTTTCTCTCCCTTCTTTTTGTGCTTGTGCTCCTCTCCTGCTCGGGAGGAGGGCACGGGAGGAAGGATGCGGCCGTTGACAGTCTGCGGCAACAGGAGGTATCCGACATTACTCAGGAGGCATACAGCTGGGCGGACTCCGTATCTGCGCAAATGAGCGTGGAGCGGATGGCCGCCCAGCTTTTGATGCCGGCCGTTTATGCCAGCGACGATTATTGGACCATACGCCGCATTGCCGAATATGCCGATATGGGGGTGGGGGGGATTGTGCTTCTGAAGGGGGACATCAAGGGGGCTGCGGCGGTGGCCGATTCTCTTCTCAAATTCGGGGATATTCCTCCCTTTGTGGCGATTGATGCGGAATGGGGGCTTGCCATGCGCCTTTCAGATGCGCCGGAATTTCCCGACAACTGCAGTATAGCGCCTGATGTTGACGAGGAGACGATGTATAGCTATGGCCGCGAACTGGCGCGTGAATGCCGGTTGATAGGGGTGAATATGGTGTTGGGGCCGGTGCTTGATGTAGCCGACAATGGAGGTCGCATGCGGCGCCGTTCATTCGGCGGGGATCCCGGGCGGGTGGCCGACCTCGGCATCGCCTATGCCCGTGGCATCGAGGATGGCAATGTGGTGAGTGTGGCCAAGCATTTCCCGGGTCTCGGCTCGGTGGCTGTGGATTCCCACAAGAGCAAGGGGGTGGTGGAGCGAAGCCTGCAGAAGATGGACTCCGTGGACCTTTATCCATTCAGGAGATGGGTGGAGCAGCGGCTTACGGGGGTGATGGTGGGCCATCTGGCAGTGCCGTCGATTGACTCGCGTATGCTTCCGGCGGCAGTGTCGCCCACGGTGATCAATGGTTTGCTGCGGAATGAATTGGGATTCCGGGGCCTGGTGATTACCGATGCGATGAACATGGGAGGGGCATCGGGCTATGGATCTGACATGGCGCTCAAGGCGGGCGCCGACATGATGCTTGCCCCGGTGGATACGAAAAAGGAGATTGATAGGATAGCGGAGGCAGTGAAGAGGGGAGAGGTGTCGCCGGGAATGCTTCGCGAGCGTGTGCGCCGCATACTCTTTTATAAATATATGGTGGCGCATGGGGCTGAATCGCGTGCTTCTGAATCTGTCCCGGCTCTTGGAAACTCAATTGCCGATTCCCTGGCAAGAAGTCTTTGCGATTGATGATTGATAAATAAAAAACCTCGCAGGGCCCTGCGAGGTTTTTTAGAAGTAAGCCGGATTGAATTATTTGCTTGCGATGTGGTCGGAAACGGAAAGGGAGAAACGTCCCTTGGCGCGACGACGGGCAAGAACCTTGCGGCCATTCTTTGTGGCCATTCTCAGACGAAATCCGTGCTTGTTGATTCTTCTGCGGTTGGAGGGTTGAAAAGTCCTTTTCATTTTATTTATACGTATTAAATTTCTGTTTGTGAATGCTGCTTATGAAGCGTCGCCGAAGAAGCCGTCGCCGGTTCGCGATGCCGGCTAAGACGGGGCGATTTTCGCATTCGGCTGCAAAATTAACTAAAATTCCGCAATCTCACAAATTATATTGCCGAAGTTTCCAAAAAAATCATTAATTTTGCAGTCGCGATATGAGTGCCGGCTTCCGGAACGGTGGCGGCACAGGCATAAAAGCCTCAGTCGCGCCCCGGGGATTTATGTGGCATACAGCGAAAGATAACTAACGACAATACAAACGAATAAAGAACGATACAGCAATGATGAACGCTCAAGACATCAAGAACGGCACGTGCATCCGCCTCGATGGCCGTCTCTATTTCTGTGTGGAGTTTCTCCATGTAAAGCCCGGTAAGGGCAACACCTTCATGCGCACAAAACTTAAGGACGTCGTTGACGGCCGCGTGCTCGAACGCCGCTTCAACATCGGTGAGAAACTCGAGGACGTGCGTGTGGAGCGCCGCCCCTATCAGTATCTCTATGCCGACGGCGAGGATGATATCTTCATGAGCAATGAGACATTCGAGCAGATTCCTATCTCCAAGGAACTTGTTACAGGCGCTCCCTTCATGAAGGAGGGCGACGTGGTAGAGGTTGTTTCCGACGCCAGCACCAACACCGTGCTTTATGCAGAGATGCCCGTGAAGACTGTGCTCAAGATCACATATACAGAGCCCGGACTCAAAGGTGATACAGCTACCAACACACTGAAACCAGCCACCGTGGAAACAGGCGCCACCGTTAAGGTGCCCCTCTTCTGCAACGAGGGCGACTCCATCGAGGTCGACACCCGCGACGGCAGCTATCAGGGCCGCGTGAAAGCATAAGGATTAATATTTTAGCCTCTTTATCTTATGCTATTCTCCATCATCGTCCCCGTGTACAACCGACCCGACGAGATGGCCGACCTGCTCGCGAGTCTGGATGCCCAGACCGACCGCGGATTTGAAATAGTGATTGTAGAGGATGGCAGCACGATTCCCTGCCTCGAAGCCGACCCCGGCAGCGACGGCAGCTGGATTCTTCGCCAAAAATATGACTTCGCAATCAGATATTTCCGCAAAGATAATGAGGGACGCAGCATAGCGCGTAATTACGGCATGGACAGAGCCGGCGGAGATTTCTTTATCTTCGTCGACTCTGACTGTATTTTACCTCCTGATTACATTGGGCGCCTGCGAGCCTCCCTCGCCGCTTCCCCCGCCGACTGCTTCGGCGGCCCCGATGCGGCGCATGACTCTTTCACCAAGACCCAGAAGGCCATCAACTTCGCCATGACCTCCTTCCTCACCACCGGCGGAATCCGCGGTGGCAAGGTGTCGATGGAAAAGTTTGTGCCGCGCACATTCAATATGGGTTTCTCCCGCAAGGTCCACGAGAAGGTTGGCGGTTTCCGCGAGATGTTCAGCGAGGATATCGACATGAGCACGCGCATCCGCATGGCAGGATTCTCTATCACGCTCTATCCCGATGTGAAGGTCTATCATAAGCGCCGTGTGGACATGAAGAAATTCTGGAATCAGGTGCATGTGTTCGGGATGTCGCGCATCACTCTCGAACTGCTCTATCCAGGGTCGATGAAGCTTGTCCACTGGATGCCTGCCGTGTTCACCATCGGGGCTGTGGCGCTGATTGTGGCATCCTTCTTCTGGAAATGGGCGCTGATTCCGCTGCTCGTCTATGTGCTGGCCCTGTTTTTCTCGGCCTTTGCCTCCACGAAGAGCCTCGACATAGCATCTCGTGCCATCATGGCTGCCCTTGTGCAACTCACCGGCTATGGCTCCGGATTCATCAAGGCTTACGTGCAGAAGATGGTGCTTGGCCAGAAACGTGATGTGGCCAAGGAGGTGGAAATCCGGAAGGGCTCCAACGAGGGTCTCTGATATATAATCTGATTCAAACACTATGGAACCACTGAAGGATCCGCAATCGCTGGCGGAACTCGTGTCTGCGGAATACAGGCAGGCTGAAGAGAAACCTCTCACCGTCAAGGAACTCGACGAGGACGACCGTCCCCGCGAGAAGGCCCTGCGTTATGGTGTCGGCACCCTCTCAGTGGCCGACCTTCTGGCAATTTTATTGCGCACGGGAGTCACCGGACACCCCATCACAGAGATCTGCCGGGCACTGATGCGCGCCAACGACGGCCTGCTCCTGATGCTCGAGCGACGCACACGTGCCGAACTCCTTGAAATCGAAGGTATAGGCAATGCCAAGGCGCTCCAGATTGAGGCGCTCCTCGAGTTGATCCGCAGATATAACTCCGAGGAACTCGGCGAGCGTCCCCAGATAGGCGGTCCCCAGCATATTTTTCAGTTGATGCGCCCCATCATGGGGAATCTTCCCCATGAGGAGATGTGGGCCGTGTTCATGAATAATTCCAATATGGTGATTGGCAAGCAACGGCTGTCTATAGGTTCGGCGCGCGCCACAGTGTTCGACATCAAGGCTCTCCTTAAGCATGCCCTGCTCATCAACAGCGAGGCGATAGCCCTCTGCCACAATCATCCCTCCGGCTCGCTGCGTCCCAGCCCGCAGGACACTGAACTTACAAAACGTGTGTACGCCGCCTGCAAAACCGTGGAACTCCGTTTCCTCGACCATCTTATAATTTCAGCCGACGGTTATTATTCATTTCAAAATGAGTCAAACATCTTCAATTAAAGCCTGGCTGGAGGCCATGCGCCTGCGCACTATTCCCGTCTCGGTGGCCGGCGTGATAGCCGGCGGCGGCGTGGCAGACTACTGCAATTCGTTCCGTTGGCTGCCATTCCTTATCTGCATGCTTTTTGCCATCACAGCGCAGATTATCTCCAATTTCGCCAATGAATATTTCGACTGGAGGAATGGACTCGACAAGAAGGGACGGGAGGGTTTCCGAAGGGGAGTCACCGAAGGTGACATCAAGCCCCGGGCGATGCTGGCAGCCATCATCGCGCTCCTCACCATCGACTGCGCGCTCGGATGCAGCCTTATCATCTGGGGCGGCTGGCTACTGCTTATCCCCGGAGTAGCAATCGCCGTGTTCGCACTGGCTTATTCCGCAGGGCCTTACCCTCTCTCTCACCACGGACTTGGCGAACTGGCCGTGATCCTCTTTTTCGGGATTGTGCCGGTGACGCTCACCGCTTATGTGCAGACGCAGTCGTGGGCTATGCTCCCCGTGGCTTTGCCGCTGTCGTTTGCAATCGGATTCATGGGCGCCAATGTACTGATTGTGAATAATTTCCGCGACTGCGACGCCGACCGCGAAGTGGGTAAGCATACTCTCGCCGTGATTTTCGGGCGCGAATCCATGCCGGCGCTCTATCTTGCCAACGGCTTCTTTGCGCTGATGTTTATCGAACTGGCCACGATAGCCCGTGTGGACTATGTGTGGCAATTAGGTGCGCTCATTTACATCAATGTCCATTATCTGCTCTATGTGCAGATACGCCAGGCTAAGGGTGCCGAACTCAATCCGCTCCTCGGAAAGACGGCGATGCTGATGTGTGGCGTGTCGGTATGGTATCTGTTGGCATTGATAAGGTGGTAAATAATTAATCGGAGGAAAATAAATGGCAGAATCACAATATCAGGATAATAACAGAAGACGCAAACCTCAGTTTGAGCCGATACGTCAGGATCCTACAGGCAAGCTTCCGCCGCGCGATACGGAACTCGAGGAGGTGGTGCTCGGTGCGCTGATGCTCGAGAAGGACGCATATATGAATGTGGCGGACTATCTCACGCCCGACTCATTCTACGACCCGGTCAACGCGAAGATCTATGATGCCATATCCACATTGGGTTTCAATCAGCGGCCTATTGATATGCGCACCGTCACCGAGCAGCTGCGTGCCAACGGCACGCTGCAGGAAGTTGGAGGCGCGGTGCATATCGCCGAACTCACGGCCAAGGTCTATTCCGCGGCCAATGTGGAGTATCACGCGAAAATCATATCGCAGAAATTCCTTGCCCGCCGCCTGATAGCCTTTGCCGCGAAGGTGGAGGAGTCGGCCTACGACGAGAGCAACGACGTTGACGACCTTTTGCAGGATGCCGAAGGACAGCTTTTCGAAATCTCGCAGACGCATCTGAAGCGGGAGGTGACGCAGATCGACCCGGTGCTCAATCTCGCCCTTGAGCAGATACAGGCCGCGGCCAACACGCAGACAGGTCTTTCCGGACTTCAGACAGGCTATGCCATGCTCGACAAGATGACGTCGGGATGGCAGAACTCCGACCTCATCATCATCGCCGCCCGTCCTGCGATGGGTAAAACCGCTTTCGTGCTCTCGATGGCAAAGAATATGGCCATCGACTATAATATCCCGGTGGCGATATTCACGCTTGAGATGGCCAACGTGCAGCTTGTGAAGCGTATCATCTCGAATGTAGCTGAACTTGACGGCGAGGTGATCAAGAGCGGCCAGCTCACCACCGAGCAATGGGACCGCCTCAACACCCGCGTCAGTTCTATCTATTCCGCGCCCCTATATCTTGATGAGACGCCGGGACTCTCAATCACGGAACTCCGCACCAAGGCACGACGACTCGTGCGGGAGAAGGGCGTGAAGATTATTATGATTGACTACCTGCAGCTTATGAGTGCGTCGGGAATGAAACTCGGCAGCCGCGAGCAGGAGGTCAGCACGATATCACGATCGCTGAAGGCTCTGGCGAAGGAACTCAATATTCCTATCATCGCATTGTCGCAGCTCAACCGTTCCACGGAGACACGCGAGGACAAGCGCCCTGTGCTCTCCGACCTCCGCGAGTCGGGCGCCATAGAGCAGGATGCCGATATCGTCTGCTTCATCCATCGCCCGGAGTATTACACGAAGAGTTCCGTGGACCAGAACAACAATGACATCCGTGGCCTTGCCGAACTGATTGTCGCCAAGCATCGAAGCGGTGCTGTGGGAGATGTGAAACTGCGCTTCATCAGCCGGTATGCTAAATTTGACAACTGGGACGACGGACTGTCTTCGGCGAGCGACGCATTCGATGAGGTGAAGACCGAGCGTTATGAGTCGCGGATGAATTCCGACAAGGACGATGCCGGCACAGCACCGGGTGCAGGCGGCTTCCAGTTTGCCGGCGGCACGCCCCCTCCTGAGATGCCCGACATCATGCCCGCTCCGGGCGAGGACCCGATTCCCTTCTAAGAACTTCATATCAAACAAATAGTTGCGGAGCGACTACACTTTTTTCATTTTTATTTAAAAATTTTTCACTTTCACTGAACCACTTTGCCCCTGCATTGTTTTTAAGATAAAGAAACAAATATTAAGGTTATGGAAACACACGAAAAGAAAAACAACGAAGGCCGCCGCGACGAGGACATCCTCGAGGCAGGCAAATTAAAGGCTGAGGGAAAAAGAGAGGAACGTCATCGTTCCGGCAAGGTCAATAAGCTTTGGCTCTGGCTCGGTGTCCTCCTTCTGATCTTCATTTTGCTCTGGTGGCTCTATTCAGTAGGAATGTTCGAGGATCTCATCGGAGTTTCCAACGGCTAATCCGGCGAATATCAAGGCTAACTACAAAATACTACCGGCCATTCAAAGTCCTTACAAAGGGTTTAGCATAGTTTACATACGTAAACGTCCCAAACTCCGCGACGCATTTCTTTAAGCCCTGATTTTATCGGGGCT
>CAJLTZ010000072.1 GCA_905209725.1 uncultured Muribaculaceae bacterium
CTTTTTTGATGCTATTCCTGTATGATGTTGACAAATACGTTTTAGAGGAAAGTTAATAATAAATATGATACTGCACTTATTCTACCGCTATTATATGGGCGTCACTTTGTGGCAAAGTTAATTAATTCGAAATGCATCTATCATGCGTTCTGCGATGTAAACGAGTCTTCCATTGCTCTCGCTTAACGGGAAAAAACACATACAACATTCAAGTCAAAGGCTACGTCGGAGGCTAGGACTTCGACAGTAGCAACATTTAAGCCGTGCTTGCCGAAAATGACGGCAAGCATATCAATATCCCTAATTATAACCTTTATGAATTGCGCACATCTTTCAATAAGATTAGCGCCCATTCAGGAATTTTGTTTGTGTACTGCTTGGCTATCTCACCGTTGGTAAGGCGGAAGAGGGGGCGGGCGTCAGCGTTATCGATTGAGTTATCGTAAACGTAAAGACGGTCAATTATTGAGGATACTGTTTTGCAATTTTGAATTGACTTGTTATAGCGCGATATTATCTTTGTTATTGGAACATCGTGCCCACCTTCCATAACGCGTTTGGCAATTCTTGAAGCATTAATTGCCGGATTCGAAGTTGAGATGAAAAAAATGCGAATAAAGAAGCCTACTTCTTTTGCACGCAGGACAAAATCAATCTTATCTTGAGCTGAAAAGACTGTTTCAAAAACGAAACTTTTCTTCTCGGCAAGACATGTCTCGCGAAGTTCAGAGCAGTAGTTGGCTGCTTTCAAGACGGCTTCCTCATTGTTCCAATCGCCGAACATATCTTTGGCAACTTGGTCGGGATTGATATACGTAGTCCCTTCCGCCCACTCATGATGGAGGAACTTTTGGGTAATAGAAGTTTTGCCTGATCCGTTAGGTCCGGCTATGATTATCAATTCCGGTTTATGCTCAGCAGTTGCCATTTTTCAATTCATTTATTCTATTTGCCCACTTGGCCTGTTGCTCTTCTGCTCCCTTACGAAGCTCATCAAAATATTTTTTTGTTGCTTCCTCATGGCGCGTTTTTGCATCAGCAGCAACCTCGCGCATGATTTGGGCGAGCATTTCGTCTGTCGGTTCCTTGCCGGAATTGAACCGATATGCATTCATTTCAGATTCTGACATAGTAGAATAATAATAAGGCTGCAATGCTGCCGATTGGGACACGCATTGCAGCCTTTGTTAATTGCTGATTATCAATCCTTTAATTAATCTTCCAGGCTGGCCTGCGCCGCAGCTACGCGGGCGATGGGGACGCGGTAGGGGGAGCAGCTGACGTAGTTCATGCCGAGTTTGGCGCAGAATTTCACGCTGCTGGGCTCGCCTCCGTGCTCGCCGCAGATGCCCACTTTCAGTTCGGGCTTCGTGCTGCGGCCTTTCTTAACGCCCATCTCTACAAGCTGACCTACACCTTCCTGATCCAATACCTCGAAGGGATCTACTTTCAGGATGCCTTTTTCCTTATAGTATTTGAGGAATTTGGGTGCGTCGTCGCGAGAGTAACCGAAGGTCATCTGCGTCAGGTCGTTCGTACCGAATGAGAAGAAGTCGGCTACCTCGGCGATCTTGTTGGCTGTGAGGGCAGCACGGGGCACCTCAATCATTGTTCCTACCTTGTAGGCGATGGTCTCGCCACGCTCGTCAAATACCTTGGCAGCTGTGGTGTTGATCACGTTTGCCTGGTGCTGGAGTTCCTTTAGAGTGCCAACGAGGGGTACCATGATTTCAGGGAATACCTTGATACCACGGGCCTTGCAGTTGAGCGCTGCCTCTATGATGGCGCGTGTCTGCATCTCTGTGATTTCGGGATATGTGATGCCGAGACGGCAGCCACGGTGTCCGAGCATCGGGTTGAATTCCTCGAGGGAGTCAACCTTTGCCTTTACCTCCTCGAGAGTGAGACCCATCTCCTGAGCCATCTCTTTCTGGGTGGCAGTCTGGTGAGGAACGAACTCATGCAACGGGGGATCGAGCAGACGGACAGTAACGCCGAATCCGTCCATAGCCTCGAAGATGCCTTCGAAGTCCATGCGTTGCATAGGGAGGAGTTTGGCGAGGGCTGTGCGTCGACCCTCTTCATCGGAGGCGAGGATCATTTCGCGGATGGCCTTGATACGGTCGCCTTCGAAGAACATGTGCTCTGTGCGGCAGAGGCCGATACCCTGGGCGCCGAAGTGGCGTGCCTGCTTGGCATCGCGGGGTGTGTCGGCGTTGGTGCGCACGAGGCAGTGGGTGAATTTGTCGGCGAGGTTCATGATTGCGCCGAAATCACCGTCGAGTTCGGGCTCAGCGGTGGGCACCTGACCGTCATATACATCACCTGTGGAGCCATTGAGAGAGATCCAGTCTCCCTCCTTATAGACTTTGCCGCCCATTTCGACGGTCTTTGCTTTATAGTCGACCTTGATTTCGCCGGCGCCGGAAACGCAGCACTTGCCCATGCCTCGAGCCACAACGGCAGCGTGCGAAGTCATGCCGCCACGCATTGTGAGGATACCCTGGGCCACAGCCATACCGCGAAGGTCTTCGGGGCTTGTCTCGATGCGTACAAGGATAACTTTTTTCTTTCTCTCAGCCCATTCCTCAGCGTCCTCAGCCTGGAATACGATCTGGCCTGTGGCAGCGCCCGGAGAAGCGGGGAGACCCTTTGCCACAATCTTGGCGTGCTTGAGGGAATCTTTGTCGAACACGGGGTGGAGAAGCTCGTCGAGTTTCTGAGGCTCCATGCGGAGAAGGGCTGTCTTTTCATCGATCATGTTCTCACGGAGGAGATCCATGGCGATGCGTACCATAGCGGCACCTGTGCGTTTGCCGTTACGAGTCTGGAGCATCCAGAGTTTGCCGTCCTGAATGGTGAACTCCATATCCTGCATGTCGCGATAGTGGTCCTCGAGTTTATGGGCGATGCTGATGAGTTCCTCGGCGAGTGCGGGCATCGATTCCTGAAGTGAGGGATATTTGGAAGCGCGCACCTCTTCG
Source organism: uncultured Muribaculaceae bacterium (assembly GCA_905209725.1). Lineage (GTDB taxonomy): Bacteria > Bacteroidota > Bacteroidia > Bacteroidales > Muribaculaceae > Lepagella. The sequence goes on from CAJLTZ010000072.1 coordinate 2,985, forward strand.
CTGATGCCCTGGAGGGCAGCCCAGCGGCGTGAGCCTTCGATTGTGATCTGCTGGGGTGTGCGGACACCTGCCACAACGTCCTCACCCTGTGCGTTGATAAGATATTCACCGTTGAAGATATTTTCACCTGTGGCAGCGTCGCGGCTGAAGGCAACGCCGGTGGCGGAATTATTGCCCATGTTGCCGTAAACCATAGCCTGCACATTGACAGCCGTTCCCCATTCTTCGGGAATCTGGTTCATGCGGCGATAGATGATGGCGCGCTCGTTCATCCAGCTGTCGAACACGGCGCAGATTCCGCCCCAGAGCTGATCCCATGCGGAATCGGGGAAGTCCTTGCCGGTGTAATCCTTCACGGCAGCCTTGAAACGCTTCACGAGCTCCTTGAGGTCGTCAACATCGAGTTCGGTGTCGAGTTTGACACCCTTCTCCTCCTTCACCTTGTCCATGATGGCCTCGAAGGGGTCGATATCAGTTTTGCTCTTAGGCTTCATACCGAGCACCACGTCGCCATACATCTGCACGAAACGGCGGTAACTGTCCCAGGCGAAGCGGGGATTTCCGCTCTTTTCGGCAAGTGCGTTTACGGTAGCGTCGTTCATACCGAGGTTGAGCACGGTGTCCATCATGCCGGGCATAGAAGCGCGAGCACCGGAGCGTACGGATACGAGCAGCGGATTGGAGGGGTCGTCGAATTTCTTGCCCGTGAGTGCCTCCACGTGAGCGATGGCTTTCTCTACATCGGCCTTGATGTCGGCCACCACAGCGTCGCGACCGAGCTGGGTATATTCTGTACAAACTTCAGTGGTTATGGTGAAGCCGGGAGGAACCGGCATTCCCAGAAGATTCATTTCAGCAAGATTGGCTCCCTTGCCGCCGAGCAGATTTCTCATGTCGGCCTTACCTTCGGCTTTACCGTCGCCGAACGTATAGATCTTTTTTGCCATAGAGCTAATTGTGTTAATATATATGTATTTATAAAATTCGGGTTGATACCTTAGAGAGTGTTTAAGATTAAGCCGTTTAAACAAATCAAAAACGATGAAAAACCGCATTCCTAATAAGACGGAAAAAGCGACTTGGACAGTTCTCTGCCCATGTCTTAAACGCCACAAAAACATCAAGTGATGAATTTGTAGTTGCAAATTTAATAAAAAATGGCATAATTTCACTATCTTTGTGAAAATTTTTTGAAATCATGGCAAGGAAGAAGAAGCCGTTACCCGAATTGAAGGGGGTGGAGATAACGTCGGTGGCCGCCGAAGGAAAGTCGCTGGCACGTGTGCGTCTGCGCCCCGAAGATGAGAGTCCGATAGTATTGTTTGTGCCTTATGGCGCCCCCGGCGATGTGGTCGACGTGCAGATTGACCGTAAGAAACACAGTTTTGCCGAGGGGCATATCACACGCTTTGAAGTCCGCTCACCGCTGCGCCAAAGTCCCCGATGCAGTCATTTCGGGATATGCGGCGGATGCAAATGGCAGCATCTTCCTTACGATGAACAGTTGAAATGGAAACGCCGTCAGGTGGTGGATGCTCTGGAGCGCATCGCCAAGGTGGAACTTCCCGAAATCAACGATACTCTCGGCAGCGATTCCATCTGGTGCTACCGCAACAAGATGGAATATACCTTCTCCTCAAAGAAATGGCGCACAAAGGAGGAGATTGAGAGCGGTATGGATTTCGAAGACTCGCCGAATGCCTTGGGATTCCATATTCCGGGCGCATTTGACAAGGTGCTCCACATATCTCAATGCCATCTTCAGACTCCCCTTGGCGACGAAATCCGCAATTTTATATATGATGAGGCGGAACGCCGGGGTTACACCTTCTATAATATAAGGGAAAACAATGGACTCCTTCGCACCCTGATGATTCGCACGGCCTCCACGGGTGAGGTGATGGTGTGCCTTGTGTTTGGCGAAAACGATAAGGAGGCGATTGACGCGATGATGACGGCTATTTCGGAGAAATTTCCGCAACTTACATCGCTTCTTTATGTGGTCAATACAAAATTGAACGATACGATTGCCGACCAGGAAATCATTGTATATAAAGGACGTGACTACATCCTGGAGGATATGGAGGGGCTGAAATACAGGGTTAATGCCAAGTCGTTTTATCAGACCAACTCGGCCCAGGCGCATAAGCTCTACAGCGTGGCACGCCGCTATGCTGGGCTCGACAGGGCAGAGGAGGAGAGAAAACCTCTCGTATACGACCTTTACACCGGTGCCGGAACGATAGCCAATTTTGTGGCTAGCAATGCCTGCAAGGTGGTGGGGATTGAATATGTGGAGGAGGCGATTTCCGACGCGCGAATAAATTCGGAGGCCAATGGCATCGACAATACGATTTTCTATGCCGGCGACATGAAGAATGTGCTCACAGATGAATTTATCATGCTCCATGGGCGGCCGGATGTGATGATTGTAGACCCGCCCCGCGCAGGCATGCACGAGGATGTGGTGAAGGTGATACTCAATGCAGCTCCCGACGTGATTGTATACGTAAGCTGCAATCCGGCCACCCAGGCACGCGACATCGCGCTGCTCGATGACAAATACCGTGTCACAGACGTGCAACCTGTTGACATGTTCCCGCACACCCACCATGTGGAAAATGTGGTCCGTATGGTTAAACGCTAAAAATCTTAAACTCTTTCCTTTATGTTTGGATTCAATTTGCAGGACAATCCTGTGATCCCCGCCATCCCTGCAGAGGATGTGGCAAAGGAGATCGACACAACCACCTTTTTCGACAGCCTCAAGGGACTGGGATTTGAGGACGCTTTGTCGAAGATAGCGTCATCGCTGGTGAATTTCACGTTCAAGTTGCTGATAGCGATACTGGTGTTCTATGTGGGACGCTTCGTTATCAAGAAACTATATAAGGTAATCTTCAATATGCTTACGCGCAAGCATGTCGATGCCTCCATCACCACGTTCGCCCTATCGCTTGTAAAGATTACTCTCTATTTCATCCTCATCATCACGGTGATTGGAATCCTCGGAATAGAGACGAGCAGTTTCCTGGCAATCTTCGCATCGGCTGGTGTGGCTATCGGTATGGCATTGAGCGGCACGCTCCAGAATTTTGCAGGTGGCGTGCTGATTCTCTTGCTTAAGCCTTACAAGGTAGGGGATTACATAGAGGTTTCGGGCTATACGGGCACGGTGAAGTCGATCCAGCTTTTCAACACTGTGATAAATACCATCGACAACCGTTCGATAATCATCCCCAACGGTGTGCTCTCCACCAGCTCCATCAATAATTACTCCCTTGAGCCATACCGCCGCATTGAATGGACAGTAGGATTATCCTACGGCACTGATTTCAAGGCAGCCAGGGAGGTGCTTATGGCGATGTTGCATAGCGACGACCGGGTGGTGAAGGAGTTTGTGGAGGATGACATGAAATATCGCGAGGAACAGCGCGAAGAGGAACTCAAGCAGAATCTTCCCGTGGAAAATTCCCAGGAAAGCGGAAAGAAACGCTCATGGCTCTATCGCGCATTCCATCGGCGCGCAAAGCAATATGCAGGCAATATCATCGACTCTCGTTACGACATGCCGGTGGAGATACCGAAGCGCGTGAGCCGAAAACCGTTCGTTGGGCTCAACGAACTCGGCGACAGTGCGATAGTGCTTGTGGTGCGTGCCTGGACTCATCAGGACAATTACTGGCCACTATATTTCGAGATGAACGAAAGGATCTATACCGAATTACCCGAACACGGCTTCGAATTCCCCTTCCCGCAGCTCGATGTTCATATGGACAAGGAATAGAACATAACAAGTCATAAGTCATAAGGAATGAGGCATAAGAAATAAGTATTTGAGATTGAAGTATTGAAGTATTGAAGTATTTAGGATTTAGACAGCTAACCCAAAATTCGATGTTTTCAGATTTTTGTCGTACTTAAATGACGAGCAAAGAAAACTTTGAGAAAAGCCATAATACCAATAGCAATCGTTGGCCTTTTATTTGGCATTGCGTCAGTGGTCTTGCTCTTGAATTGTTGAGTCGGGGAAAAGAGAGTCAAATTCAAGGTCCACTTCCTCAAACTCGACGTCTTCAATACTTTTCTTTCTATAGAATATTTTTCATCACCACTCTAATCCTATCGATTATAGGATTGAAAGTTGTGGCATAAAGGATGTTGCTGGCAGGGCTCTTACTTTACCTGCTCAGCGAAGAGACGGCGGAAAGTGGCGTCCGGATCTGACGTCAGGCCGGGATGCGGTCGCGACGTGGAGAGGCAGGCGCTTTTTACTGCCGACAGCCAGCGGAAGCGTTCCTCCACAGGCAATTCAGCCATCGGCCCCCCTGCCCTATCGCCCGAGGCAACTTTCAGAAAACCGTCCAACTGCTCCCCTATTTCCTCAATGGAATGCGCACAATTGAATACTGCTAGTTTGGCTGGGTCAGGAAATATTTCGGCTTTGATCCATTTGAGCCGCTTGCACATCATCAGCAGGCCCACATTGATAAATTCTGCGATGAGCGCCTTTGCTCCATGGCCGGCACCGCGGAATTTCACCACATACTTCAAATCATCCGAAGCCTCGGCCAGTGCAGGCAGCGAACCGCCCTCGCGGAGAGGCGTAATATAGCGTGTAAGCTGTTCTCTTCTGATTTCCATAATAATATAACAACTCCACTCGCCATATTATTTCACAGCGGCCCCAAATTCAAACTCAGCGCTGCGATTGTCGCTGCATCAGCGACATGGAAATGTCGTAGACATTCAATGATATCAGCACTGTTGCTGCTCCGATTATCAGCCATGCGGCAATGAGATAATTGTCCATTATCATCTTGAGAAAAGTGCCTGTTGACAATGATACCTGTATATTTTCCATTGCATTCCCAAGATATGGCAGAGCTAAAGAAAACAGGAAGCCTACTACAAATCCAGCGCAGGCCGCGATTGCAACCGCCTTCTTGCGTCTTGCAGCAATCTCTTCATTATGCTGCTTTATCAGTTCCACTTGCTCGAGATTATTCTTTAATTTGGTTAAAAACGAGAAGTCCGACGAGAGTTCCGGTTTGAAGTTTACAAACAAATCTTTCAATTTATCATCTTCCATAGTCTTATTATATTTCTGAGGTTTCTAACAAATTGCGTAGATGCTTCCGCCCTCGCGAAAGATGTTGCCTCACAGCATCCTGCGTTACGCCCACTATATCGGCTATCTCTTTTATTGAATAATCCTCAAGATAAAACAAGAGTATCGAAGTCCGTTCCTTGCAGGGAAGATTATTCAATGCCATATATAATTGCTGATATCGAAACGAATCGTCACTTCTGCATGATGAGGCTAGATGCACTGCTTCGTCATATCCGACAGATCCTTTTTCCGTACGCTTGTGGTTTATGAAGGTGTTATATCCAATTCGATATATCCACGCATTGAATTTATCAATGCTATTGAATCCTTCCGATGAAAGGTAGGCTTTTATATATGCCTCCTGGGCAACATCATCCGCGAGTGCACTATCACCGCAGCAAAGAGCCACAAGAAAACGTCGAAACGCCTTCTGTGTGCTCTCCACATGAGTTATGAATTGCTCGCGCGTCATCGGATTATTTCTTAATCTCCTTACGGCTTACAAAGTAAACAATCAAATAGCTTATGCCTATGGCAATGCACGGAGCGCCTATCATCATCGGGACGGTTACCGGGTCGGCTGAAAATTCCGTTCCGCAGGCGTAGTTTACAAGTCCTACACTTATCAGGGCCACTCCCACAAGGCTGAATATGCAGCCACGCAGCAAACGGAGATAGAGGATTTCATGAGGAGATTTCCTTGGTTTGCGCAAAGCCTCGGCGAGTCGGTCTGCATCGAGTCCGTTTCCGGCTTCTATGGCCTTGATAAGGATTTGAGCCCGTTTGTTGTCGCTATTCATAGCGGCGAGGAACACTATTAGAACGATTGCCACGGGGAGCACCACGCAGATGAAGATAGGGACCAATACCTGAACTAAATTCCCATCCATAATTCTGAAGTTTTATTTGTTTGATATTGTTATTTGTGAGACATCATGTATATTGGAGACGTCTCGTATAATAGACACGTCGGGGAAACGAAAGGTGACATCGCATACAAAAATAATTGCCACTATTAGCGTAGACTTCTCGTGGCGTATCACTTTATGGGATTATCGAAGTGCAGTTCCATCATTGCGGTAATACTATGTTTCAATCGATTTGTGCCAATGAAATTGCCGGATTTTTCCCTAATCCGCATGTTCTCCTCCTTTTAATAATTCCCTGCAATTGATAAAATGTTACGGCAACTGGGATAAAAATATCCTTATAGGGCAGTCGCTCCGCGACTGAGGGCTTGACTAATTCAAAATTCTACATTATAGAATTTTCAGGGCGATGGCTGCACAGGCTTCGGCGTCGGCGAGGGCGTGGTGGTGGTTCTCCATATTGTAGCCACATGCCGCAGCCGAGATGTGTAGTTGATGGCTGGGGATGTCGAGACAGCGGCGCGATGCGGCAAGCGTGCAGTGGAATTCATAGTCGGGATATGTCATTCCATATTTCTCAAAAACTGCCTTCAGACATCCTTCGTCAAATGGCCGGTTGTGTGCCACAAGCGGTAATCCTTGTATCATTGGCTCTATCTGCGCCCAGACTTCCGGAAATCTGGGCTGACCGTCAGTGTCACGCCGTGTGAGTCCGTGTAGTTCTGTGGCCCAATAGGTGTAATAGTTGGGAGTGGGTCGTATGAGTGAGTAAAACTTATCTACAACCTCGCCTCCGCGAACCACTACAATGCCTACGCTGCATACGCTCGACCTGCGCGCATTGGCCGTCTCAAAATCAATTGCTACAAAATCTGTCATCTTCTCTTCTTTTCAAATTCCGCTATTATATCAAGCATCTCCTGCGGAAGGTATGACTTGGCTTGTTGAATCATTTTGTCCGGAATGTCATACTGTGCCTCGGCCAATGAACCCACGATAGCTCCGACTGTATCAGTGTCTCCGCCATAAGAAACGGCAATGCGAATGGCATCCTCGAAACTTGTGGCACGCGAAGCAAGATATAATGCCAGCGGAACACATCCCTGGCAGGTTACGTCAAATACTCCCCTTCGCGGCAGGTTGGAGAATGCGTCGTAGCCATAGAATTCTTTCGCTACATTTTCAAATATGGCGGAGGATTTTGTGGAAGCATTCCTCATCCTGAAGATTGCTACAGCAATGGCCACCGCGCCTTTGATTCCCTCGGGATGATTGTGTGTGACTGCAGCCGTGATTTCAGCCTGATTCCGGACATCCTGCTCGTTGTAGAAAAGCCAACCTACCGGACTCACGCGCATTGCCGAACCATTCCCATAACTGCCATATGGTCGGGCATCATCACTCATTATCCATTTATAAAAGTAGCCGCCATACTCGCCCATCGGGTGAGGAAACTTGCGGCACCAGCGTTTCAAGGATGTTTGAAAATCAATATCCTTCAGGATTGCGTCAGCGACAGCAACAGTGCAAATCGTGTCGTCGGTAAAATCCTTTTCGCGGGAAAACATAGGGAAGTTATAGTCAGATGTGTTGTTAAACTCATAGCAACTTCCGGCAATGTCACCAATAATAGCTCCTATCATACGTCATTCATTTTTTAGAGTGTCATTATTTTGAAAATCTGCGGTCAAAACTCCTGACGGACGCCGTGCCTCTTCAATTCCTTGTATTTGTCGAGGTTGAACTTGTATAGTTTGGCCTCCCGCCTTGGAGTGGGCCACACTGTCTCATCCAAGGATGTTAAGATATCCAGATGCAGCATCTTCTTGGCAAAGTTCCGGCGATCAAATCTAACGCCAAGAATCGACTCATATAGAGTCTGAAGTTCTTTTAACGTGAATTTCTCGGGAAGCAGTTCGTATCCTACAGGCTGAAAATGAATTCTTTCCCGCAACCGAGCCAGAGCATCCCGAAGTATCGTGTCATGGTCGAAGGCCAACTGAGGCACCTTGTCGAGAGGAAACCAACGTGCCTCCTTAGCATCATCCCCACCCTTCACGTCCTGCAATCTGACAAGTGCGAGGTAAGCAACTGTGATAATCCTTTCACGCGGATCGCGGCCGGGGTCGGAATATGTGTGAAACTGTTCCACATATCCCGGAGTAAGTTGAGTTTCCTCCTGCAATTCCCGCAAAGCTCCATCTTCGCAACTCTCATCAATCCCCACAAATCCACCGGGGAAAGCCCACCAGCCACGGTAAGGCTCCCCTCCCCTCTCCACAAGCAACACATTCAGTTGCGAGCCGTCAAACCCGAATATCACGCAATCGGCAGTGACCGCAGGATGTGGATATCTGTAGCAATATTTATTATTACCGTCATTCATAGCAAAACTTGCGTTATAAGTACACCACAAAATTAGTAATTATTTCGAATTGACGTGCATAATCAACTATAAACAGTCACGACGATGGAGCGCGGGCTGCCATAGTCGCGAAATTCGCAGAGGTAGATGCCATGTGCCTGTCCTGAGACGTGCATCATACTCCTTGATTGCCAGATAACCGCTCTGATATACTAAGGGCACAGTGTTGCTCAGGTCCTGATCCTGATATTGTTAAGAAAGCCGACTAATTGGGCGAAAACATATTTGTCCTTATTCATAACAGTCTGATTCAGACTGCAAAAGTAATTTCAAATCGTTGCGCCTCAAAATCTCTTATAACGGATTGAATTTCAAAGTACTCTTATGATTTTTTAGTGGACACTAATGTCAAGAATTGAAAAATTCTTCGTAAATTTGCGGCGGGTAGACACTTATTTCAATTACAGTAAGTATGACCCGCAAATTAGTTAATGCATATTTTGAGTGTATTTTCGAGTGATTTGTGTGAGTCCGAGAAGGAGCGATGCGGGCATCGTGACTGAGCGGAGTCGCACAAAGCGCCGAAAAGACGCCAAAAGATGCGTTGACTAATCAATACATTAAATAATTTCGGTGTCATACTTATATCTTAACTCAAATGCATTATGGTAAACAGACAGGTTTGGCCTGATGATATTCAACCGGTAGACAGCCTTGCCTTCACCCCCCTGTCAAAGTATTACGTCAAGGTGCTGACCATGCGAATCGCAATCATCTACATCATCCTCATGGCCTGCGCTTTACTCATTCCGGTGTTGGTAAATGATTATGGTCTCTTGATATTTTCAGTGGTAGAATGTGTGTTGGCTATCGCCATGACCTTGAACCTGATATTGTCCCGGAAAATATATGACATACGGGGCTATGCATTGCGCGACAAGGATATTTCTTATCGCACGGGACTCTTTTTTACCAAAGTCACCACAATACCCCTGAATAAGATTCAGCAGGTAACAATCCGGATGAATCCCTTGAGCCGCATCTTCCACCTTTACTATCTGGACATTGTCAATGGTTCCCAGGCAGCCTTGAATCAGATTTCCATACCCGGTCTGAGCCATGAACAGGCCCAGCGCATAAAGTCGCTATTGATTAATTCAACCGTAGAAGAAGCCGATGACAATGAATGACTTCTCCAGGCCGCGCCGCATGAGTCCGGCTGCACTCATGATTATCTTCCTGAAATCGATCAGGGAACTCAGTAGCGTATCCATTATCGCCATAATCTATTTTCTGGCCAATCTATTCCGTTCATCGACAATCAATCTGAAGGCGATTGCCATAATAGCGATATTTGCTATTGCATTACCCGCCATCATAGCATTCTTCAGATATTATTTCAGTAAATTCCATATAGCAAACGACAAACTAATCTTCACCCAGGGTTTCGGATTTAAGCAGACCACAAGCATTCCATTGTCAAGAGTACACACGTTGCGCACCAAGCGAGGCATATTTTACCGCCTTGCAGACCTGAGAGGCGTTACATTCGACACGCTTTCCAGCAGCTCGCAGGAAGTAGAACTGATTCTTGATGAATCGGAATGGCAAGAATTGCTGCAACGTGTCCGCGCAGGTGAAGAA
>CAJLTZ010000073.1 GCA_905209725.1 uncultured Muribaculaceae bacterium
TGTTTTTTTATGTTGCCGGTGTAGAAATCTCAAAATTTTTATCTAAATTTGCACTATATCAGTAACATCAATCTGAAAATGACCATTCATTAACACAAAGACATACGGCGAGAGCCGAAAACTTTGAGAACACCTCGTAGTCGTTACAGGCTTTGGTCGGCCTTCAGATGCTACTTGGGTGCTCTCATTTTTTGTATATGGAAGTAATCGACAACGTAAACAAGACGCTGAAAGACGATATGCTCATCACCTTGCGCTCCGGCTCCAAGGTGGCAATCGCCGCGTCTTGTTTTTCCATATATGCTTTTCAGGAACTGAAAGAGCAGTTGTCTGATATTTCCGAACTGCGCTTCATTTTTACGTCGCCTTCTTTCGTAACCGAAAAGGCTGACAAGCAGAAGCGCGAATTTTATATTCCTCGCCTTAATCGGGAGCGCGACCTTTACGGCTCTGAGTTTGAAATCAAACTCCGCAATGAACTTTCATTGAAAGCCGTTGCCAAGGAGTGCGCTGAATGGATCAGACGTAAAGTGTGCTTCAAATCGAATCGCACAAACGCCGGCATACCTCCCATGATTATCTCCGATAGCACTTCATATACCGGTGCCAACGGTTTTACCTGCGTTGAACTCGGCACTGAACGGGGCAATTACCTTGCCACCGCCATTACCAAGATGGAGGCTCCGTTCTCACAGCAGTTCCTCCAAATCTTTAATCAGATTTGGAACGACAGTGAACAACTTCAAGTCGTTACGGAACAGGTGCTCGACAACATCACCAACGCATACAAGGAAAACGCTCCGGAATTCATCTACTTTGTTACGCTATACAATATCTTCAACGAGTTCCTTGAAGATATTTCGGAAGACGTGCTACCAAATGAAGCCACGGGCTTCAAGTCGAGCGTTATCTGGAATAAGCTCTACAATTTCCAACGTGATGCCGCTCTCGCCATCATCAACAAGTTGGAAAAGTTCAACGGCTGCATCCTTGCCGACTCCGTGGGCCTCGGCAAGACGTTTACCGCTCTTTCGGTCATAAAGTATTACGAGAACCGCAACAAGTCCGTTCTCGTCCTATGCCCGAAGAAGCTGCACGACAACTGGGTTACTTATCGTAGTAACTACGTCAATAACCCTCTCGTTGCTGACCGTCTGCGCTATGATATTCTCTATCATACCGACCTGTCGCGTCAGTCAGGGCAGAGCAACGGCCTTGACCTCGAACACATCAACTGGGGCAATTATGACCTCGTTGTAATAGACGAGAGCCATAATTTCCGCAACGGCGGTAAAGTTACCACCGACGAGAACGACGAGAATCCGCGCGAGAACCGCTATCTCCAGTTGATGAACAAGGTTATCCGTGCCGGAGTTAAGACAAAGGTACTCATGTTGTCGGCCACCCCCGTCAACAACCGCTTCAATGACCTGCGCAATCAGCTTGCCCTCGCTTACGAGGGTGACAGCTCAATTATGGACGCGCAGCTCAAAACGACAAGTTCGCTCGACGATATTTTCCGTCAGGCGCAGACAGCTTTTAATCGTTGGTCCAAACTTCCGCCGGAAGATCGTACCACGAAAGCGCTCCTTGAATCGCTCAGCTTCGATTTCTTTGAAGTCCTCGACAGCGTTACCATTGCCCGCTCGCGCAAGCACATCGAGCAATATTACGACACAACTGACATCGGCAAGTTCCCTGAGAGATTGAAGCCAATCTCTCGTGCCCCCAAACTCACTGACTTGCCTACGGCAGTCAGCTTCAATGATATTTTCGTCAGTGTCAGCGAACTTAACCTCGCTATCTACACGCCCTCCGATTTTATCTTGCCGAGCAAGTTGGAAAAATATATGGAAGTTCGCGAGGACGGACGCTTCAGCAATCTTTCGCGCAGTGGTCGTGAACGAGGTATCAGGCAACTTATGAGCATAAACCTGCTCAAACGCCTCGAAAGTTCTGTCAATTCTTTCCGCTTGACGCTTACACGAATTAAGAACTTTATCGAAACAACCATCAATTCCATTGATACAGTTGCCGCCTCCGGCTCCCATGCCGACGTTAACGACTACGACTTTGAAAACGGCCTTGATTTCGACGAGCGCGAAGATACCGTTTTCATCGGAGGTAAGAAGACTAAGATTGACCTCGCCGACATGGATTATGTTCAGTGGCGTGGCTATCTCGCCAAAGACCTCGACAACCTGAACACTCTGCTGTTCATGCTTGCCGACATCACCCCTGAACATGACAGCAAACTGCAAATGCTCATTGAGGACATTCGCAACAAGTTTGCCAATCCTATCAACGGCGACAATAAGAAGATTATAGTCTTCACCGCTTTCTCCGACACGGCTCAGTATCTCTACGAGAACATCGCACCGCTCATTAAGGAGCGAACAGGTCTGAATACAGCCCTGGTGTCGGGAGACGTTGAAGCCCGCTCGACTTTGAAAATCCGCGAGAAACTGGACTTTAATAAAGTCCTTACTCTTTTCTCGCCCATATCAAAAGAGAAAGCCTCGCTCTATCCGAAGCTCAATGAGGAAATTGACGTGCTAATCGCTACCGACTGCATCTCGGAGGGTCAGAACCTCCAAGATTGCGATTTCCTCATTAACTACGATATTCATTGGAACCCCGTGCGCATCATTCAGCGTTTCGGTCGTATCGACCGTATCGGCTCGCGCAACGCGGTTATTCAGCTCGTCAACTACTGGCCCGACATGGACCTTGATGATTATATCAATCTCAAAGGTCGTGTAGAGGCACGTATGAAAGTGTCGGTGCTCACCGCCACCGGCGATGACAACCCACTTTCTGCCGAGGAACAGGGCGACCTCAAATATCGCCGCGACCAGTTGGAACGCCTCAAAGAGGAAGTCGTCGATATTGAGGAAATGAGCACCGGTGTCTCCATAATGGACTTGGGCTTGAATGAATTTCGTCTCGACTTGCTCGACTACATGAAGCAGGGGCATGACATCGAGCATACCCCGATGGGGCTTCATGCTCTTGTCGCTTCCGATAAGGACGCGCCTCCGGGTGTCGTTTTCGTGCTCAAAAATCGCAACAACGAAATCAACATCGACCGTAAGAACAGGCTTCATCCGTTCTATATGGTCTATATCAGCAGTGAGAAGGGAGCAGTTAGTAGTGAGAAGGGCGGAACTCCTAACTCCTCACCACACACTTCTCACTCGCAAGTTATTATTAATCACTTGCAACCGAAAGACCTTCTCGACCGGATGCGCCATCTTTGCCGTGGCAAGGCTGAACCGCTACTTGAACTATGCCGTAAGTTCAACGCCGAGACTCGCGACGGTCAGCGTATGGGTACTTACTCCCGTCTGCTTGGTGACGCCATCTCGTCTCTTATCAAGGTCAAGGAATCTACCGACCTTTTCTCGTTCCTCGACGGCGATAGCGGCTCTCTTTTCGCGGGCGATGTTCGTGGCCTTGATGATTTTGAACTGATTTGCTTTTTAATAGTGAGAAAGGAGGAGTGAGTAGTGAGTAGTGTTACTTTAGAAAAAGCGAAAGCATTTGCTGTCAGGATTATAAATCTTTACAAATATCTTTGTGAGGACAAAAAAGAATTTGTGCTGTCAAAACAGATTTTAAGGTCTGGGACATCAATAGGTGCAAATCTTACCGAGGCACAATACGCTATAAGCAAAAAGGACTTTTTATCGAAAACATACATCGCATATAAAGAGTGTGGTGAGACTCATTACTGGCTCGACTTGCTAGTAAAAACGAATTACTTATCTGAATCAGAGTATAATTCAGTTAACTCCGATTGCGAGGAACTGATGAAACTACTGACAAAGATAACCAAAACAACCTCAAAACACCTTTGCGATGTATAACTCCTCTCTGCTCACTTCTAACTTAGGTTTACCCGAGTCCACTCGGGTAAAACGCTCACTACCTAAGGTACAGCTTTATAAGCGGTTCGACTGGAAACCATCGCAAAGTGATAGTTTCGATGGAGATGTGTCGCGTCTTGGATGATTTCGAGTTAATTTGCTTCTTAATAGTACGATGACCATGAAATCTATAAAATTAAATCAGAACTTGCCGGAGGCTTTTGTAAATGACGTCCGTTCTATCATTGAAAATGGGCGTCGACAGGCATATTCTGCGGCTGGCAATATAGCACTCGCAACTTATTGGAACATCGGACGGCGTATTGTAGAGGAAGAACAAAATGGCAATAGCCGGGCCGAATATGGCAAAAACCTTATAGCCGCCCTTGCCAACAATCTTAAAAAAGAATATGGCTCAGGTTATGGGAAAAGGAATTTGGCATATTATCGACAGTTCTATCTCTCTTTCACTGACATAGAGATTTTGCACGAATTCGTGCAAAATCTTACTTGGACACATATCCGCAGACTTTTATCGGTCTCAAACCCGCTTGCCCGCCAATGGTATCTTGCCCATGCTTCCAAAGATATGTGGAGTACCACTACTCTCGATCGCAATATATGTTCCCAATATTATGAAAGAAGGCTTGCGGAACAAAGAGAGAAACCAGGCATAATATTACCCGAAGCGGTTGCTCCATTCAACGACAAGGATCCGCTGGAGTACATAAAAAATCCTACAGTGGCCGAGTTTATGGGTTTCAAACGCGATAGCCGTTATACCGAATCTGAGCTGGAACAGGCCCTAATTGATAATCTTGAACAGTTCATTCTTGAACTTGGCCGAGGTTTTGCCTTTGTTGAGCGGCAACAGCATATAGCCACCGACCTTGACGATTTCTATATTGACCTTGTGTTCTATAACTTCCGCATGAAGCGGTTTGTGATTTTTGAGTTGAAAACACATAAAATGGAGCATAGCGATATAGGGCAGCTCGATATGTATGTCAGGATGTATGACGATTTAATGAAAGGACCTGACGACAACCCGACTATTGGAGTCCTGCTTTGCACTGATACCGACTCTACTGTAGCCAAATATTCTGTGCTTAACGAGAGCCAACAACTCTTTGCTGCAAAATACATGACATATATGCCGACTGAGGAAGAGCTGCGTCGCGAGATTGAACGCCAGAAACAATTCTTCCTTGAGCACCATAAGGACAAGTAATATGTTAGGACTGCCGCAATCCACAGAAGTCAAGCGACCGCTTCCCAAAGCACAGCTTTATAAACGGTTCGACTGGAAACCATCGCAACGTGAAAGTTGCGATGGTGATGTATCGCATCTTGACTTCGTTAATTGGATTGCACCGCGCACCCTCCCGGCTATCGCTGAGGGTGGCGAGGTCAAAGAGATTTTCGTTATCGAAGTTTCGCTCAAATCTCGCGACTTCGATACCAAGAGTATTGTCCTTCTCGCTAAAAGTATTCCGCAGCGCGTAATATACGTCCTTCGCTTCGAGGAAGAGTATCGCCTGGCCGTCTATCACACCAAACTCTTCCTCACCGACTGGCAATTCCTCACTCCTAATTCCTCACTCCTAACTCTAACAGGTTTAACTCTTGATGCCATATGGCAATCCATTGTTTCATCCATCGGCCAGTTTTCTGTTGCCCAAGACAACTCGCTTACCGAACAGATTAAGGTTGATGAAGAACGGGATAAATTGCTCCGCCAAATTACGATATTGGAGCGTCAAATGAACGCGACTAAACAGCCACGGCGGAAAAGAGAACTTTTCCTCGAACTCCAAAAATTGAAAGGAGGTCTCAATGGATAAGAAAATCATTGAGAAGAAAGGCATAAATGCAGTCTCAGAATACATCTGCGACTGCGGTTTTATGGAAGATCATTTGGCAACAAATGATAAGACACTTCTTTGGGACGGAGATATTTTAGTGTATAAGCAAAAGGATGTTTTAACTACTGACACATTCCGTTACAATGTAAAATGTCAAGTCAAAGCATCCGAGTGGAGTCGTGACTTTTTCCCTCCGAAAACGGGATATGAAATAAAATTGCGAGATTTACAGAAATATCTTACCGACGGAGGTGTCGTTTTTTTCAAAAGTTTAGTCGCTCGCAATAGACAGTCTAAGGTTTATTGCGCAGTGCTTACTAAACTAAGTCTTAAAAAGATTTTGGACTCTGCAACAGGCCTAAAGTATACCAAGATTGACTTATTACCCTCGCCTGATGCAGAAGTTTTTTTAAAGCAAATCGAATCCTTATATCTTCAAGCAACCCACACTCTTATTACTCGCGAACACTTAAAAGACAAGAAGTATTCGCTTCGATTGCACTCTCCCTATTTAAGTGAAACTGATAATATATTTTCTTTATTATCTACTACCTACAATAATTTTCTTGTTACAATCGAGGGAATACCAGGCGAGTTTTTATTGGAAGCCCCTACACGATTGCAAATAGGTAAGACGTTTAATCATAGTATTACTATAGATGAAAGAGAGTTTTTTAGTAGTGCATTCGTTGAATTTGTTGAGGAAGGAATAAAAGTATCAATCGGTAAAAGTACCGTTTTGATGTTTCCTCACAAATTTGGTACAGAAGGAGGAATGGTATCAATAAGTTATAATTTCTCGGCCTCGAATATATCTGAGGCTGAGAAAGAGTTGCCATTCCTTATAGAGGCCTTTGAACACGGCTATTTCTGTATAGACAAGTTAAAGGTGTCAGTAGGAGCCTTTGACTCCAGTCTTATAAACGAACAGATTGAGGGATGGCGTGGGATGCTCTCATTTGTAAATGACGTCAAAAAGCTTTTCAATACCCTTGGTGTTGTCGATGATTTAGACTTCAATGTTCTAACCCAGTCTGAAGCAGAAGGCCTCGAAAAAATAATATATAGCATTTTATACGATGGCGTGTTAGACATGGACGAAGAACATGATAAAAAGGAAGATTTCTTAGAGGTAATAAATGCCGCTGGAGTAAGTCTTTTCCTTTTCTTCAAAAGACTACCCGATGGAGGTTATAAGGTTCTTGATATTCACAGATTCTTTGACTACTCTTTCCGCACAAGTTCGGGTAAGATTGCAAAGCAACCAGTTCTTTCAGTCTTGCTTGAAAGAGAAGACCAATTACCTTCTAATTTGGGAGTAGATATTGCTCTTGAAGAATACAAAGAACTCATTAAGGTTGACAGTTCCTTAATCCCCATGCTTAATCATGACATAGACCGGCTTCTGTATCATTACGACACCTTTGGTAAGGAAGCGCATCTCGTCATTGCTCTTTCTATTCTAAACATTCTTATTGACTACAATTTTTCTGACAATGAAGTAAATATATATACTCGATTGCTTGCTATACAAATGTATAAGCGGCGCAATAATTCTCTACTTGATTGTCACAAAGAGTTCCTTTACGAATTAGAAACAGACATTAAGGAACCATTAAACCGATTTTCTGCGGCAGTCCTTTTGGATGATAAATCCAAAGCGGACTGGATTCTAAAGAAAATAGACAAGGAGATTTTGGAACGACTTCCCAAACTTCCTATCTACACTTTATATAAGAAACTACAATAACACAAATATGGATAAACTACGAATGAAAAGCCTTGATGTAGCGGAAGACAATGTGGCAAAGATAGCCGCGTTGTTCCCTCAGTGTGTCACAGAGCGTAAGGGCAAGGACGGCACCGCCGAACTTGCCATTGACTTCGACAAACTCCGCGACGAGTTGTCGAAGGACTTG
This sequence comes from uncultured Muribaculaceae bacterium, assembly GCA_905209725.1. Classification (GTDB taxonomy): domain Bacteria; phylum Bacteroidota; class Bacteroidia; order Bacteroidales; family Muribaculaceae; genus Lepagella. Next base: position 7,654 of record CAJLTZ010000073.1, read on the forward strand.
CTCGACGGGGCAGAAGAACGCTATCAGTTCACTTGGCCTGATAAGCGTGCCGCCTCACGTCTTGCAAATTCAGAGACAGACAAAACCCTACGACCGGACCTTAACGCCTCCAAAGATTTTTGGAACACCCAAAATCTCTATATCGAGGGCGATAATCTTGATGTGCTAAAGGTTCTCCGTGAGAACTATCTCGGCGCCATCAAGATGATTTATATTGACCCTCCCTATAATACCGGCAACGACTTCGTTTATAATGACGATTTTGCTAAGTCGCGAGAGGATTTCGAGGCTACAAGTGGAGCCTTCGATGAAGCCGGAAACCAAATGATTGACCCTCTGCAGCGCAATACTGAGAGCAATGGTCGCTTTCATACTGATTGGCTCAATATGATATATCCTCGTCTGAAAGTCGCACGCGACTTGCTTGCCGATGATGGTGTTATTTACATTTCCATAGATGATAGCGAGCAGAAGAACCTGAAAAATCTTTGCGATGAAATATTTGGAGTTCAAAATTTCATTTCCCAAGTTGTCTGGGAACGAGCTTTTGCTCCTATTAATCTCAAAAAACATTTTTCAGTAAGTCATGACTATATTCTTTGCTACGCAAAGCATATAGAAAACCTCGTTTGCAATGGATTGCCACGAACTGATGAATCAAACAATCGTTATAGCAATCCAGATAATGATCCACGTGGACCTTGGCAAAGTGACAACTCAACTGTTGGTCCTGCTATTCAAGAAAAAATTTATGAAATAGTTTCACCGAGCGGTAAAAAATTTCTTCCTCCAAATGGAAGATGTTGGTTATATACCAAATCTCGCTTCCAAGAAATGATTAGTGATAACCGAATATGGTTTGGCGAGGATGGGGGTAATATGCCTCGTGTAAAAAGATTCCTTTCTGAGGTAAAACAAGGTTTAACTCCAATGTCTATATGGAAATATGAAGAAGTTGGTCATTCACAAGACGCTTCTCAAAAATTGAAGAAGCTCTTTGATGGTAAATCTTACTTTGATTATCCAAAACCTGTTGGATTAATTGAAAGATGTCTTCAACTTTATACTAATAGCGACTCTATCGTCCTCGACTTCTTCAGTGGCAGTGCTACTACCGCACACGCTGTTATGAAGCTCAACGCCGAAGACGGAGGTAAGCGCAAGTTCATCATGGTGCAGCTCCCCGAAGTTACCGACGAAAAGAGCGAGGCTCGTAAGGCTGGCTACGAAACCATCTGCCAAATCGGAGAGGAACGTATCCGCCGCGCCGGGAAGAAAATCTTGGAAGAAGTGAGAAGTGAGAAGTTAGGAGTTAGGAGTGATAAAGCCGGAAACCTTTTTGGGCAAGAGGACTCCTCACAACTCACTTCTAACTCCTCACTAAAAGACAACTCCTCACTACCTGACGTTGGCTTCCGTGTCCTCAAACTCGACTCGTCGAATATGGAGGACGTATTCTATACTCCGGAGGACTTCGACGCTAAGAACATCTTCACTACCGTTGACAACGTCAAGCCCGACCGTACACCGCTCGACTTGCTTTTCCAAGTCCTGCCCGAACTCAATATCGAGTTATCGGCCAAGATAGAGACGCAGGAGGTCAACGGCAAAAAGGTGTTCTTCGTAGATGGCAATTATCTTATCGCCACTTTCGATACCGAGGTCAACGAGTCAACCGTGACGGAGATTGCCAAGATGAAGCCGCAATACTTCGTTATGCGTGACGCTTCCGCTGCCAACGACAATGTCCTTGACAACTTCGAGCAAATCTTCCGCCACTATTCGCCCGAAACCGTCCGCAAAATCATCTAAGCCATGAAGTTTAAGTTTAAGATTCAAGGCTATCAGACGGATGCGGTCGAGAACACCACCGCCATCTTCACCGGGCAACCAAATCGCGACGCTACTCACTATCGCCGCGACCTGGGTAAAATCAAAAGCGGCGTGATGCGAGAAATGCTTGACGATGACGGATACCGAAACGCTGACGTGGAACTATCTGCCAAGCAGCTTCTCGACAATCTTCATGCGGTGCAGACTACCGCAGGCGTACCTCTTTCCAAATCTCTTTCGCGGATCGACGGCCTCGGTGCCGTCAACCTTGATGTCGAGATGGAAACCGGTACCGGTAAGACTTACGTCTATATCAAGACGATGTTTGAACTTAACAAGCTCTACGGCTGGTCGAAGTTCATTATCGTTGTGCCGAGCATCGCTATCCGCGAGGGTGTTGCCAAGTCATTCCGTATGCTCGAAGAACACTTCATGGAGCATTACAGAAAGAAAGCCCGCTGGTTTGTCTATAACAGCTCCAACCTCAATCAACTCGACCAGTTCTCTCAGGATGCCGGGCTGAACGTGATGATTATAAACACTCAGGCTTTCGCCGCTTCCCTCAAAGAGGGTGGCCGCTCAAAAGAAAGCCGCATCATCTACTCGAAACGCGACGAGTTCGCTTCCCGCCGTCCTATCGACGTGATTGCCGCCAACCGCCCAATCATAATCATGGACGAGCCACAGAAGATGGAGGGCGCCGCCACTCAGTCGGCCCTCAAAAAGTTCAACCCGCTTTTTGTACTGAACTATTCCGCGACCCATAAGACAAAGCATGATACCGTCTATGCCCTCGACGCTCTCGACGCTTACCGCGAGAGACTTGTCAAGCGCATTAAGGTTATCGGTTTTGAAATGAAAAACCTCCGAGGCACCAACGGCTATATGTATCTCGAAGACATTATCCTGTCTCCGAGCAAGCCCCCGATGGCAAGAATTTCCATCGAGGTCAAGAACGCCGCCGGTGAGCCTCGCCGCCATTTCAAAACTCTCGGTAAGGGCGACTCTCTATATGTAGAGTCGAACGAACTGCTCCAGTACAAGGGGTATGATATAGTCGAAATATTTCCCGGCTCGAACACGCAACCGGTCGCTTACGTTACTTTTGCCAATGGCGTAACTCTGCGCAAGGGCGATGTCGTTGGCGACTCCAACGAGCTTCACATGCAGCGTGTTCAAATCCGTGAAACTATCAAGGCGCACTTCGAGAAGGAGCGTCAGCTTTTCAAGAAAGGAATTAAGTGCCTGTCCCTTTTCTTCATCGACGAAGTAGCAAAATACCGCCGCTATGATAGCGACGGCAATCCTGAAAAGGGTATCTTCCAACAGATATTCGAGGAAGAGTATGCCCGTCTCGTCGAAGCCGAGAAGCATATCTGGGACGAGGAATATACCGAATATCTGCAAAGATTCTATCCTTATCAGGTGCATCGTGGCTACTTCTCGATTGACAAGAAAGGTAAGATGGTCGAGACAAAAACGAAGCGCGGCTCCGACGTGTCGGAAGAAGCATCGGACTACGACCTCATTCTTCGCGACAAGGAACGTCTGCTGAGCTTCGATGAACCGACACGCTTCATCTTCTCTCACTCCGCTCTCCGTGAGGGCTGGGACAACCCGAATGTGTTCCAGATCTGTACGCTGCGCCACAGCAATTCAACTACTGCCAAACGTCAGGAAGTTGGCCGTGGCTTGCGTATCGCCGTTGACCGCAATGGCGTTCGCCAAGACAAGGAACTGCTCGGCGAAGAAGTCCACAACATAAATGTGTTGACCGTCATTGCCAATGAGAGTTATTCCGACTTCACGACGGCTCTCCAACGCGAAACCCGCGAGGCGCTTCGTGAACGCGCCTCTAAGGCTACTTTGGGCTACTTCGAGGGCAAGACCATTACGCTTGACGGTCAGCCACACGTCATCAATGACCGTGAGGCAAGCCGCATAATGATCTACCTCGAAGACAACGATTATGTTGACGAGGCCGGCAACATAACGCCGAAGTATCACGCCGACCGTGAAGCCGGTACCCTCGCACCTCTCGGCGCGAAGCTCGAACCGATGGCTGAGGGCGTTACTCGCCTTATCAACTCTATCTTTGATCCGTCACTCCTTGACGGCATGACGGAGAACGGTGCCAAGACGAAGTTGCCGGAGCCGAAGCTCAACGCCAATTTCTATCGAGACGAGTTTCAGGCTCTCTGGAAAGCCATCAACCATCAGTATGTCTATACCGTCAGCTACAACTCTGACGAGTTGATTGAGAAGGCTATTCTCCATCTCAATACTGACGAGTTGCAGGTGCGCACTCTGCGTTATATCAAAATCGAGGGTCAACAGGACGAGGAAGAAGTTACTGAATTTGGTAACACCAAATCCACCTCTCAGGAACTTACTGACGTAAGCACTTCTTCCGTCAAGTATGACCTTGTGGGTCAGATTGCCAAAGGTGCCAACCTGACACGCCGGACTACCGCTAAAATTCTCCAGGGGTTGCGTCCTGCAAAGCTCGCTTTGTTCCGCAATAACCCCGAAGAATTTATCCGCAAGGTCATTCAGATTATCCGCGAGCAGAAAGCCACGATGATTGTAGATCATATCCACTACCATCTCACTGATGGCACATACGACTCCGACATATTTTCGGCTGCAAGCAAAGCGGAATTTGACAAGGCTTATCAGGCAACGAAGCACGTTACCGATTACGTCGTTTCCGACAGTATCGGTGAGCGCAATTTTGCCCATGACCTCGACGAGGCAAGCGAAGTCGTGGTATATGCCAAATTGCCGCGCTCGTTCCAAATTCCTACTCCCGTCGGCAGTTATGCTCCCGACTGGGCCATCGCTATGCAGAAAGGCAATGTCAAACACATTTTCTTTATCGCTGAAACCAAAGGCTCGCTCCAATCAATGCAGCTCAACGCGATAGAAAATGCGAAGATTGACTGTTGCACCCAACTGTTCAACGAAATGTCAACTGAATCTGTGCGCTACCATAAGGTTACTTGTTACCAAGACCTTATCGACGCGATGACTTCAACCAAATAAGTATGTACGACTACGAAGATTTAGACACTTATAACGGCGACCCCGTGCATGATATGGAAGTTGATTACGACTTCCATATCAACACGGGCGTGTTGCCCGCCGAGTTCGGAGACTCCGACCTCGACGATTTCATCAACAACCTAAACGATTGGGATTAACCACTATGGGACTATTTGACTTTCTTTTCGGGAAAAAGGATAAGCAAAAAGTTGCTCCTGTCCACAATACCACGAATGCCACTCGCACGTCTGAGACACGAAGACCTGCACCGTCCACAAGGCCTCAGCCTAACCTGAATAATTCATAGACCCGCAAAAAAAGAACGCCCCTCTTGCATATATGCAAGAAAAGCATTAACTTTAAGGTACTAAAAAT
>CAJLTZ010000074.1 GCA_905209725.1 uncultured Muribaculaceae bacterium
TGAGGCACATCTGCGACCCCTGCGTTAACATTTTTTGTGGGATGGGGTCTTAATCAACTTCAATATATCCGGTTCAAATTTCGTTGCGAGGCTGAATTATTTGTTCCATATCCCCGTTGCCGTTTTATTCAATATCCTGGAGGTCTGGATAACACCAAACCAGGAGTTGCAGATCAATGGCAATACTATGGACACGGCCAAAAGCCCGATCAATCCGAATATATTGCAGAAATAGCAACATATCGGCACATACAACAGGCAGCAAACAGATGAACAGATTAGTTGAAGCCGTATTTTCCCAAGCCCTGCAAGCAGTTGAGTCCATAATGTGCCCCACATGTTCACCATCTGATACACGTACACCATTACAGTGACGGCAAATGGGACAATCACCACATCTTTTATCCAGACGGAATAAACGAATGGAGACACAGCCACCATGACAAGCCCCAGCACGCCAAAACCAATCAGCACCTGGATAAGCCTTTTTCTGGCCGTGATCATCCAGGGGTAGTCTTCATTTACTTTCGCCTCCGTGAATGCGCTCCAGAAGGGCGTCAGAATTATAGTGAAAGCCATTGGGAGAACTTGCATATATTTAAAGGCGATATTATATATAGTAACCTCTTCCGGGCCAATATAGTGCGATATTATCAGATTGTTTGTCTGATAAAAAGCTATGGCGAGTATCTGAAGAAAGAAGAAATTTATGCCAAGCGACATGATATCCTTCGCATATCTGAACTTGACAAATCTGACGGATGGCCTGTAGTCCTTGAGAATTGTCTTGAAAGTCCAAATGTTAGCAATCACCAGAACCCCGATCGAGGTGCCCCCCATCGCAAGAGCCAGATTCACCAGGTTGCCCTTTGAGATATGAGTGATGATTAGAAGCACCGCACATAGAAACACTTGCGATAGCGTGTCGAATGCGGAGGCAAAGGCAGGCTTTTGCAATGCGTTCAATAAAGTTTTGTTTAAGCCTAAAACGAACAGAATCGAAAAGTTGGTGATTACAATCAGCACTGTATAAAGGAGTTCTTTATTCAATGCCGGATAGGCGTTCAGTATTTTACTCCAATTTAGAAAATTTGAGGCAACCATTGCTATGAGCCACACGCATCCCACAATAAGCGTGATGATTGCATAGGCCGTACTCACATACGTTTTGGCTGCCACCGGGTCGTTGCCTTCCACAGCCTCTGTAAATCTGTTGCGAAGCCCGTTGCCGATTCCGATATCAAAAAAACTCAGCCATGCCACCAATGAAGATATTGTCAGCCAGATGCCGTATTCATAACTTGACACATAATTGATAGTCAGGGGAACAATCAAAAATCCGCATAGAATGCTGATTCCCCTTAGGACGAACATTAAAATAATATTCTTTTTTGCCCTTACCGAACGTTTATTTCCTTTATTTACAAATTTTAATATTTTGTCAGGGAATCTCATAATCCTACAGTTGTTTTGTGAGGAGAATGACATATATGTGGGTCATACTTGCCACCCACAAAGTTAGTGATTTTATTGGAATAAAAATAATTGATAAAAATTTTAAGGAATAATCAATGATTTTTTATGTGGCGGCATGAATAAATTTTGCCGGATGAAAAAAAAATCGTATCTTTGCGCGAATTTGTGTGGCTCAGCCTGAAAGGCAGCCTGCAGATTCGCTTTTTAAATGCAATGAATATGATAGATATCAAATTTCCTGATGGCACGGTGAAGCAGTTTGAGAGCGGCGTCACCCCGTTCCAGATAGCCGAGAGCATCAGCCCCCGGTTTGCGGCCGATGTGCTTGCCGCCAAGGTGAACGGTGAGGAATGGGACATCTCCCGCCCCGTGGATCAGAATGCCACGATAGAGCTTTTCAAATGGGACGACCCCGAGGGCAAGCACGCCTTCTGGCACTCTTCGGCCCATCTTCTTGCTGAAGCGCTCCAGGAATTATATCCCGGTGTGAAATTCGGTATCGGCCCCGCCATCGAGAATGGATTCTATTACGATATCGACCCCGGAGAGCATAAGCTCACGGCTGAGGATTTCCCCAGGATTGAGAAAAAGATGCTCGAGCTTGCCCAGCGCAAGGAGGAGATCAAGCGTGCCGACATCTCCAAGGCCGACGCCCTGAAAATGTTTGGCGACCGTGGCGAAATATATAAATGCGAGCTCATCAGCGAGCTTGAGGACGGACATATCACCACATATACCCAGGGTGCGTTTACTGACCTCTGCCGTGGCCCGCATATCCCCAACACCGCCCCCATCAAGGCAGTGAAGGTGACCTCGCTTGCCGGCGCCTACTGGCGCGGCGACGAGAAGCGCCAGCAGCTCGTGCGCGTGTATGGCATCACATTCCCCAAGAAGAAGATGCTTGATGAATATCTTGCCCTGCTCGAAGAGGCCAGGAAGCGCGACCATCGTCTGCTCGGCAAGGAGATGGAACTCTTCGCATTCAGCCCCACAGTGGGCGCGGGCCTTCCTCTCTGGCTTCCCAAGGGCGCGGCGCTTCGCGACCGCCTCGAGCAGTATCTCCGCAAGATTCAGAAGGAATATGGCTACCTGCAGGTAATCACCCCTCATATAGGCAACAAGGCCCTCTACGTAACCTCCGGCCACTGGGCCAAGTATGGCAAGGATTCATTCCAGCCCATCAAGACCCCGCAGGAGGGCGAGGAGTATATGCTCAAGCCGATGAACTGCCCCCACCACTGCGAGATATATAAGGCTTATCCGCGTTCCTATCGCGACCTGCCGCTGCGTTTCGCAGAGTTTGGCACCGTGTATCGCTACGAACAGAGCGGTGAGCTCCACGGCCTCACCCGCGTGCGTGGATTCACGCAGGACGACGCCCACCTCTTCTGCGCTCCCGAGCAGATCAAGGATGAGTTCCTCAAGGTGATGGACATTATTCTCCACATCTTCCGTGCGCTCGACTTCCAGAACTTCGAGGCTCAGATATCACTCCGCGACCCCAAGAACAAGACCAAATATATCGGATCAGACGAAAACTGGCATCTTGCCGAGAACGCCATCATAGAGGCTTGTGCCGAAAAGGGGCTCAAGGCCCGTCAGGTGGAGGGCGAGGCAGCCTTCTATGGCCCGAAGCTCGACTTCATGGTGAAGGATGCCATCGGCCGCCGCTGGCAGCTCGGCACCATCCAGGTGGACTATAACCTTCCCGAGCGCTTCGGCCTCGAATATACAGGTTCCGACAACCAGAAGCACCGTCCGGTGATGATTCACCGCGCACCCTTCGGCTCGATGGAACGCTTCGTGGCTGTGCTCCTCGAGCACACCGCCGGCAAGCTTCCCCTCTGGCTCATCCCCGACCAGTGTGCCATCCTTCCAATCTCCGAGAAATTCAACGACTACGCATTCCAGGTGGCCAAGGAACTCGACAAGATGGATGTTCGCGCCGTGGTGGACGACCGCAACGAGAAGATCGGCAAGAAGATCCGCGACAACGAACTGAAGAAGATTCCCTACATGCTCATCGTGGGCGAGAAGGAGATGGAGAATGGCGAAGTGTCGGTGCGCCGTCAGGGCGAAGGCGACAAGGGCACGATGAGCGTCAAGGCATTTGGCGACATGATCAATGCCGAGGTTGCAGCCGCAACGAATAAAGAATAACAGACAACATACTGAATGGAGAAAAAACCGCAATTCAACGGTCCGCGCCGCCCGATGGGAGGCGGCTCCCGTCCCCGTCCGGGTCAGCGTCCGGGCAGAGGGGGCGTCCGTCCCAATGACCCCTATGTCACCAACGAGCGCATTCGCGCCCGAGAGGTTCGCCTCGTGGGCGATAATGTGGAACAGGGCATCTACCCCATCCAACAGGCTCTGCGCATCGCTGAGCAGCAGGAACTCGACCTTGTGGAGATTTCCCCCAATGCCGAGCCCCCGGTGTGCCGCGTGATCGATTACCAGAAATTCCTCTATCAGCAGAAAAAACGCCAGAAAGAGCAGAAGCAGAAGGCTGCCAAGGTGGTGGTGAAGGAGATCCGTTTCGGACCCCAGACCGACGACCATGACTACAACTTCAAGCTCAAACATGCCCAGGGATTCCTCAAGGAGGGCGCCAAGGTGAAGGCTTACGTCTTCTTCCGCGGCCGCTCAATCCTCTTCAAGGATCAGGGCGAGGTGCTCCTCCTGCGTTTCGCCAACGACCTGGAAGACCTCGGAAAGGTGGAGATGATGCCAGTGCTCGAGGGTAAGAGAATGAGCATCATGATCGCCCCGCTCAAGGCCGCCCAGAAAAAGGACAACGCCAAGGAGCAAAAAAACCGCGACCAGAAATCCAAAGACCAGAAAGAAAATTCGGAAGCGCCCGCCAATGCCGCTGAGGCTGCGGAAGACGCCGATGGAAAATAAAAGAGACCGTAGGCACCACGTGCCGAGGTGAATAATTAACAACTAAATTTTCAACAAAAATGCCGAAAGTAAAGACCAATGCCGCGTCTAAGAAGCGCTTCGCGCTCACCGGCACAGGCAAGATCAAAAGGAAACACGCTTACCACAGCCACATCCTGACCAAAAAGTCGAAAAAACGCAAACGTAACCTCGACAAGACCGGACTCGTGGCTTCCGCCAACATCAAGCAGGTGCGCGAGCTCCTTAACCTTCGCTAACTTTTCAGCACAAATCAACAATTTTTTTACAAACCGAATGTGCAGCCCCGCAAGTGCAGACTGAAAGGTCACTGCCGCTCACGTTCAAAAAACTAAAAAAAGATGCCAAGATCAGTAAATCACGTAGCGTCTCGCGCTAAAAGAAAGAAAATACTTAAACTGACCCGCGGATATTACGGCAGCCGCCGCAACGTGTGGACCGTAGCGAAGAACACCTGGGAAAAAGGTCTCACCTACGCCTATCGCGACCGCAAGCAGAAAAAGCGCAATTTCCGCGCTCTCTGGATTCAGCGTATCAACGCCGCAGCCCGCATGGAAGATCTCTCTTATTCCAAGCTGATGGGCCTGATTCATGCAGCCGGTATCGAGATCAACCGCAAGGTGCTCGCCGAGCTCGCCATGAACAATCCCGAGGCTTTCAAGGCTATCGTCGCCAAGGTGAAGAAATAAAAGTGATGAAATGAGATGAGGTTGCCCTCCTGGGGCAACTTGTTCCCATATTACATGAGGCTGAGACGTAAATACCTTTTACGCCCCAGCTTCTTGTATTATCTGACCAATGATTTTCATAAACAATCAGAACATGAAGAAATTCCTTCTCGCGCTCAGCGTTATAATCGCTGGAGTATTCGTGGCCATGGCTCAGACTCCTGCCAATTGCCCGAAAAACAACTGCGGCAACTGCCCGCAGAAAAATTGTGCTAACTGCCCGCAGAAGTGTAAGAACGACTCCACATGCCAGATTCCCTGCAAAAAGGCCTGCAAACAGGTTTGCAGCAAGAACTGCAGTAAGGATTGTAAGGAGTGTCCCAACTATCAGAATTGCAACAAACTCTGCAAAGACTGCAAAGACTGCAAGGTCTGCAAGAACTGCAAGGTCTGCAAGAACTGCAAGAACTGCAAGGTCTGCAAGAACTGCAAGAACTGCAAGGACTGTGTGAAGGCTTGTGGCAAAGCCAAGAAAGTATGCATTCAGGGAAAATCCGACTGTCCCCGTGCAAAAGGATGCCAATGGCAGAAAAACTGCAACCGCAGATAGAAATTATAAGTTGTGCCGTATAACGGCAGGCAGAAAGTAAAAAAAGAAAAACGGAGCCTGGGCCTCGACCCGGACTCCGTTTTGTCGCTTTAGCATTGTTCTATTATTTTAAAGGCAATGTCTGCGACAATTACCTAATATGTAGACAAACTGGAGCACAAAAAGTTTAATCAAAAAAGAATTTTTTTAATTAGACCCCTTCATTCTCCAATAATTTCAGCAGGGCCGGGAGGGCTTCTGCGGTGGGGATGTTCTTTACCACGAGTTCTTTCCCCTTATATATGCTGACGCGGCCCGGGCCGGCTCCCACATATCCATAATCGGCGTCGGCCATCTCCCCCGGGCCATTCACGATGCATCCCATCACGGCAATCTTCAGTTTGCGGTCGGATAAGTGTTCCGTGGCCTTTTTTACCTCGACAAGCGTGCTTTGCAAGTCGAAGAGTGTGCGGCCGCAACTCGGACAGGAGATATATTCTGTCCGGGTGATGCGCTGGCGGGCAGCCTGCAGGATGTCGAGTTCGAGTCGGCCAAGCATATCATTATTGAATGCCGGTGCATCTACCTTGATTGCATTCCCATATCCATTCATCAGCAAAGTGCCGAAGTCGGCCGCAGCTTTGAGCCTCAGTGAATTGATGTCAGTGTCATCATAATGGATACTAATCACCACTGGCATTCTGGCATCCTCCGGGTCAAGGCTATCGATAGCCTTAGCCACACGGCCGGGCACATTAGGCACAGTTGCATCCCCCTTCACAACGATGAAGCGGAGCGGCTCGGGGGATGTTTCACGTGCGATTTTCTCCTCTATGCTCCAGGCAAGAGGGAAATCTGCGTGCATCGGATGGCGAGCCACTTGCTCTTTCGCTTTCTCGCGGGATGGTTCACCGGATTCCTTCCCGGTGCGGGAATCCTCAATGTATGGTGCGTTAGCAGCGGCCCCGATATAATCTACAAGAGCACGGGCCACAGGAATCTCTGCTTCTGGGGCCTCGCTGAGCGAGACGCGGATAGTGTCGCCGAGCCCCTCATATAAGAGCGTGCCGATTCCCACGGCGCTCTTGATGCGGCCATCCTCGCCGGCGCCGGCCTCTGTGACGCCAAGATGAAGAGGATAGTCCATCCCCTCGCGGTCCATTGCGGCGACAAGCAGGCGCACCGTCTGCACCATCACCAGGGTATTGGATGCCTTTACAGAAATCACGATATCGTGGAAATCCTCCTCGCCGCAGATGCGCAGGAATTCCATCACCGACTCCACCATGCCCGCCGGAGTGTCGCCATAGCGGCTCATGATGCGGTCGGAGAGCGAACCATGGTTCACTCCTAAGCGCACGGCTGTGGAATGCTCGCGGCAGATGCGGAGGAAGGGCACGAGGGCGTCTCGGATTCTGTCGATTTCGGCCGCATATTCCTCGTCGGTGAATTCGAGTTTGCGGAAAGTGCGGGCAGCATCCACGAAATTGCCGGGATTGATGCGCACCTTGTCTGCCGTGGCGGCAGCCTCATAAGCGGCCTTGGGGTTGAAATGCACATCGGCCACAAGAGGCACTGTGCATCCGAGTTCCTGCATGCGTTGGCGGATTGGGCGCAGGTTGGCGGCCTCGCGCACGCCCTGGGTGGTGAGGCGCACGATTTCGCCACCGGCATCGGCGATGCGTTTCGACTGCTGTGCACTTCCTTCGGTGTCGAGTGTGGATGTATTGGTCATCGACTGCACGCGGATGGGATTGTCACCCCCGATCTCCACATTGCCCACGCACACGCAGCGGCTCGGGCGTCGTTGATAGTTATAGTTCATTTGTATGCGGAATCTATTGAATCATAGTAATGAAGAAGATGCTGCAGAAACCCACCACATATCCGGCGAGCACCTGCCACACCGTGTGACGCCGCAGCCATACCCGGGCAGTGCCGAGCAGTCCGGCCAGCAGAATGGAGATGATGAGCCATGCAAGGGCTGCATCAGAAGGATAGCCGTCGAGAATGATGCGCATGATCAGAGCCACGATACCCGCGATACCCGCGCTGTGCACCGAAATCTTCCATCGCAGGTTGATGATGCATTCCACCACTCCGGCCGCAGCTCCGCCGGCATAGAACATCACAAGCCACATTGGCGCGTGCTTATAGGCCATAAACCATGCTGTGCCGCCAAGGCAGAGGATGGAGATGATGTAGGGAATCAACCTCTCGCGCCTTCCATTCAGTCCGAGGTCGTTGACAAAACCGAGTTTTTTGAGCAGAAGCACCATTGCCGCCGGTACCGCCATGTTGAAGCAAGCCACAATCAGTGTGAATATCAGCCGTGTGGAAAGTGGGGTGTATTTCAGCACAGAGAGCCCGAAAGCCAGCATCGTGCCATATACGGGCATCATCAACGGCACAAGTACCCAGGAGAGGATGTTGCTGAAACGAGTGATTGCCATGCCCGTTTCCGGGGGCGCCGCCTTCGGAGCCGGGTCGTCAAACTCATATTCGTCGGTGGCCGGATCCGGCATCTGACGTCTTATCGAGTTCTCGGACTTGCCGGACATATCCGACTTGTCCGACCTGCCCGACTTCTCGGACTGCTCGGGACTGCTTGAATATTCGGGCGGTTCCTCGTCGAGCGGCGATGTCGGATAATATGATGCCTTATCTATTTCCATATTAATTCAATTAATTAAGTGCTTTCCAGAGAATAAAATCAATCATCAATCATCAATCATCAATTCATTTTCTGTTTTTTCTTACTGCGGCGAGGAAAGTGCCGGGAATGGGAGTGGTGAAGTTCATGTCCTTGCGCGTGATGGGGTGGGCGAAGCGGAGCGTCATGGCATGCAGTGCCAGGCGATGTATGGGGCTTGTGGCTGCTCCATACTTGCGGTCGCCTGCGATGGGGTGTCCCATCTCTGATGCGTGCACGCGTATCTGGTTCTTGCGGCCCGTGTCGAGGGAGAACTGGGCCAATGTATAGCCCTTGCCACGCTCAATCACCTCATAATGTGTCACTGCCAGTTTACCTTCGCCGGGCACATCGGTGGAATAGACCACAAACTGGCTGTTCTCCGTGAGGCGGCTCTTTACATAGCCCTTGTCGTTGGGGAGGTCGCCTTCCAGAAGCGCCACATAGAGGCGTTCGAGAATCATATTGTTCCAGTTGTGGCGCAGCACATTCTGTGCCTCCTCTGTCTTGGCAAACATCATCAGGCCGGATGTGTCGCGGTCGAGGCGGTGCACGAGGAAGAGTTTATTGCTCGGGCTCACATTCTTCACATAATTGCGCATGATGTCGTAGGCATTCTCCTCGCACCGATGACTCTGCGTGCTTACCGACAGGATGCCATAGCCTTTATTTATTATAAGCACATGTTCATCTTCATAAACAAGCTGGATGCGCGGATGGCGGAACACCGGAAAACTGCGTGTCAGGTTCACCTTCACATCGACGCCGGGCGCCACTGGGAAATCGAAAGCTGAAGTCACATTGCCATTGACCATTACCTGTCCGTAGCGCAGCCACTTTTTCAGTTCGGTGCGTTTCACTCCGGGTTCACACTGGGCAAGAAATTCCATCAGGGGCGCATCTTCGGTGCCGGTGTTGACCAGAGTGATTATGCGGTCTTCTCGGAATTGTTTGTTTCGGAAGTGTGGGTTTTTAGGGTTATTGTTCATTGGGCTATATGATGGGATGATAAGGTTGTGTCTGATGGGTTGAATTCAGGAGAAAGGAATGGCTCGGCGCCTGGAGCGGCATTCTGGCGCAGCAGGCAATGGCCTATGCGGCATTCGAGGCAACGTCCTTTCTCGCAATATTCCCTGCTGAGCTGGAGGAGTGCCTGTGAGCAGAAGGCGGAACGTTGGCGGATTCCAGCCTGAAGCCAGCGGCGCACCACGGCATTGTTTTCCGGTGGGAGCGCTTCCCAGAGGTCGATGCCACATTCGGAGATATCGCAGTCGCCACGCGACGCTCCATATGCATATAACACTGGGGCGGCGAAATTGATTATAAGCAGCGAGCGGCTTGCCTCGGAGAGCGCCGCAGGATTGGGGCGCTGCTCGGTGTCGAAGCCGGAATGCGTGAGCCAGTAGCCGGAGAGTTGCCAGTCGAAGAGTTCGCGGATGGAGGCCGGGTCGCGCCGCCGGTCGAGCAGATGCCCGAGCAGCGAAAACCCTCCCTCGCAGGCTGCGGCCAGAATCGCCAGACGCCGGTGGGGAAAATTCTGGGGACGAGTGCGTGAATACTTCCACATGTCGCCGCGCATAGGCCTCAGCCCATATTTGCGCGTCAGAAAATAATATTCACGGCAAAGCTGCTGGTAATATTCATCGAATATATGGAGAGAGGAATTGAGCATGCCGGCCTGCCCGAAAATGAACGCCTGGAGCTGCAGGGGATGGTCGCTGTGGTGTGAAAGGATGTTAGGTGGAAGCGAGCGGGCCATGATTTCGAAGGGTTCGGCATTGAGTCCGAATCCCAATGCACGGGCCAGCGTCACGAAGCAGGTCCGTTCCCAGTCGCCGCTGAAAGCGCTCAGCGTGTCGGCAACGCGGCGAGCCTTCATCTGCATACGCTCCACGCCGAGGGTGGCTATCCAGTCGGCAAGCACCGGCTCGGGCACATGGCTGAGATATTCCGTGCAGGGGTAGTCGCCGATGCGCTCCGCCAGACGGGCATACATCCTGAAAAACGACTCGCGGCAGCGGGCCACCACCTGCGGGATAGGGCTGCCGTCGGCGCCGGGGATGCGGCAGTCGCTTTGCCCAACCACATGGAGAATCACATTGGAATAGGCCGGGTCGGCGTCGTGGCCATGGCGATGCCAGTCGGAGGCGCGCACGTGCACCTCCACATTGCCTGCCCACTGGCGTCCGTCGATACGCAGACGGGCCCCCTCGAAGTCCGGGCCGGCGTCGGTATTGTGACGCCCTGCCCATAGAACCTCTATCGGCCTACCGTCGACATCGCTCAGATTTCGCCCGAGCATACGGTGTTTCCACATGTATTGATATACCATCTCCATTCTCACTACAAAAGTAGTGAAAATTGTCGACCTGCGAAACAACTCGCCCCAAAAAATTCCTCTCCACCCGCCAAGCCCCCCCCAGTCGCGGACCGATTGACCTATATCCCGCAACAATTTTTCAACATTCATCAAAAAATCAAAGATCAACATTCAAAATTCAACATTTCTCAAACTTTCTTATTGCTTATTAATTTTTTTAACTATTTTTGTGCTTATTTTTTCAAAATCAACCAGCACACGAAGCAAAAATTACTGGCAGCAGCAGGCGCAGCCTGCCTTCTGATGACAGGATGTGTGGATTCCAGTTACGATCTTTCCGACATTGACACCACAAGCGAACTGAGAGTAGACAATCTCACACTTCCCATCAACGTAGACGCAATGCGACTTGCCGACGTCTTCGATATTGAAGACAGCGAGAACTTTAAAATCGTCGAAGTAAACGGCGACCGTTTCTACGCTCTTTCGGAGACCGGATATTTCCACTCCGATCCCGTAAGAATCTAAACAATCCATATCGACGCTCCCCACATCGAGTCCACGCAGAGTGCAATCGAAGCCCCTGCAAGCAGCCGCCGTCGCGCTCCCATCGTCAAACTCCCGATTCCATCCACATCCACTGAATTCCATTGCTTTACCACTGATGTCGACGACGCAGTGCTCGGCATGGAGGCCATCCGCACCACCAACACCACGCTGACCATCGAGGCCTCGCTCACCGGTATGCAGATGAAATTCGCCACATTCCATAACCTCCGATTCCAGCTGCCCGAAAAAATGGAGGTTACGAAGATCTCCGCACAGGGTGGTAAATACGACCCCACAACAGGTGTCCTCACCATCCCGGAATATAAGTCCACAGGCAGCAACTTGAAAATCACCATGTCGGTAGACAAAATTGACCTCACAGCCACCGACCTCGATTACGACAAAAACAAGCACACCCTTGCCTTCACCGGCAAACTTGGTCTCGATTCCGGCGACCTGAGCTTTGACCTCGCGGAGGTGGGCTCGCATCCCTCCAACCTCGCAATCCGCATCGACTACACCCTCTCGGATATCGACGTTGTGGTGCTCACCGGTGAGATTGACTATCATATCGAAGGCATCGATATCGCACCCGTGCATATCTCCGGCCTCCCTGATTTCCTCAAAGGGGAAGGCACCGACATCAAGATTGCCAACCCGCAACTCTTTATCGGCCTCAACAACCCCGTGGGCGCCGACCGTCTCTTTTGCGAGACCGGATTCCGCCTCAAGACTCATCGCGAAAATTCCAGGATTCCCGATATGACCTTCGAACCCAACAACAATGGCCGCATCCGCATGAAATATAACAAGGGCGTGGATGGCCCCTATAATTTCCTGCTCGCACCCGACGAAAAGAAGGCCACAATCCTGCCCGATTTCAAGGAGAACCTGGAATTCCTCCAGTTTACATCCCTGTCTAACCTCCTTTCCGTGCCTGAGGCATATAAGGAACAGTCCACACTTCCCGACTATATCGACATCGACCTCCTCGACCCCTGCATCCCCAGGCAGGTGGCTGTAGACTTCCCCATCGGCCGCAATCTTCCCGCCGTTGATGGCCACTATGAGCTCCTCGCTCCTCTCGGCCTTAAGGAGGGTTCGATTGTGGTGTATCAGGACACGGTGGACGGTTGGTACGACGATGACCTCGAGGGTCTTGTAATCGACCAGATGGTGATCACCGCCAAAGCCGACAACGATGCGCCCGTGAGCGCACAACTCGACTCTTATCCCCTTACCGTCGACGGCCAGGTGATTGAGGCCACGAGCGTGGAAAGCACCGTGCTCGCAGCCAATACAAAAGACCAGGACCTCACGATCACCCTCAAGGGGGAGGTGCGCAAACTCGACGGACTGCTGATTCGCGCCATCCTGCGCTCCAGCGACAACGAGACACCACTCAAGCCCAACCAAACAGTGACCTTCAAAAACGTGCGCGTAAAAGTGAACGGAGTCTATTCCAAGGAATTCTAACTAAGACCCCATCCCACAAAAAATGTTAACGCAGGGGTCGCAGATGTGCCTCA
>CAJLTZ010000075.1 GCA_905209725.1 uncultured Muribaculaceae bacterium
AGATATGCAAGAGGGGCGTTCTTTTTTTGCGGGTCTATGAATTATTCAGGTTAAAGTCGGTCATCATTGGAAAAGCAAGCGACCCTTCCGACAATCTCACCTCCAAATCATTAGCAGCCACTTCTCCCAATCCACCATGCAGTAAGTTCCAATACCTTATCTCTTCCAACCTACGACCTTGAAGGTCGGCGGTATAAGGTTCTTCATCCTCATTTATAAGTTTCGCGGCTATCTCGGAGGTATCGTAAAAACAACGGTATAGAAGTACAGAAAATGCCACGTGTTTCTTTGTTCCGACAAACTCGTCATGAGAGAAAAGGGCATTATAAGGTTTCTTGGGGTCTTTTGACTCTACTTTGCCGTCATAGCCAAGTACCGTTGCTTGTGGATATTCCTCTTTCAACATTCTGCACAACTTATTCTTCCTATCATCTACCTCTTGAAGCGTAAGAGCCGCAAAATTTTCGGGATTGATGATGGATAACAATCGCTTTGAGGTAGAAAGTAAATCTACTGTTTTGCCCGAAGCACTGATTGCCATAAATTTGCACTTACTCATAAGGTCAGCCGACATTTGATTGACTAACATTGGTGTCTTCGCTATGCCAACTCGACCATTCAAATTGCACAGCATAGCCGCATATAAAGCAGCATTATAACCCCCACCTGCCCCAAAGAAAATAATGGGCTTGTCTAAGTCAGAAAATATGAAATTACGCAGAGCATCAACATTCTGCTGTTCTGCATAGTCAATCACGCGCTCAAAGTCTTGGATTCGTGTTCCAAGACTCGGCTTACTGACCTTCTTAGTCTTCTTCCATTCATTGAAAGCCGCCTCAACTTTTTCAAAGTCGTATTTATAAGTTCTGCCCATCTGATTTCATTTCTTTCTACAAAGAAACTACAATTTCATCACTTTTCAAAATTTAAAATTCAGATATACAAGGGCTAAGGCCCAAGCCAATTTCTTCGTTTTCAGAAAGAAAAAAGCCGCCGAGGATTAACCTCAGCGACTTTAATCACGGTGGCTACATACTATTAGTACGGGTAATCACCTCCTCCATATTCAGATATGGTGTATGAATCATCCTCATATTCGCATTTTACCGTACCGCTCAGTGACACCGATTTAGAAGGATTCGTCATAGTCAGATTTATTTTAAGTGTGACTGTTCCGTCATTTGAGTCGTATCCTTCGAAAGTAACTGTGCCTGCCGTCGGTTTGAAATAATACTCTACGCCTTCAACAGAAGAAGTTCCTATTGAGAAACCTTTGGTGTAGTCTTCAATCCATGTATAACGAGAAGTAACTACATCCAGTTTTGTCCCCTTTGAAGCTGTTTCAACGTCAAATGGTTTAAGTTCAAGCGTAACGCTTACTTTCGGATAAATGTCCAACTCTTCGCCGCTATACGGGTTAGCTGTCTGATACAGTGCGAATGCGCATTGCATCTGGCCATCGACTTGCACGTTGTCAAGGGTTCCTGAATCACGTACATACAGCTTTTCGCCGTTGTAGTTAAACGATGCCGAGCTGTTCGGGGCATCGGGTTCGTCGTCGTCATCGCCGCAGCCCGTGAGGGCGAATGACATGGTGGCGAAGATTGCCACCATCAGCAATTTGAAATACTTTGTCATTGTTTTGTTGATTTTAATTGGTTAAAGTATAGTTTGTTTATTGTTGTTTTAGGAAATAGGTTAACTGCAAATTTGCAGACCATATTGACGTTTCAGTTGCCACCTCACATACTGAAATCGAAGGCCGTGCTGTATCAGCACATACCGACAACCGCCAAGATACTCATATACATATTGGTGTATCATCTCATGTATCAAGGTGTCTTTGAGAGATGCCGCTGTCCATCGTTTGGCCGTTACCGAAATCTGTATGAGATTACTACTTGCAATATATCGACCGTAAGGCAAACCACACGTTATCCATTGAAATGTCGGCATAGACAACTTCCCACCAAAATACATTTGATTGTATTCGGAGTGAAGTTCATTAAAATAATCTCTGTCCAAAATGGTTTATTCTTTTTTCAGTATCAGAAGAATGGCAAAATATTATACACAAGCTCTACTATGTTAGTCGTTTAGAAGGTCTATTCATTCGTGGGGACTAACATAGCAGAGTCGATAGGAGCTACTTGGGAGATTTCGGGTGGTTTAGGAGCTTGTAAAACCGTTGTTTAACAGCTTCTAACTCCTCTTCCCTTATCTCCTCTTTGTTCACAAGTTTCTTGTAAACATCAAGCACATTTTCTTCTGTCAGAATTATCTTTTCTTTTTCCATTATGAATTTGGTTGGCAGGTAGCACTGTTGTCATGGTACTACCTGCTTTTTAGAAAAGTTACATCATTGCATATACACTGCAAACACTTCTTCCTGGATAGTGGCTGCAATGTGCTGCCGCCAACACAAGAGATGATTTTGAAACGGTCAATTTCTTTTTCATAATTGATAAATTAAGTTAGTCCGACAATTATGGGTGTCAGACATTCCCATTATGATAGATTTTCTTTGCATATTCCCATCTTTTTATAGCCATAAAGCATTTATTGTCAGATGCCGCGAGAGGGCTTCCCGTATCGGTATAGTTTTCACCTGGGCAGATAGAACAAAAGTGGCAATATTCATGTGAACCACACTCGATATAGTCTTTTAGTGTGATGCTTTTCCATCTTACCCAGTTTTCACTCTTTCGTATTCGTTCAATGGAAGATTCTCGAATATTTCCCAAAATTAAATGAAATGCAGGACACGGTATAACATTTCCTTCAGGCGTTATTGTTATGCTGTTTATACCTGTCTTACATACATTTGCTGAATCATCTCGCTCGATTAAATTGTCAAGTGAATTAGGTTTAATATGTGGGTAAATATGAGAGTCTTCAAACAAGGCTTCGTATTGCTTATCTGTAAGTCGTTAGGCATTCACTCGCAAATCTATTGCCATCAATTGAATTTTTGATGTTTATTTCTATTTGAGGAAGCGCATTAAACTGTTCGGCCAAGCTGTACACAGTTTTATATGTACTGAAATTAGTTTTGAACACACAGCATTTTAGTTGTAAAGGCACAGCAAATTCGGACAATTTTTTCATTGTTGCTAATGTCTTTTCAAGAGAGCCTTTTGTCCTTGTTATTTTGTCGTGAATGCTAGCGTCTGCACTGTAAACAGTCAACCCAACGATACGAGGGTATAATGCTAGTAATTTTTCGACCTTATTCACGATTGATATACCATTGGTATAGATTTCAACTGCGACCTCTTTTTCGTACAAATATTCGATTATATCCCATATAATATCTTTAGAAAAAGGGTCACCACCCGTAAGACAAATTTTAAACATCCCTTGCTTTATCAATTGGTCTATTGCAGATTTATATTCGTCAAAAACCAATTCGTTTCGTTCCCCTCTTCTGTCAATATCCTCAGCATTGTGTGTCGAACCAATGTTGTAGCAATGAATACATTTCTCGCTACATCTGTATGTCATTTCAAATACAACATTCGCCCAGCCGTCAATTGATTCGGCGTAGTCTTCTTCTGCTCCATTCAATCCATATTCCATTACTTCAACGCCTTTAGGTTGGATCCTTTCGCAATCATAATCTTTGTAGTTCTGATGTGCGATTGTATGCCTATATTTGATTATCTCAACCTCGTTGAAGATGTGTGTAGTTAATAATCCCAATTGAATAAGTTCTATGAAAAAATAGTCAAGACTATCCACATCTATTCCTGTTACAATAGAGACTTCATCAACAGAAAACTTCTCGTTCCTATGATGGGATAACACAGCACCAATCACTACGGCAGAATCCCCTTCAAAGAAATGACTAACCCCTTCAATAAGATTATACAAAATAGCCGTACACTTGGCTTTGTTGAATTTTCCGCATGTCCATTCAGGTCGATAATAGGAACTTGTCATTATGAAGCGCAAACTGTTATTACACCCTATGGCACTCTCGGATGTGGTGAATGATTGAGTTTCGTAGGCATACAAAAAAAGGTGAGCCACTTTCAGAATCATCTTCATGTGCAGCCTCACCACAAGGCTCAATAAGCAGATAACACGAAATAGCAACTCACCGTAAGCTGTATATCGTGTTAGACGGATATGCAACTACGTGAGAAGCATTCTCGGCAATCTCTGACTTATTGATGTTTGCAAGGTGGTGATTTGCACATGTCAGAGGAAGCGAAAACCTTCCTATATATGTCTTGTCATTGGTAATGGCCGAAGCCACCTCGTCAATAACGGTGCAAATATAGCAAGAATTTTCTTATCACGCAAAGTTGAGCTGCTATTTCACTGCAAAATTAACCCAAAACATCAAGAATCGGGAATCCGAGGCCGATTTTAACTTTAGTCCAGAGTTGGAGCTATGTAATCTTTTAAGTTAATCTGACACATGAAAAGGAGCGTATCAACACCTCCACAGAGATTAAATTGATACACTCACGACTTTGATACAATCATTGGACTTTTCCGCCTCGGAATAATAAAAAAAGCACTACTACATTATTAATCCGAAACGGAAAAATTGTAGATTCTGAATTTATTCTTTTCTCTTGTGTGGATTTGTCGATAACCCCATCTCCTTACAGAACTGATAGAGCTTAGTTTTGCCTACTTTCACGCCATGAGAACGAATATTCTTTAAGTTCTCGGCAACACTAAGATTGCAGTCGTATAATTCTCCAATCTTCTCCGTGTATAGTTTAGAGCGCACCTTATTGCTCAGTGCCACTGGCTTTATCCCGTTTTTGCGGCAAAACTCCCGATCGACCTTATACTTCGGTCGCTTTCTATATGAACCAAGCAAGATTTTCTCTATTGGTGTATTTATCACTGTAAGTGCCTTCTCCATCAAGAATTGGTTGGTCAGTACGCGGTCGGAATTGTCATAAAAGTATTGTCGCTCGCACACAAGATTATAAAGCAGATGCTCAAATGTAATATCAGGCATGATTTGTTTTCGTATCAATGCCGACAGATACATATAATACCGACGTTTATCCCCATCTCGCCTTTTACGTAACACCGTCGCTTTATGTTCCCTCCCTTTATCATCTGTGGAAATGTCTAAATACCAACGTCGAAAAATCTGTCGGTAATCCTCACCGATAAGGGCATAGCCTTCTTCATTATATTCCAACTCCGTGCTGTCAAAGAAGTGATATCGCTGGTAGTATTTTACTATTAGGTCATTAGGACTCATCGAAAAGAAATCGGCCTTAAACTCCAAGTCAGTAAATGGGAACTCCTTACTCTCATCCTTATTGCTCCGCTTTTTAGGTGCTGGGCTGACTTTAAAGTTATCTGTCGAGGCTGTGGTTGACGTGTATGACACACCAAAATCGCTAGGTGTATAAACGCAATCCGTTGAATATACCTCACAGTTAGGACTTCCGTTGCCGTTCATATATTGCGCTGATACGCTACCACATTTATCCTTGTCGGGATAATCGGGATATGATATTCTGAAACTGTTGACAATACCGTTATATACGGTTGAAAATGTTTGGCTATCCTTAATGTCTTGGTTGAACAGATAGCAAAGCCGATACCGATATTTGCCATTCTTACCGTTGCTCGGAGTTGTATAGTAGACAGTCGGCTGACGCGGCAAATGTCTGACAAACTCCTTCATCTCCACGTCGTAATCATCGATATCAACGAAAACAACATTAGCACAGTCAAAATTACTTTTCGTCTTCTCAGCAATCGAAAATATCTCATTGGTACTATTAAACCAGTGGCAAAAGCAATAACCCTCCTTGACCTTCCCCTCAAATTCCTCCACTGTTAATAAATCTTGCTCAAACTTGAGCAGCTTAGGAACAATGTCCTCTTTTCGTTCAAAGCGTTCTGTCGATACGCTTAATTTCATTTTCCGCACTACATAACAGTATATAGCTTTTATTATTGGTAGCGTAGGGTTCCGCCTGCGCCGTCTTAGTTTGTTTCAAACATACTGCAAGGATTCCATCCGACAAAATCAAGTCAATGATTTTCGACCGCCTCACATGAAAAAAATTTTTTTAAAAAATTCAAACAGCACTCGGTCTGCGTACCCCCTTCCTCCCTACGGTAATGAATCAAGAGGGGGAATACGTTGGGAGTACCCACCCCTTTACATCTATGGTTTTCAGACATATAACCTCATATAAATCTTTAATTATGCGTCTTTATCTATTTTCTACACATAACCATAGAATATTGAACCATTGTTCCTTTAAAAATCATTACATTTTAGCTTTTCAAAACGCCCTGAGGTATGCATCAACTTCGGTGTTACTTGTATTTAGCCCCAATATCTGATTTGAGAAGCTAGATAAACATTCTGATTCGCCAAAAACACAATCAAACCTTGTTTTGCCATGACGAAACTCAAAATACGCGAATCAGCATTTCAACGCATAGAACGTATCTCATTGATTTACAGCCACGGATAATTCCTCATAACCACTTCAACGAAGACGAATACTGAAGTATAACAGACAGTTAATTGCCTGATAATCAAATAGGGTGACTGACATCTAAATGTTAGTCACCTTTGTTTTACCTTGTTTTGGCGCATAATTCACGAACCTAAAGACGCGAGTTCGGGATAAGAACAGCCTTAAAAATTGAATCGGCAGCTTGAAAAAGTTGCCGATTCAACTTTCTTGGGGGATCGCTTATCCCGAACTCGCGTTCATAGGTTCGCAATGAATAATAAAGCGCGCAACCAGAATCCGATTACTCAATCAATCAAGACCTTATCCGGGATTTGGAATTGCAACAGAAATAAGTTAACTTTGTGGAATAAGTATGACACCGATTAATGTATTGATTAGTCAACGCATCTTTTGGCGTCTTTTCGGCGCTTTGGCAAGAGCCTTCTCCTCTCTACGATTCAGGCCTATTTCGAGGGAAAGAATGAACTGTTCAAGGGTCTGGCCATATTGAGGTAAGGGAAGGCCTTTTCAAGAATCTCGCCAGCCATTACTTCCACAAGGACGCCACTGAAATCTATCCGAATGTCCGCGATGTGCGGAAACTGCTGGAGATGAGAAAGGTCGACGAGGCGATGGAACGTCTGCAGACATTCATGGCGGGGATTCCCTATGAGTTCGCCAACAACGCCACGGAATTGCATTACGAGAACAACCTTTTCATAATCTTCATCCTGATTGGCGTAGATGCAAGGCCGGAATGGCATACATCGGCAGGACGAATCGACCTGCTCCTGACGATGCGCAATGTAATCTACGTAATCGAACTGAAGCGCGACGGCACCCCGGAGGAGGCATTAGTGCAAATTCATGAGAAAGACTCCGGCCGCCAGTTTGCCGGCGACCCGCGTCCCCTGGTCAATCTCGGCGTCACCTTCAGCACCGAGACCCGCAACATCACCGCCTGGAAAGCCGAAGAAAACAGCCGGCAGTGATTTCTTGGCCACTTTTCATTAGATAAGTATGACCCGCAAGTTCGGTGTCTCATTTATTACTTCTCCCTTCCTGTTTATTACTTCTCCCTTCCTGTGTAGAATTCAATCAGCTTCTCCAGCGCGAGGCGGCAGCCGGGGCAGAATGTGGGGTAGTCGTTGTTGCGCATGCGGCACTGGTCGTTGGGCCGATATATGCCTTTGAACGCATAGGCTGCCCCTTCGTACACTCCGGGCACATCTTTTTTGCCTACCTTTGTCGGAATCGGAGTCCCTTCCGGAAGTATCTCCTTCCATTTATTCGAGAAGTCTACAAGCGTCGTGATGTTGGGCTCCCAAGGCTCTACATCGAGGGGATACGAGTCGGAGAACACATCGTTCTCATAGAAGTATTCATCGGCGAGCCCTCCGAAACTGTGCCCGAACTCATGCACCACCACCGGACGGAATTTCTCATGACCCGTAGTGGTGAGTGTGAAAGCGTTGAATACACCCCCGCCGCCGTATGTGGGCGAGTTGGCAAGGATGATGATATGCTCGTAGGGAATACCTGCAAGTGTGTCATGAATGCGGTGCACGTTGCCGCAAGTCAGGTAACGTTTCGAATAGAAGGTGTCGAAGTTCGAACCGAACGAAGTATTTTTCCATTCCTTTTTACTCGGGATGCTGACACCGGAATCCTCCGACGGCGTCTTCACCACGATGAAGTTGAAGTCGGAAGCATGGCTTTTGAACGGTTCATACGACAGGATTGCGTCGGCGGCCGTGCGCGCGTCATCCATGAATTTGTCCATTTCTTCGGCCGTGTATCCCTCGGCCATGATTACGATGTCAATCGCTTCGGATGTATCCCCTCCCCGGTGGAGGTATTCATATTCCGGCACGTGGCGCGTGTCGGCTTCGGCCGTCAGTATGTCGGAGGGGGAATAGATGAAACTATTGGAGGCGATGGTCTCATGGCGCGGATTCAGCATCGTGACTGTCACTTTCGTGTCGCGGAGTGGAAGCGGCACGATGTATGTGTTCTCGTATGCATGTTCGGCTTCATGAGCCTCGGGGGTAGTTAGCCATCGTGATACAGGGTCGAGAACGCGTTGCGGAAGATGGTGTCTCCGGTCTGAACATCGGTCAGTGTAATCTGGCCGTTGCCGATATAGGGCACACGATTCAGGTTAGTTCGGCGGCCGGCCCAACCGGCTGTCTTGAGTTTGCGACGCAGTGAAACGCGAGTGAGATCGGAATTGCCCGACATGATGTAGTCGAGACGGAGTGTAGAGTCGCTGAAATGCTCTTCGAATTTCACTTTGCCGCAGGATTGTGAATCCGGCCGCACAATTTTCTCAGCACTGTTTGCCGACGATGAATATCCGGTAGCCGCAACCACAACAACACCCATTGCAATCAATATATTTCTCTGTATTCTCATTGTTGTCTATATTCGTTCATCCATTAGGGAAATTGGCACTTACAGTCATTCCCTATGTTCTAGCGCCAAAATTAACAAAATTCCCACGAATATCGAAACAAAAATTCCAGCAAGCCTTTTCACGAGTTAAAAGGACGGCGAAACGCCCAGTCCTTTGTAGCGAAGGCGCTGAGCGTGCTTGGGAGCAGTGACGTCCCCAATGCGGTTTAGCTAAGGATTGCCTATGTCAATGTCTGGGAACGCGAAGCGAAATAGCGCACTTTAAATCCTTTGCGCCCTTCGCCAATTTCTGACCGCAGGCCCCGATTTGCACGCTCGTACGAGATTCTTTGCGGCTTTGCGCGAGATTTAAGTGACACGGTGTAGACATCCTCCGGCAGCAAGCGCCCAGACAGATTTATCGCGCGCAAAGACGCAAAGAAAATTGTGCCGAAGTCGCCGATTGGGCGCGAGCACGCAAGGTGCACATAAGAGCGCTATTGGGGCTTCGCCCTTGCCCCGCAGTCGCTTGGCTTGTGGCACAAGCGCTTCAATCCTTAGCTTAACCGCATTGGAGACGTCCCCGTCTCCGTTAAATCGCAGCGTGTCAACGACTCCATCATCGAAGACATCGATTCGCAGACAGACGACCACGAAGGTCTCGTTCCTTAAACCACAATGCCAAACGCAGGGGTCGAAGAATTGGGTGGGTACGCTATCAACATTTGTCAATTAATTAGGGAGACGCGGATTAGGACTTGCGAATTGAAAAAATTTTATTTACGTTTGCATTAGAATATTCACCGTCGCCGAAAAACCGGCTCCGCTACCCTTTTGCCGGCGATATAACCAACCTTTCCGAATAATCAACCTTTCCGATGAAAATCGGGGATATAAAAACCTATCTGATGAGAAAAACGATACTTACTATCGGGGCAACGCTGATTGCCGCCTCCTGGACGTTCGCTATGCCGTCAGGACTTGCTATGCAATCAGACGCCGATGCAGAGTGCTACAAAAAATTCAATGTGCCCGCTGCCGCTAAAACTAAATCTCCGCTAAAGGCTACACGTGCCGATGGCACTACGATTGAATTCGGCTATGCCGATGAAGTGATATCGGCGTTAGGCAACGGCCAGGTGCAGGAGGGAATGTACTGCTACCAGGCTTTTGAGTTTTTACCCTCTGACCTGAAAATCTACAAGGGTGCAAGCATCACGGCCGTAAATGTGACCATGGGCATCAATAGCCTCTATCGCAGAAATCCTATCACCTCCGGCACTATCTTCCTTACTTACGACCTCAAATCGGAGCCCTTCTATAAGCAGGATGTGAGATTCAAGACGGAGGCTTTCGCCAGCAACGCCTGCAAACTTGACCATCCCATCGAACTCACTGACGACAAACCCATCTACGTTGGCTACTATTTCAAAGCGCCTAAGTTGACTGAATTCTACATGACCGTCGACGATCTTCCCGTAGAGGCAAATACTGCGCTTACAGCATTGGGCGATGGGGAAAAGATTCCGCAGACCTGGACCAATCTGGCGCCTCTTTACGGTTCATTCTGCATCTCAGTGACCCTGGAGGGCAACAAACTTCCGCAGAATCTTCTGACGGCCAATACAGTGCGGGCTCCTTTCTGCACAGAACTCGGCAAGCGCCAGCGGATTGGCGTAAGACTGCGCAACCGCGGCGCATCACCCGTAAATGAATTCAAGGTGAAACTCAATGTCACCGGCGAGGATGAGGAGATTATTCCTATCAAGCTTCGCAAAGGTCTTCCCAATAATGCTTCCGTCGACACTGTGCTTACCACTCAGCCCACAAAGACCGAAGGCGCCAAACAGATTCTTGTCTCTGTGCCGGAAATCAACGGCGTCGAAAACCTTTACAAGGATGCATACGCACAGGGTCAGACAGTGGTGTCATCGAATTTCTATGACCGCGCGCTTGTGATGGAGGAGGTTACAGGCACCTGGTGCCAATGGTGTCCGGCAGGCTTCGTGATGATGGACTATCTGAAGCAGAACTTCAACAATAAGGTTTACAGGATAGCCATTCACAACGATGATGTAATGGCAGTGGAGAGCTATCAGACAATGCTTCCCATGTTCTTCAGCGGACTGCCCGGAGCGGTGCTCAACCGCAAGATTGACTGCCCGCCGTTGGCAGAGGGAGTGCTTCCGCTTCTTAACGGAGTGGCGAAGCAGCTGATCAACGGCAAGACATATGCCAAGGTATGGTCGGAGGGATGCACCGTATCCGAGGATAAAAAGACGGCTACGCTTCATACATACGCCAGTTTCGTGGCTGATATCAACGATACCTTCTCTCTCTCAGCCGCTGTGATAGAGGATGGAATGGGTCCTTATGATCAGGCGAACGCATATTCCGGCGGCGGCAACGGCGCAATGGGCGGTTGGGAAAACAAGGCTAACCCGGTCTCCACGATTTATGATGATGTGGCAAGATATCTTTCCTCATATCCCGGAGAGAATGTATATCCCGCCACTGTGAAGCAGGGTGAGACCTACCACAACACTGTAAATCTTGACCTCTCGGCCGTAAAGAGCGATAAGTTCCATGTAATCACGATGCTTACCGATAAGACGGGCGAGATAATCGCCGCAGGTCAGGAGGAATTCACAAAATCGGGTATAGAGGATATCTCCAATCATGAGTTCATTGATGTAAAGGTAGGTGAAGGAAGCATTGAAGTGACGAATGCCTCCAATGTGGCTATCTACAATATGGCCGGTATCAAGGTAGCCGACGGCGGCGCTACGGGTCTTCCCGCCGGCATCTATGTGGTGAAAGCCGATGGCAAGATGATGAAAGTGTTTGTCAGATGATATTCACTGCAAGCACGGACTAAAAAAGCGTCGACCGAAGATTCGGTCGACGCTTTTATTTCATTCCTCGCCGGCCAATAACGAGGTTTTAGAGTATCACTTTGCCTGAGGAGCGTGAACTTCCTGTCACAGCGTAGATATACATGCCTTTGGGAAAGTCGGTGAGAATCAAAGAACCGCTTCCCTCAATGGTGGCAGTCTTTACGATGCGTCCGTTTGCATCATAGAGATTCAGTGTTGACGTGCCGGAGAGATTGTAGTGCAGCATGCCGTTGCTGAGGTAGATCTCTGGATCGCGAGCAATGACATCCACCGAGCCTAACTCCCCGTTCATCACGATGGTGTAAGCTTTTTTCGAAGATTCTACACCAAGTTCCTCCACGGTGAGTTCGGTGGTGATATTCTTCGGTATGTCGGCTTCCGATTCGAAGAAGTCCATATATTCAAACTGGAGGTCGAGCGGAGTGTCCGGCTTGAGGATAAGACCAGACTTCTCCACTTTGGTGTCTTTTACACACTGACCACCGGCGCACATCTGAATCTTCTGTCCGCTGGTGCATATGGCAGTGACCTGCACATCGAAGGTGCGCTCATTCGACATGATGCTGAGTTTGGGGTCGATGGTAACGTTATAGAAGCCGTTTCCGCCCTCGACATCCATGTCGTTAAAGATATGGGTGCCAGGCTGCAGGAGGGTACTCCCGCTGTAGAGGTTGATATCTCCGGCGTAGAGGAACGAGGCCAGCATGCCGGCGGCCATAAAGAGTAGGCATTTTTTCATAAGCAGTGTTTTTATTATCATCAAATTTACTTAAAACATTGCGAAAAACCAAATAATTAGGCGTTAAAATTCATTGTCGCGCCGTCGCTATGGCCGACGAGGACGTCGCCAATGCAGTTTTAGTTAAGACCCCATCCCACAAAAAATGTTAATGCAGGGGTCGCAGATGTGCCTCATA
>CAJLTZ010000076.1 GCA_905209725.1 uncultured Muribaculaceae bacterium
ATACGCAAGCGTTTTGCCTGGTATGTGCAGATTGATTTTAGGATTTCGGCCAGCAAGGACTTTTTCAGTGCCCTCGGCAGGGGCGACCGATTTTTGATGCAGCCCAGCAAGTTGAAGAGGGAGCGATGCGTGCATCGTGACTGAAATTACGCCTGTCTCGCAACTGCACCTCATATTCGGTCTTGCAGGCGAATATGAGGTGCAGCTGCGACCCCTGCGTTAACATTTTTTGTGGGATGGGGTCTTAGATATGCACAATATGAATCTTGTTCGGGGCAAATTTGCAAGCGAATACCCGAAGGATTATATCGTGAGGATGATATCTTTCTCGTTGGCGATGCGGCGAAGATTAAGTATAGCATATCTCATGCGGCCGAGGGCTGTGTTGATGCTCACGCCAGTGGCTTCTGCTATCTCCTTGAAACTGAGGTTTTGATAGTATCTCATTTTCAGCACTTCGCGCTGGAGTTCGGGGAGTTCCTCGATGAGATATTTCACATCGTTGCGAATCTGATTGTGCACCATCACATCTTCGATGGTATCTTCGCAAAGCTCCTTGCGATTGAGCACATCGATTTCGTTGAGGTCGGCACTCTGATGGTTTTCCGATTTTTCCTGACGGTAGTAATCGATTATCAGATTATGCGCAATCCTGGAAATCCACGCGGGGAATTTACCATTCTCCGTATAACGTCCTTGACGAATCGTCTGGATGGCCTTCACAAACGTATCCTGAAAGATATCGTTGGCTATATCCTCGTTCTTGATGATTCGAAGGATATAATTGAAAATTCTGTCTTGGTGACGACGGAGGAGCACATCGAATGCCTCGTTTTCCCCCTCCGCATATGCCCTGACCAATTGCTCGTCGGTCAGAGTAGTGTAGTTTGCCATTCTGAATCTGTTGTTGATTAAGTAAAATTTTTCGATAGGCAGCGGATTTTTAATTTGTGTGTCAGGTGTTTATAATGATGTCGATAAGAGTTTCTGTTTATTATTGTGCAAAGATATATCCAATTATGTCAAATTCCAAAAAAAATCAGAAAAAATACGCTAAAAAAAGTTAAACATACAATAATTCGCCCCAAAATCAGTAACCCCCCCCAGCCCTAAAGTCGGACCTGTCAGATAAGTCGGATAAGTCCGATCGATAGGTCCGACCCAATCCTCAATCCTCAATCCTCAAGAGTCTGAGTGCAGTCCAGCGGTTGCTCACCAGACGACCGGTCTCCTTGAGGCCATATCCGGCGGCTGCTTCCTCAATCATCGGCACATCCTCCTCATAGAATCCGCTCAGCAGCATTGTGCCTCCTTTCTTGAGGCGCGAAGCATAAGAAGCGATGTCGTTGAGGATTATGTTCCGGTTGATGTTGGCGAAGAGATAGTCGGTAGGCGCAATATTCTCAAGTGCCGATGCGTCTCCATGGATGAGGTTGATATCCACATTGTTGAGGCGTGCATTTTCCACTGCGTTGTCGTAGGCGGGTTTGTCGATCTCGATTCCGAAGGTGTCGGCTGCGCCTCTCATCTTGGCAAGAATGGCAAGGATGCCGGTGCCGGTGCCCATATCAATCACACTTTTACCCTTCATGTCAGATGCGAGGATATGGCTCACCATCTGCGATGTGGTGTCATGGTGGCCGGTTCCGAATGCCATCTTAGGGTCGATGAGAATGTCATATCTGGCATTAGGCACATCCTTATGGAAAGATGAATGGATCACGCATTCGTTGCCGATCAGGATTGGTTTGAAGTAATGTTTTTCCCATTCCTCATTCCAGTCCTGTCCCTTCACAATTGTGCTCTCAATCCGGAAATCCACGGGTATCGGGAAATCTGCAAGAGTGTCTTTGACAATTTTGTCAATCCGGCTATCGCTGTCATTTTCGGCTTTACCGTCGGCTTCTATATTATTATAGGAGTCAGCCTTTATATATGCGGTGAGGCCTCGGTCGTCAGGCTCAAACGATTCAAAACCGGCGTCGGCAAGAAATGCAGCGGCGAGGTCGGTGATATCCTGATTGCAGGGAGTGCAGTCAATTCTTACGGAATAGTAATCATTCATGGTGCGAACATTTATGCGACTCCAAAATTACGAAATATCGGCGAAACTGCCAAAAATGAAACTGGCTGATACCCGTCGGAGCAACAATAAGGCCATGCCTTGCGGCACAGCCTCTCGAGGACGAGCGGAAGAGTCAATGACAACTCCGATATCGTTATTTCTGTGGGTTAAGTATGACGCCGAAATTATTTAATGTATTGATTAGTCAACGCATCTTTTGGCGTCTTTTCGGCGCTTTGTGCGACTCCGCTCAGTCACGATGCCCGCATCGCTCCTTCTCGGACTCACACAAATCACTCGAAAATACACTCAAAATATGCATTAACTAATTTGCGGGTCATACTTATCGCTTGTGGATACTGTTATTTTTTTCTTAAGCTTCCAATTATCTTAAAGATTTTCTTGCCTGTGCCCACAATTGAGATCCCGGCCAGCACGGCGTCGATGAGCGGAAGGTGCGACATGAGTTTGCCGGCCATAGTGCCAACTGTGGCCACTTTCGAGAGAGTGCTGTTGTCTCCCTCTTTTTCTTTGCTTGCAAATGGATTGCGCAATTTGCGAAGCGACTGGTTTACCTTCTCTTTGCTGAATTCCTTGCGGAGCGCCATCAATGCGCGTTGATAGCGGATCTCTTCTATGGTGTATCCCGCGAATGCCTCAGCCTTCTCAAGGGCAGTCTCAGCGGCATCCGGTTTGGATGATTTCTTTTTCATCTTTTCAGAATTTAAATGATAATGGATAATGTGCTGTCCGTTAGTTTAATGCTTTTTGTCGAAGAAGATGCGGGTGAGCATCTTGGCGATAGGATTAAGCAGGATGGGACGCCGGAAAAAGTAAAGAAGCAATAGAAGAAGCAATCCGCAGCCGGCCGATGCGAGATAGGCGAGGGCCGGACACATTATCATCTTAAAGAGCTCGGCAATCACGAAGGCAAGCATTACGAGTACCACCAGTCCGAGCAACAGGCATATGAATCCTATTATCAGCGTGGAAAGCAACATGGTGAGCTTCTCGGCAAAGGTGAGTTTTGCGTATTCAATCTCAAGTTCAAGCCAATTCCGCGATTCTTTGATCAGGTCGCGGATATCGTCAACGAATTTCAGTTTCATAGTCATAAATTTTGGGATATGCCGGGGAGCACTCCGGTAAGATAATAGAAGAATGTGGACTTGGAGGCAATGTAAGTGCCTGCAAAGCCCACATTCTTTATGATAAGTTCAGATATTACTGTTCTGCGCCGGCGAGTTCGGCCACGAGGGCGTCAACTTCGTCGTCAGAGAGTTTATAGCCATGCTTGCGCAGGATGGCTGCTATTTTGCCGCGCACTTCCTCTCCCTTGGCAGGAGCAAAGAGAAGAGCGGCTCCGCATCCCACGATTGCGCCGCCCACAAAGGCGGATATTAATGTAAGGGCTTTCATGTTGCGTTTCCTTTTTAGATATGCTTCTCAATCTGGTCCTCAATCTCGTCAACAAGTTCCTCCATCTTGTTCTTCTTCAGGCAAATGCCTTTCTCTTTAAGAACATCGATGATTTTCTTGCGGGTGTCCTCTCCCTTTTCGGGGGCGAGAAGAAGTCCTACTGCTGCGCCTGCTACGGCACCACCAATCACTGAAAGAATTACGTGTAGAGGTTTCATTTTTTATGGTTTTTATAGAGTTTGAATTTTCTTTTCCGCTGTGCAATCCGTCCGGACATGGGCGTATGACTGTCACAGTTATATTAACTTAACAATTTTTAGGCCAAAAAGGATAATTACAAATGCGATTTTTTTATGTCAATCTTCTTGTCATCATTGCAGAGGAGTGCAAATCAGCGTATTATCTCTGAGCCATCATTGCCTGCGAGCATTCGGCCTGATAAGCCATCAGTCCGCGCTGTGAGAGTTCCACCATGCGCATCTCGCCGTCGGCGCCGATCATCTTCACATGTGAGTCATCGATGAATGTCATGAAGGGAACGTTTTCTCCTTCTGCATTCTCGAATGCCCAGGTCTGTGTCTCTTCGATAAAGTTGAGGCGTGTCTTCTGACCGGTAGGCTCGAAGGTGATGGTATATCCTTTGCCGTCGCAGTCGATGAGATAGCGGCCCTGCTCGGTGTCTACGGCCTTGGTGCTGGCTGTGAGTGGATTGTTGCCGCTCCAGAATTCGATTGAGTTCACTACAAGGATGTCGGCCAAGGCTGTCACCTCATATACCGGAAGAATCCAGAAGGCGAAAAACACAAGTTCGTTGACGAATTTGCTGCCTATCGACTTGTTCCAGCTCAACACCTTGTTGGTCAGTCCGAACGATCCGATGCAAGAGGTGAAGGTAAGCGACGCGCCGGCAAGCATCACGGCTGCTGTGGCTATCTTTATTTTTTTCATTTTGATATAGTGGTTTTTTTCCTGAAAAATTATTTGGGGAGTGCGAAGTGTCGTTGTTGCCTTCTCCATATAACAATTTCCGAAATTAATAAAAAGTTTTTGATTATTCAACCTTTCGGGCGCTTTTTCTTGCTGCCGAGGTCGGGAGGGGGACCAAAGGAGGAGGAATAGCCGTCGTTATGGCCGATGATTCCCGGTGTTATCTCTGTGGCGAGACGCATAATATGTCGGCTTGTGCCGGCATTCAGTGAGTCAATCACCCCCATCAGATGTTTTGAGCGTCGACGGTCTTCGATCGATATCCCCGATTCGTCGAAAAGCGAAGGTGACGCCACGCCGGCCCGTATGATTCCGTTAAGCACCACACCTCCTCTTTTATAACCAAATTCAGGACGATAGATTTTTTCGAGAAGCATCTCGGCGGCATTGGAAATAATCGCCGCGTCGCTCGCCGGCGGGTCAAAGTGCATGGTGAGGTAGGGATTGTAGGTTCCTTGCTCTGTATGGAAGCGGTTGGTGGTAAGGAACACTCCGATTTCCCGGGCCTCTCCTCCCATGATGCGCAGACGTTTCGACACATGTGCGCTGTAGATGGCTATTCGGGCGCGGAGAAGTTCGAGGTCGTAGACATCTTCGGGGAAGGTGCGGGTCTCGCTGATTGATTCCTGAAGCACAGCATCGACATGGCTGAGTTCGATGCAGGATTCCCCGTGCAGCTCCATCCACGACCTTTCGCCATTGACGCCCAACTTCCCGCGCACCCATGCGCGCGGCCGAGAAGCGAAGTCGCCTACAGTATAGATACCACAGCTGTAAAGTCTTTTGCTTAGACGACGGCCAATTCCCCAAAGGTCGCCTATAGGCATCTGCTGAAGGATTGCTGTTATCTGGTCGGGATCGCGGAGCACGCGCACGCTCTGTCCAGCTTTTTTGCCTGTCTCAGTGGCGATTTTGGCAAGAGTCT
This sequence comes from uncultured Muribaculaceae bacterium, assembly GCA_905209725.1. Classification (GTDB taxonomy): domain Bacteria; phylum Bacteroidota; class Bacteroidia; order Bacteroidales; family Muribaculaceae; genus Lepagella. Next base: position 5,397 of record CAJLTZ010000076.1, read on the forward strand.
TGGTCGCGGCGAAGCCAATTGTCACCGGTATGTGGCATTCCTCCATGCACGCGCGGCGGATCTCCTCGCCGATGACAGGCAGCACCTCCTCTGGGATACCATCCATCAGGAGAAACGACTCGTCAACACTATAGTCGAGGGTGCGCGGGGCATAGCGGCGAAGAATCTCGTGGATACGCAGGCTTATCTCGCGATAAAGGATGTGATTGCCGGAAAGTGCGATTACCTGCCCACTGGCAAGCATGTCGCGAATCTCGAACGCTGGTTGACCCATGCGCACGCCGAGACGTTTCGACTCATTGCTGCGTGCCACCACACAGCCGTCGTTATTGCTAAGCACCACGACGGCTTTCCCCTCGAGCGAAGGGTCGATGCTGCGCTCGCAGCTCACGAAGAAATTGTTGCAGTCGGCCAGTCCTATCATCAATCATCAATCGAATATATTCCGTTATTAAGAGAGATGTGCCCTTCGTTGCAGAGAAAGGAGAGGGTTTCAGAGAGCACTTTCGGCGCGGCAGGTACATTCTTCTCCAGAATCCTGACGTCGGAGGATCCGTGGCTTTTGAGAAACTCGAGCACACGAGCCATCACATATTCAGGGTCGTCCTGACGCTGTTTGCGTCTTTCGCGACATGTGTCGCAACGCCCGCAGCGAGTCTCCGCTTTTTCTCCGAAATAGGCAAGCATTATATTTTCCCGGCATGCCTTTTTATCGAATGCGTAGTAAATCATTGCTTCAGTGCGTGCCTCCATAATCTTCTTGCGCTCCTCATATATCTTGCGGCCTATCTCCACATAACGTGGCTCCTCGCGCGAGGTGGGCACATACATGAGCGACGACCTGCTGCGTGGCACGAATGATATCACTTTTGCCCGCGACAGCTCGAGAAGACCGTCGTAAATCTCTTTCTCGCTCTTCCCTGAGGAGTGTGCAAGACTTCCCTCGCTTATATACACATAATCAGTGAAGAGCCCTGTATAATTGCGGAGCAGGAGCTCAAGCACGCGTTCGGCATTGGGACTAATCCCGTGAAGGCTGTACAGTTCATCGCGGGTGGCGGTCACAATCACGCGGCTCTTCCGGTCGGTTTCCTCCATGAATTCGAGATAGCCTGCCTGTCCTAATAGATGAAGTGCCGAGAGACACTGGCGTTGCTGATGGCCGAACACATCGCAGAATTTTTCGAAGTCAAACTCATGAAGAGTGTCGTAACCGGAGCCTACAGCAAGGTTGATGAAATTGCAGGCGTGTTCATAAACCTCGAGTATTTTCTCGCGCGAAGGAAATGCTTCCGACACACGCCGGCGTAGCACCCCCTGGTCCGACTGCCTGACGAGCAGCACGGCATAGGAGGGCAGGCCGTCGCGCCCTGCTCGACCGGCCTCCTGGTAATATTCCTCGAGAGAAGGGGGGATGTCGTAATGCACCACCACGCGCACATCCGGTTTGTCGATGCCCATGCCAAATGCGTTCGTGGCTACCATCACCCGTGTGGCGCCGCTTTGCCATGCATTCTGACGCTCCTCCTTCACTTCAAATTCGAGGCCGGCATGATAATATGTGGCCGAGATGCCGCACGACTCCAGGTATTCGGCAATCTCGTGCGTGCGCCGCCGGCTTCTCACATATACGATCGAACTGCCCCGGGTGCGGCTCAGGATATGGAACACCTCATATATTTTCGTGTCGGCATGGCGCACGATATAGCTGATGTTGCTGCGGGAGAAACTGGTGCGGAAAATCGCAGGGTCGTTCATCTCGAGTTGGCGGCAGATATCCTGAGCCACGGAGGGAGTGGCTGTGGCCGTAAGCGCCAGCACCGGCACTCCCGGCAGAAGTTTGCGCAGCGACCGGATGTTGAGGTAGGCCGGACGGAAATCATACCCCCACTGCGAGATGCAATGGGCCTCGTCGACCACGATGAGACTCACGTCGAGCTGGCGCAGTTCGCCGATGAATCGCTCGTTGCGGAGTCGTTCGGGGGAAATGTATACGAATTTGGCTCCTCCATTGAGCATCTTCTCGCGGGCGATGTTCACCTCTCGCATCTTCATGCCAGAATGGAAGAACACCGCCTTGATGCGACGTTTCCGAAGATTGTCCACCTGGTCTTTCATCAGCGAGATCAGCGGCGTCACCACAATCGTGATGCCGGGCAACATCATGCCCGGCACCTGGAATGTGATAGACTTGCCGCCACCCGTAGGCATGAGTCCCAATGTGTCATTCCCGGCCAGAACAGAGCGGATTATATCCTCCTGCAGCGGCCGGAAACTGTCGTAGCCCCAGTATTTCTTAAGAGTTTGAAGCATTCGAGGGTCGGATGTCGCGTATCATCAGTTGCACGGTCTCATGGCCGCCGGCCCGCTTGCTTTGCTCCACGGTGTAGCAGATGTCGATAGGCTTGTGGGCATGGATGTGCTCGAAATATTGCGACATGTTGAAGGCGATTGCATTGATCACATGGCTCGTGCTATTGTCCTCCAACTCCAGCTTGATGTGCTCCAGATTCTTGCCCACGAGCTTGCTTGTGCCGAAGTCGAATACATTCCGCGTGCGGAACACCGGCTTCTGGTTGCCCGGCCCGTAAGGATTGAACTTCTTGAGATACTGGATGAGTTCCGGAGTGATGTCGGCAAATTCGATGTCGGCGTCAATGTCGAGATGAGGCTCAAGCTGGTTGGGCAGAATGTGCTTTGCCACATACTCTTCGAAACGGCGGCTGAATTCGGGAATGTTCTCCTCGCGGAGGGTGAGGCCTACGGCGTAGGGATGCCCTCCGAAGTTTTCCAGCAAGTCGCGAGTGGAGTTGACGGCTGCGTAAATGTCGAAACCCTGCACAGAGCGCGACGAACCGGTGGCCATGCCGTTGGAATAGGTAAGCACCACGGCGGGCTTATAGTAAAGTTCCGTGAGGCGCGAGGCCACGATGCCGATAATTCCCTTGTGCCAGTTTTTATTGTATATCACGATGGTACGCTTGCCGTTCACAATCTCCACATTCTTTTCAATCTGGGCGTTGGCCTCCTCGGTGATCTTCTTGTCGAGTTCCTTGCGGTCCCTGTTGTATTGGTCGATATCCTTTCCCTTTTCGAAAGCCTCGTGAAGGTCGCGGCACACGAGCAGGTCTACGGCCTCCATACCGCTCTGCATCCTGCCTGACGCATTGATGCGCGGCCCTATCTTGAATATCACTTCGCTGATGGTGATGTCCTTGTTGGTGAGTTTGCAGAGGCGGATGATGCTTCTCAGCCCGAGATTGGGATTGGAGTTGAGGCGTCGGAGGCCGTGATAGGCCATGATGCGGTTTTCCCCCACGATGGGCACGATGTCGCTGGCTATTGACACTGCCACAAGGTCGAGCATCGATTCCAGTTCGTTGTGATTGCTCAGTCCGTTGCTTATGGCGAATGCCTGCATGAACTTGAATCCAACTCCGCAGCCGCTCAGGTATGGGCAGGGGTAGGTGGATCCGAGCATCTTCGGATTCAGGATGGCCACAGCCGGGGGAAGCACCTCGTCGGGCATGTGATGGTCGCAGATGATGAAGTCGATTCCCTTACGCTTGGCGTATTCGATCTCTTCGATGGCCTTGATGCCGCAGTCGAGCACGATGATGAGCTTCACGTCATTCTCGGCGGCATAGTCGATGCTTTTGAGTGAGATGCCATATCCCTCATCGTCGCGGGTGGGGATGTAATATTCGATGTTCGAATAATAATTCTGGAGATATTTATATACGAGTGCCACCGCAGTGGTGCCGTCAACATCGTAATCTCCATATACCATGATCCGCTCCTTGGCGCCCATCGCCTTGTTGAGGCGATTCACAGCCTTGTCCATGTCGTTGAGCAGGAAGGGGTCGTGCAGGTCGGAAATCTGGGGCGAGAAAAATGCATCCGCCTCCTCCGGACTCGACACGCCTCGGCGCACAAGCAACTCGGCGATGGCCGGCAGACCCCCGCAGCGGGGAAGAAGCTGTTCGGCCTCCTCCTTCTGCTGGTGTGTCAGCGGCTGGTAATTCCATTTCGTAATCATATATAGTGTCGTTTTTTTTTCTTCATGGCACCCCAATCCCGGTTCCCCGGCTTCCCTTTTCCCTGCAAACCTGCATCCCGCGGCTGCCTGATGCGGCGATTCTGTATGCTTTCCCTCTAACAATCCTTTTTAACTTGCAAATGTAACAAAAAAATCTCATATTTTAAAATTTAATTGAATGGCCGGGAAATTGTTGTAAAAATAGGGGCTCATGGGCGTAGGCATATGCGGATTTTTCATTAATTTTGCAGATTAAGCGCATTATATCGGATAGTTTGAATCCGGTTTTCAGCGCCCAGGTAATTTTAATATGGATTCCACATTTGAGAAAGATATAGATATCGATGGCCTGCGGCTTCATTATGAGGAGAGCGGGCCGGAGGCGGGTCGCCCTGTAGTGCTGATGCACGGCTGGGGTTGCGACCATACCACTGTGCGCAGCATTGCCGCCGTGCTCGCTCCCGGGATGCATGTTTACAACCTTGACCTCCCCGGCCATGGTCTCACTCCCGAACCCCCGGAGGTTTGGGGCGTTCCGGAATATACAGACTTCGTGGAGAAATTTATCGACCGTCTCGGCCTGCACGACCCTGTGCTTATCGGCCACTCTTTCGGCGGCAGGATTTCTCTGTTGCTTGGCTCGAGGCGCCCTCTGTCGAAGATCGTGCTTGTTGATGCGGCAGGCATCAAACCGAAGCGAAGCCTCAAGTATTATATAAAGGTGTATTCCTTCAAGGCAGCCAAGAAGATTCTCCCTTTGATTCTCGGCAAGAAAAGGGGAGAGGCGGCCATCAACGCCTGGCGCGGCAAAGCCGGTTCGGACGACTATCGCAATTCCTCCCCGTTGATGAGGGCAGTGATGACCAAGAGCATCAACCTCGACCTCAAGTATGTGATGCCTTCTATCAAGGCTTCCACACTGCTGATCTGGGGTGAGAACGACACTGCCACGCCTCTCTCCGATGCAAAGTATATGGAAAAGCATATCCCCAATGCGGGTCTCGTATGCTTCCCCGATTGCGGCCACTACAGCTTCCTCGACAATCCGGGCGGTTTCCGCGCTGTGATGCGGAATTTCTTCCAGGATGAACTCGCTGAAGATGGTCGTAAAAATTGAGATAAAGTGCAGGATAAGGCATATTTAATATTATAGAAACCTAAAACTCAGATAGAAGATGAGTATATATCTTTTAGTAATCTATGTGATCTGCGGCGTCTATATGGTGCTGAATTTCAAGTACGATATCCAGATGTTCCAGCAGAATAGTTATAGGGCCGACAGGTTCTGGAAATGGCTGAAGCCGAACATGGGAAGCGCATGGCGTCTGGTCGACGTGGCATGTCTCTTCCTGATGTTCGCAGTCCTTCTCAATTATAAGTTGGCAGCGATGGCAGTGGCTCTTGTATGCCTCGCCAAAATTGCCCTCATTCTGCGGCGCAAGTATAAGAAGCCTCTGGTGTTTACACGCCGCGTGTGGCGACTGTACAGTCTCACCGCAGTCCTTGCAGTGGCTGCCGAGACGGTCGCAGCCATCTGCACGTCAAATACAGCTGTGGAATATGGCGGATATCCAGGCGCCACGATCACCATCGGCACCCTGCTTCTGCTCACAATATTCTCCTGGGCGGTGATGCTTCTTGCGCATTTCATCCTCGTGCCGGTGGAGAAAATGATTCAGCAGCGCTACATCAATGATGCCAAACGCATCCTGCGCTCGATGCCCGACCTTACGGTGATCGGTATCACAGGCAGTTATGGCAAGACAAGCACAAAGCATTATCTCACGCATATCCTCAGTGAAGACTATGACGTGCTTATGACTCCCGGTTCTTTCAATACCCCAATGGGGGTGGTGAGGACTGTGCGCGAATATCTCAAGCCTTACAATCAGATTTTCGTATGCGAGATGGGTGCCAAGCAGAAGGGCGACATCAAGGAGATATGCGATATCGTGCACCCCAAGATTGGCATCATCACCGCTGTGGGACCGATGCACCTCGAGTCGTTCAAGACAATTGAGAATGTATGCGCCACAAAATTTGAACTTGCCGATGCACTCCCCTCCGAGGGTCTTGCGGTGGTCAATAACGACTTCGACCAGTGCGCAGCCCGAAAGGTGGAGAATGCAGAAATCCTGCGATATGGAATCTCGAATCCCGACGGATGCCAGTATAAGGCGGTAAATGTGAAATACACTCCGCTGGGCACCGCTTTCACGGTTACCGGTCCTGATGGCTTGAGTTTCGATATAGAGACTCGCCTCTTGGGAGAATGCAATGTATCCGACCTGCTGGCTGCGATTGTCACGGCCCTGCGCCTTGGCGTTTCCCCTGAGAAGATTCGCTACGCCGTGGCCACCATCCAGCCCGTGGAACACCGTCTCAGCATCAAGCAGACCCCCGGCGGCGTAACCATCATCGACGACGCTTTCAACTCCAATCCCGCCGGCTCGAAGATGGCGGTCGACGTACTTGCCCATTTCAAGGATGGGCAGCGCGTCATTGTTACTCCGGGCATGATCGAACTCGGTAGCCAGCAGGAGGAATTGAACCGAGAATTCGGCCGTTATATCGGCGAGAATCTGGATATAGCCATTGTGGTAGGTGAGTATAATCGTGATGCAATAGCAGGCGGCATCCGCGCCACAGATTTCAACACCGACCACCTTTACATCGCCGCCAGCTTCAACGAGGCGCAGAAAATCCTCGCCGGCATCTTGAAGAGCGGTGACACCGTCCTCTACGAAAACGACCTCCCGGACACCTTTAAATAATTTTGAATTTTGAATTTTTGCAGAATTTGGGATTAATTTTGAATGTTGAATTTTAGACCCCATCCCACAAAAAATGTTAACGCAGGGGCGGCGTATTTTCGAGGA
>CAJLTZ010000077.1 GCA_905209725.1 uncultured Muribaculaceae bacterium
AGATGAAGAAAAACCTCAGTTACGAGGTTCTTGTGGACTGCATGTATCAGAATCCCCAGGGCCTGATGGAGTACCGAGAGCAGGTGGTGGTGTTCCGTAAAGACGGCATCAACCACATTGCCAGGATAATAACATACGTTGATATTAAGAAGGGCAAGAAGCCTAAGCTTATATCGCTTCTGACCAATGACTTCGACATGCCTCTGGAGACAATCGTGGCAATATACCGCCGACGGTGGCAGATTGAGTCGCTTTTCAAGCAGATAAAGCAAAACTTCCCTCTGAGATACTTCTACGGCGAAAGTGCCAACGCCATAAAAATCCAGATATGGGTAACACTAATAGCAAATCTGTTGCTCTCGGTATTACAAAGCACCCTACAAAGGCGTTGGAGCTTCTCGGGACTGGCTACAATCGTTAGAATCGTTCTGATGTATTACCTGAATCTCGAAAAGTTCCTCAACCAGCCCGATGCAGACCTGAAAATAATGCTCGCTGAAGAATCTGAATCGCCGCCTGACGATACTGAAAACTGCTGAGGGGGCTTGTCTCATATAAAAAGTAAGCCCAACTTCTTCCATTCAAGAAGTTGGACTCGACTTTTTATAGTTTAGCGGACAGTAATAAAAGGGAATAAAACGTCATGTAGCCGGTGACTCCAACGGCTATGTGATTGGGGTGTCGGTCACTACGGCAAACGTCCATGATTCAAAGGGAGCGATTCCTTTGATGGCGCAACTTATTGCCAACCATAGGAATATACATCTGATAAAGGCTGATCTCGGATATGCTTTCTTAAGACCCACGTTTGAGAGCACAGACATGCCGGTGCTGGAATGTGTCAAATCTAATTTCGGCACTCCTCATTTCATTCCCATTCATGGCAGATGGGTGGTGGAGCGGACATTCTCATGGATGGAGAATTATCGCCATACCCCCTTCATTAGGACAGTCTGGAATAAAGTTACTTCTAGTGCGGCATCTTTTCGGTAATTTTCGCCAAGCCTCATCGGCCACATAGCACGCTATGCTCCCTCTTCAACTTGCAAAAATTTCTCGAAAAATCGTCGCCCCTGCGTTAACATTTTTTGTGGGATGGGTCTAATAAGCAGGGTAGTCGCTCCGCGACTATCAATTATCAGAAAGAATCATCAATCCGATCAATCATCAATCATCAATCCTGTGGAGGGTGGTGTGGATGTTGGTGGCGGCGCAGTGCTTTGTGAAGATGTCGCGGGCGGTGGCTTCTACTGCCTCAGCGTCGAGGGTAGGGTCAAAGAGATGGATGGTCATCAGGAGATGTCTGGTCGATTCCTCTATCTTTGTGCGCTCATTGTCGGATGTCGGGGTTCCGATGCCCCCTACCCCATCTCTGAACACTGGCAAGCCCTCAATGTTCAGCGGACCGCGGCCGATGCCTTCGTATGGTTCGTCGTGGCGGCCGATGCCCAACGTCAGAGTATCACCCTGCACTTTGTCGGCGTCGAAACAACCTACCGAGCATCCCGTGATCAGCGACAGCATATTGCCGGCATCCACCAGCGCACTTACCATATAGAGTCCAAGCCCCCTGACGATGCGGCGCATCAGTTGCTCCTGCGAGGGACGATAACGGTTGGGATCCTTGCCACAAGCCTTATATGCAGCCCGGGTGGCAGCAATCGGCGACCGCTTATTGATATCCTCCACTTTACATCTCGATGCGATATCATCGGCAAGACGGTTCATATCGGCTTGCTGCTCATCGGATGTGGTGCCATTCTTTACATCACAAGTCACGACGAGCGCCCTATATCCGGGCACCCGTCGTGCAAAGTCTTCTTCGATTTTAAGATTCATAAGATTATCTTATTATCTTTTTACCATTTCGGATATAAATGCCTCGATTTAGCGGCTCCTTCACCTCGCGGCCGCTGATGTCGTACCATTTATTGTCGCCGCTGATCTCTTGGGAATCAACCACAATGCTCTCCACTCCGGATGTGGCATAAGAACAGATTGCCTTCAGGGCCGGAGTGGCTTTGCCGTCGCGGCTGTCGAATAGCGGAGCGTTATACCAGCCCGAGAGCGACGTGCCCTTGGCATTATATTCCATCCACCACCAGAACAGTCCGTCGGCCTTGGGGTATTTATCAAGCGTGGCCACAACATCCTTTGCGAATTTTTCCTGACCGGCAAGAGTATATGGCCAGGCAGCGGTATTGTCGTGAGTTGTGCCAGGCACCTCCCAGGCGTAAGGATATCCGGTCTCCACAAGCATGATCTGCTTGTCGAAATTCTTTGACAGGTCAGCGAGGGCGGCATCAAGTACATTCAGCCCACCATGGAAATAGGGATAATAGCTTATGCCGATTATGTCGTAATCCACTCCAAGTATCGCCATCTGATTGTAGAAATAGCGCTGAACGTCAAGTTTTGCTACGCGCTCCGTGTGAATCACAATCTGTGCGTCAGGACATACCTCCCGGCAAGCCTTCACGGCAGCCTTCAGCAGATTGCCGAAACGTTCCCAGTTGGCGGGGTTGTTCATGTACACTTTTTTCTTGTTCTTATCAGAAGTACCTTCCGGTCCCCAGAGCAAGCCGTAACTAATCTCGTTGCCGGGCTGGATAAACTTCGGAGCGGCGCCATCGGCCTTCAGCACCTCGAGAGTGTGACGGGTGAAGGCATAAACGCTGTCGCAAAGTGTGGCATCATCGAGATTTTTCCAGGCATCGGGGGTGGTCTGCTTTGCAGGGTCGGCCCAATAGTCGGAATAATGGAAATCGAGCATCAGGTCGAAGCCATCCTCCACAATCTGCTTGCAGAGCGGGCGGATGTAAGCGAGGTCCTGCACCACATTATTCTTATCATCGCCCGTATATTTCGAAGGGTCGTTGAAGAGGCGAACTCGCATGGCGTTCATTCCCTGCTCGTGGAGCCAGGGAAGCAGGTCGGCAATGCGCTTGCCGCCAAAGTCCTTATATTGAGCCTTAGACTTCTCATAGTCGGGCAGAAGGGAGATATCTCCACCCACATAATGAGTGGCACTCATGGAAAATGCAATGGCCGCTAATGCAAACGCAGAGATTATCAGGTTCTTGAGATTCATAGTAGTCTATTTAAAATTTGAGCAATATGGCTCAATGTATCAACAATCTGGCAAGCGAAATTACTGATAACGGGAGTAGATTTCCACTCCGAGTTTCTTGGCTTTGGAAATGTCACTCTTGTTTTTCGGGTTTACGCCATACTTTGCAAGGTCGGGGATCACAACTTTTGTACCGGGACGAATACGGTCGGGATGGCCAAGGAAGTCCTTGTTTTCCATATAGATGTATGGCCAGAGGTTGAAATTGCCATAATGGTCCTGAGCCATTGTGGTGAGATAGCGGGTCTTGGTAATGGTGTCATAGACGCGCTTGTCGCTTTCAGCCGTAGGAGCAACCTCCTCCTTTACCTGGGCATTATTATCTGCGACCTCAGTTTGCGGTTTTGCCTCGGGCTGTGCGGCCTCATGTTGCGCGGAAGGTGCCTTCTCAGCCACCTTTGCTACAGGGGCTGACGAAGGTGCAGGATTAATGTCTTTGTCAACGATATAGATAAATACCACCCAGGCGATTACAATCGCCACAATCGAAGCTGCCACACCTGTAAGGAAACCGAACAGGAATCTGTGACGCTTCCGCTGCACCCCGTCATTCAGGATCTGCACCTCCTCACGCTTAACGGGCTCCGTCTCTTCTGGAATATCGGAGTCTCGAAGATTGTAAATTGGCTGATCTTCCTCTTCATCTGACATATCGGACTTATCGGACTTATCAGACTTATCAGACTTATCAGACTTATCAGAATTATCAGACTTATCAGAATTATCAGACTTACCGGACTCTTGTAGGGCTTCCGACATTTCTGGCTCTTCCGGCTCTTCGGCTTCAGATATGTCTTCCACTGCGGTCAGGGCTGTCAGTTCCTCTTCTGCGTCGGATGCCACAATCGCTTCCTCTTCCGCAAGTTTGGCCAATTCGGGCTGCTCATCCTCCTCCGCAGGTTCCACAATCTCCACGCTGTCGAACATCTCGAAAGGAGTATTGACAAGAGAGGCCAGATCCTTCGTTGGTATGAACACTACTTTCTTATGCGCGGGGATTACAGACTCTGCACCATTATTCACATTTACGCTTTTGCGGGACTCGACATCAATACATTTGAACACACCGAAATTCTTCACTTTCACAGAATCACCTGCAGCCAATGCATTGGAGATTGCTGTGAAGAATGCTTTCACGAAGTCCTCACTAAGTTTTTTTGAGTCGCCTGTATTGGCGGAAAGCAAGTTTACGAGAGCGGGGAGTGTTATCTTTTCATTCATCGTTGCTGGAATTGGAGCGGACCTTCTGGCGAAGGACGGCAGAGGGTTTGAACACGATGGAAAGCTTTGGAGGGAGAAGCATTCTTTTGCCGGTGGCGGGGTGGATGGTTATGCGTTCGAGGCGTTTTTTCTGTTCGAAAGTTCCGAAACCGGGAACAACCACGGCATCGCCGTCGCGCACCGATGTGGCGATTACGTCGGCGAGTGAATTGATAAGGATTTCCACCTCGTCGGGCTCCCGACCGACAGTGTCGGCTATGTGTGAAGCAAGGGATTTTGAGTCCATAATTACAAAATTAGCAAAAAAGTCTGAAAGGAGTGCAATAAAAATAAAATTCCGCACACAACACTTTGCTTCGCTTGGTGCTGTACGCGGAAATATGCAGTGGATTGCTGTCGGTCGCGACTATGCGGTTAGTTCGGGCGGGAGTATGGGCATCGCGCCTTTCTTCGTACATACGAAGGCCGATGTCTGGACAGCGAGAGAATGTGCTTCTTGCACGCTTTTTCCTTTCAGAATAGAGGAGATAAAGGCTGCGGTGAAGCTGTCACCGGCACCTACCGTATCCTCCACCTCTACTGTGGGCGTGGGCTGGAAAGATACATTGCCGGGAGTGAACACATAACTGCCGTTGATGCCACAAGTCAGGATGAGCATCTTCAGATTGTACTTGCCGAGAAGAATCCAGCACTTATCCTGAAGGTCGATGCCGGGGTATCCAAACATGCGGCTCACCGTGACGAGTTCCTCATCATTGATTTTCAGAATGTTGCAACGCTTCATGGAATTGCAGAGAATCTCCTTGGTATAGAAACCCTGACGGAGGTTGACATCAAACACCACGAGATTGCCTTCATCCTTGGGCATGATGTCGAGAAAGCGGTTGATGGTGTTTCGCGACACTACATTTCGCTGAGCCAGTGAGCCGAAGCAAACGGCCCTTGTCTTTCTGGCCAGTTGCTCAAGGGCTTCGGTGCAAGGGATGTTGTCCCAGGCCACATTCTCCTTGATTTCATACTGCGGCACGCCGGCGGGGTCGATTTCGACCTGAACCGTGCCTGTGGGATAAGGCACCTCGGCAATGAGCTGATTGAGACCTTTGGAAGTGAAGTTTTCAACGATTTCCTTACCCAGGAGATCCTGACCCACTGCGCTCACTACACAGCTTGGCAAACCGAACTGCGAAACATGGTAGGCGAAATTGGCAGGAGCGCCACCAATCTTCTTGCCTTCAGGAAGGACATCCCAAAGGGCTTCGCCCATTCCTACTACAATATCATTCATACTTATAGGGGAGTTTGCTGATTGTTAGATTATTCTGATTTTCAGGGTGTAATACATCAGATATATCACCCCGACCGTCATCACGGCCACAGCGCCTACCTGACCCACTGCATCGGCTGCATAGCCCATGGCCAGAGGGAAGATTGTTCCGCCGAAGAGACCCATGATCATCAGGCCCGATACCTCATTGCGCTCATTGGGTGTATACATCAGCGCCTGGGAGAAGATCACGGAGAAGATATTGGAATTTCCAAAACCGATCAGCGCGATACCCACATAGAGGGGCATCAAGGCGTGGCAGAAGAAGAGGATCACCATTCCGGCGAGCATCATGATTACGCTGCCGGCGAAGAACAGTTTGGGCGACATCGAGCGCAGGATGAAGGCGCCGAGGAAGCAGCCCAGCGTACGGAATATGAAATAGACGCCCGTGGCGAAACCGGCTTCCTCAAGAGGGAGGCCCACACGCTCCATAATGATCTTTGGGGCAGTGGTGTTGGTGCCGACATCTATTCCTACATGACACATGATTCCGATGAAACAAAGGAAGATGAAGGGGCGACCAAGGAGTTTCAGGCACTCTGCAAAGCTGCTGGCCTTGTCGGGCTTTTCCTCATCGATGGGGGTGGCGGCAAGGAGCGTGATGGAGAGGAAGCTGACGATGGCATATATCAGGAATAACACTCTCCAGCCAAGTCCCAGCGTGGGCATCAGGGTAGTGGCCCCCCAGGCAGCGATGATCGGCGCGAGGAAGGATGCGATTGCCTTCACAAACTGGCCGAACGTAAGCGTGGAGGCGAGTTTGTCGCCGCTGATGAGATTCGACACAAGGGGATTGAGGGAGGTCTGCATTATGGCGTTGCCGATTCCGAGAAGGGAGAAGGAGATGAGCATCACGGCATAGCTGTCGCCGAATGCCGGAATGATGAGCGATGCAGCCGTAACCACAAGACTGATGAGCACTGTTTTCTTGCGTCCAATCTTATTCATCAGCATGCCGGTGGGCACGGAGAAGATAAGGAACCAGAAGAAAACGAGCGAAGGGAAAAGATTTGCCTGGGAGTCGGTGAGGCCTAAATCTTTCTGGACATAATTGGATGCTGTGCCCACAAGGTCGACGAAACCCATGGCGAAAAAGCAGAGCATCACAGGTATGATCTGGAGTAGAAACGATTTGCGGTTTCCTACGAGCGATTGAGTCATAGCCATAATTATATGTTCTGATGTTTTAAAGTTAATTTATAGAGTAGATCTTAAGGTTATCAATCCTTGCTTTGTGTCCCTCGGCTGCCACGGAAATGATGGAATAAGGCATCGTGGGGAACACAAGGTTGGTCATTACAAACTTGCCGTCGTTGCCAAATACCTCCATGCTTGACTTGTCGATGAATATCCGGAGCGAAACGCTGTTGCCATTATCGAAGGTAGGAGCCACAGTGACAGAGGGGAAGTCTTGGCTGAAGTCTACTATGCCGCTGTGGCGACGGTCGAAGGAGAGGGTATTCTTAGATGAATCGTATTTCATGGTCACGGATTCGCCGGCCTTGTTGGCAAACTTGATGTCCACTGTTTCACCCTTCTTGCACTCCACGTCAAGGAGAATCTCACATACTCCTCCATTGGATGAGGGAAGTGCAAACTCGCGTGCTTTCCTGCCAACCGACTTATTGGAGACATTAAGGGTGAGTTTGCCACGGAGTTTCAGAAGTTCGGGGGAGGGAGCCGATGACATATAAATCTGACCGTCGTCACCCTTGAAGAGGGCTGCCTCACGTGGAAGAGTGTTGGAACTGCGGAATTGCAGGGTTGGAACTTCTGCGGCATACTGCCAGTTGCTCATCCAGCCGATAAGTGTGCGGCGGTTGTCGGGAGCATCGCTCCAGCTCACAGTGGCATAATGGTCTTTGCCGTAATCCATCCATTTGGTAGCGATTTTGCCGGTGGCATCAGTGTCGGCCTTGAAGGTCTTGCCATCGAAGTCGCCTACAAAATATTGTGTGGCGCTCCCGCCGAAGGGCCCTCCGGGATTTATGTTGCACACCAATACCCATTTCTCCTCACCGGTGCCGTCAATCTTGAGTTTGAAGAGGTCGGGACATTCCCACACGCCATCCTGCGCTCCTATTCCTTTGCCGAAGGAACTTTGCAGGGTCCATTCCTTCAGATCGTGGGATGTGAAGAAGAGCATCTCATGGTCGAGGGCATGTGCTAATGAAAGCACCCACTGCTTGTTGGCCTCGTCCCAGAACATATTCGGGTCGCGGGCCTCGCTCTCCAGCGTGATGATGGGATTGCCGTGATAAATCGTGAAAGTCTGTCCGTTGTCCTCGCTGTGGGCGAGGCTCTGTACCTGGCTTCTTCCTGCAGAAGTATAAAGGGATATCACGGCATCCTTGCCGAATCCGGCCGTATTCTCCTTATCCACCACCGAACTACCGCTGAACACTGCACCCAGTCCGTTGGCCTCGATAGCCATAGGATGATGTTCCCAATTCACAAGGTCCTTCGACGAAGAATGTCCCCAGGTCATATTCTGCCATTTTGAGCCGTATGGGTTCCATTGGTAATAGAGATGCCATTCCCCATCCTTATAGAACATTCCGTTGGGGTCGTTCATCCAGCCATACTGGGGAGTATGATGATACACCGGACGGTAATATTCCTTATTGGCGGTGTCGAAAGTGTCCGACAGCGTCAAATTGCTCCAGCAGGCATCCTCCTTCACCTCGCGGATATTGGAGCGGTCCTGGGTGGTGATGATGTTGAGCAGCACGCTATGGTCTTTGTATGGAGCGAGGTCGAAAGGCACAAGGTAATCCACCTTGCTTTTGGCGAGACGCACATTGATGGTCTTGTCTATTTTCCCATCCACAAGCACGTCGACCTTTGCCTCATCATTCGACTCCTGCACCGGAAGCAGAAGATAGCGGCCATCGCCTGTGATTCTTACCAGAGTGTTGTTCACTCCGAGATGATCCACTTCAACGCCCTCGGATGCGAATGCGGCGGAAGTCGTGAAGGCTGCCCCGAGCATCATCAGGCACGTGATTCTATTTTTTAGTCCATTCATTGTATATCTGTTTTCGTTCTGATTCAGAATTAAACTAAACAATCTCTTTTACCTAAAATCTGAAAAATCTTTTTTACCTAAGATTTCCTATCAAAAACCTTTCATTCACTAAGACCGGGCCGGGAGATGCAGGATTCTGCACTCATTCCCAATTCGATATCGCAAAACTACTACAATATATTAATGAGCGTTATAAAAAATCGTGCTTTATTTATAAAATATGTTGCATTGCCCGTTTTTTTATATTTTACACACTCTTTTTCATAGGATAATCGCTATCTTTGCAGTGACCAAAGCAATCTAAAGCAATCCTGACAAGAAATGAACAGTCCATTATTTCGCATTCTCTTATTGGGAATATTTCTAATCCTGATCGGCTGCAACGACAACAAAGTATATAAGATAGGCGTCTCACAGTGCAGCCAGGACGACTGGCGCACGAAGATGAACGAGGAGATAAATCGTGAGATAATGTATCACGAGGATGCCGAGGTGGAAATCCGTTCTGCCGATGACAGCAATGAGAAGCAGATCGAGGATATCAGATATTTCGTAAAGAATAAATTCGATATCATTATCGTTTCGCCCAACGAGGCAGCAGCTCTAACTCCTATAATAAAAGAGGTTTACGAAAGCGGAATCCCGGTTGTGATTTTCGACCGTAACATCAATGGCACCTCCTATACGGCAAGAATCGGCGTAAACAATGAAGGCGTGGGACGTTCCGCCGCCCATTATGGGCTTCACATGTTGGGCAAAGGGGCAAAGGCGATTGAGATTTTCGGATTGAGGGGCTCTACGCCTGCGGAGGAGCGCCACAATGGATTTATCAAGGAATTTGAGGCAAACGGAGGTAAACTCCTGGCCAGCGGCACGGGCAACTGGAACAAGGAAGATGCCATGCCGGTGGTGGATTCGCTGCTGAAGATATATCCTGATGTAGACCTTATCTATGCGCATAACGACCGCATGGCTATCGGTGCATCGGAAGTGGCTCATAAGCTCGGGCGCGACGATATACGCATCATCGGTATCGACGCCGCACCCAATATCGGCATCAAAGCAGTGACCGACAGCGTGATTGATGCCACATTCCTCTACCCTACCGAAGGACATCGATTGATACAGACTGCTTTAGCCATCCTGAAGAATGAGCCATACATGAAAGAGACAATATTGCCGGCTTCCTCGGCCGTGGACCTTTCCAATGCTGATATACTACTCTTGCAGAATGAAGCCCTGAAACAGGAAACCGGGAAAATGAAACTGCTCAAAGCCCAGATTAATGATTACTGGGACAAACATACGTCGCAAACCTACCTCTTCTACGCAAGCATTGCCATCATCTTCCTTCTCTTCGGCGTGGGTTTCCTTCTGCTGCGGGCTTACTGGCAGAACACCAAGCATCAGAAGCAATTGATGACGCAGAATAAACTTCTTGAGGAGGAGAAAGATAAGCAGACCGAACTTAACGAGCAATTGCAGATTGCCACGCAGTCGAAACTTGTGTTTTTCACCAACGTTTCACACGACTTGCGCACACCGCTCACCCTTATCGCAGAGCCAGTGGCCCAACTCGCAGAGGCCGACAATCTCACTCCCCAGCAAAAGACGCTCATTAAAATCGCCAACAAGAATGTAAAAATCCTACATCGCCTTATCAATGAGATACTTGACTTCAGAAAACATGAGAATGGCAAACTGAATCTCCGCCTCACCGAGATAGATTTCAACCAGGCTATCCCTGATTGGATGGACTCCTTTTATTCCCTGGCCCGAAAGAGAAATATCAAGCTTACTCTCGCCACTCCGTCGCCGGATATGCCGATGCCACTGGCTGTGGATGTGGAAAAGATTGAACGCGTATTCTTCAATCTTCTTTCCAATGCCTTCAAGTATACTCCCGACGATGGGGAGATCACAGTTTCCTATAAATGCGATGACAACTCGCTGACATTCAAGGTGGCCGACACTGGTGAGGGCATAAGCGAGAGAGATCTTGGCAATATATTCGACAGATTTTATCAGGTGGACCGCATTAATCCCAAAGGATCGGGCATAGGGCTGTCGCTTGCAAAGGCTTTTGTGGAACTGCATGAAGGCACCATCGAAGTGGAGAGCACACAGAATGTGGGTTCGGTGTTTACGGTGATTTTACCTGTAAGGCACATTGCCGAAACCACCACAGTAACAGACAAGACCACAGGCACTTCGGAAGCCGCTGCTATACTTGAGAAAATCGAAACCAATCCCACATTTGAGGATAACAAGCCGATAATCCTTGTGATTGACGACAATCGGGATATTCAGGAACTTGTGGGTGGCCTTCTGAGCACTGACTATAATATCCTCAAGGCATCCAATGGAAAGGAGGGTGTGGCAATGGCCGAAAAATTTGTGCCTGACCTCATCATCTGCGATGTGATGATGCCGGTGATGGATGGAATGGAATGTTGCCGAGTTATCAAGAATCGGGTGTCCACATCTCATATTCCGGTGCTGATGCTTACGGCCTGTTCGCTGGATGAGCAGCGCGTGCAGGGATACGAGAGTGGTGCCGACGGCTACCTCTCGAAACCGTTCAACAGCCAAGTGCTGAAATCAAGGTGTTCCAGCCTTATCCTCAACCGCAAGCGAATAAAGGACCTCTGGCTTTCGCAAAATACCGTTGCTGAGAAAAAGGAAAGTGAAAAACCGGCTACGAAGGAATCTCAGTCCACAGATGATATCGACAATGAATTCTACCGTCGTTTTCTTGCGATATTGAAGGAACAGATGGGAAATCCGCAACTAAGCGTGGACATGATGGCTTCTGACATGGGCTTGGAACGTTCACAATTCTACCGCAAGATAAAATCTCTTACTAATTTCGCACCTGTGGAACTGATACGGCGCATACGTCTGCAGCGAGGCCGTGAACTATTAATCAACACCGACAAGACCATAGGGGAGATTGCGTATGAGACAGGCTTCTCCTCGCCGGCATATTTCACCAAATGTTATCGCGACGCCTACGGCGAGACCCCCTCGAAGGCGAGAGGTAAATCCGCAGACGCATAGCAATCCACATCGCTTAGACCCCATCCCACAAAAAATGTTAACGCAGGGGCGGCGTATTTTCGAGGAA
>CAJLTZ010000078.1 GCA_905209725.1 uncultured Muribaculaceae bacterium
TTTCAGGTTGCCGATTCAACTTTCTTGGGGGATCGCTTATCCCGAACTCGCGTTAATAGATTACGGTGATGATGAGGGTAATCATGGATATAATTTTAGAAACCAAATAATAAATAATGCCCCTTTAAGCGATTATGATTTTAGTTCAAACCCTATCAGATCTACATATTTTACTGATGAAAAATCAATAGAAACCGATGACAAATCCTATACCGCATCCTTGCAGTCTGTTAAAATATATAGCAATTTCACCACTGCTACAATTAAACTCGTGCCCAATGTTGATATTGAATCCCTTCCTCTATATCAAAGTGAAAAAACTATTTTAAAGACAAAAGACAGTTCATATCCTATTCAGGGATTTCTAGGCGATTTTTATGAAACAAAAGATTCCATTCTTAATCCATTAGTTTTCAACGGAACATGGAACTGGAAAAAGGCAAAGGCCGGAGAAGAGTATTATTATACAATGGTGTTCGATGGCAAGTTGCGTCAAGGATTTGAATCAATATCTATAATAGATGAGGGAAATGATAACGGAATGCATGGATTCTCCTTTAAAGATGTATCAATTGATAATCCTGTCACATTTAAATGGAATCATCTTGATGAGTATGTAATTTATCACTTTAATCGCCTATTAGACTATATTTTACGTCAACCCCTTTTTCTTTCATGGTTATACTTATTCATTTTACTATCAACAGTTGGAATTCCATTGATAATTGCATTTCGCGCATTGATTAAACTGATTTGCAAGGTCCAAATACGAATTGAGGAAACATGGCAAGTTAAAAAGAAACAAACAAAATATTATAGAAACAAGATTCTTAAGGAAAAGGATGAAATATATTTGGTGGGAGTTCTTGACGTATCCGGAGATACTGCGGAATTCAAGACTCAAAAATTAATAAAGAAGGTAAGGCTATACAACGGTCGTTATATTCAATATTATTCCACTGGAGATTACTATTCAGAAGTGTATTTACATCCCGGCGATTATTTATATAAAGTTGTTCTATCTTATATAGAAATCAAAGGGCGTTGTTCATCTTCCAGTATTAAGGCAGCCTTTTCAAGATGCCCTGCTTTACGGGAACAACTTAATCGATTCTTAAAAGGAGAAAGTTCTTATTGGGTTTATGTCAAATGGTTCGATGGGCAAGATACTGTCTGTCTTAGGAAACCATTTAATTTTTTTGAAATTAGAACTTATTTGCATGGACAGGATGAATTGAAAAGAATCAGTGCAGATGTTCATAAAATTCAGACTTCCTTGCTTAAAGAAAAATTATCATGGGAAAAAGCTGTAAAAAATGGCCTTAAGTGGATTGGGAAAGGCTTAGTAAAAGTCTTCGCGGCTTCAGTTTTCGGGTATATTGGTGCTTCTCTACCCGACTTTGATTTTGATATGGATATTGATACGCCATCGCCGGATTTAGGTTTAAGTCTTGATATTCCAGAATTCGATAGTGAAATGGATTTTGACCTAAATAGTGATTATGATTCGGGAGACTTTAATTCCTATCCAGATGATGAATCCGGGTATAATGTTGCATTTGGTTCTCAGAATGCAAGTTTAAATAGGTGTGGCGGCAGTTCTGATTCTCTACCTGTCACTATTACCAAAGTGCCGGGTACCGCCAATGAGTTCAGCATAAAGGATCAATTTGGACATGTAGTCAAGGTCAAAGGTACAGATAACAAGGTGGATATAAACGGGATATGGTATAAACTTCCCAAATTAAAGGGATAATAGACTTCCTTTTTGTTGTAGATGAGTAAAGTGTCGAAATTTAATGTTATCTCTGCATAATAATCTGCGATTGTAGTTGACAGAGACCGCCCAGAAGGATTAATAACACATAATCAATATATTACAAAATCCCTTGTGGTCGCAAAATAGGTTTGGTCTTTTGTCAGCACACATGGGAATTTCATCTTGAATGACCTTATGCTTGATAGTACAGTTCGGTTTATAGATTTATTCGCCGGAATAGGAGGCATACGTACCGGTTTATCGCTGGCTCTCGAAGAGGCAGGATATACCCCTCAATGTGTACTTACCTCTGAAATCAAGCCTTATGCTGTGAAAGTCTTACAAGACAATTATCCTCAGGAGAATATGGTCGGTGATGTCACCCAGCTTTCCGCAGATGACATTCCGGACTTTGATATTCTTTGTGCGGGATTCCCTTGTCAGGCATTTTCATCAGCGGGAAAAAGACAAGGTTTTGCTGACACGAGAGGCACTTTGTTTTTTGAAGTTGAACGCATCTTGCGAGCTAAGAAGCCACAGGGATTCATCCTTGAAAATGTGGAAGGTCTTGTTAATCACGACGGCGGAAGGACTCTCAGCATAATAATCTCAAAACTCATAGATTTAGGATACAAGGTCGAATATAAGGTTTTGAATTCATCAAAATTTGGAGTCCCTCAGGAGCGCAAGCGCATCTATATAGTAGGTACATTTGTCAAGAAACCTGATCTCGAACAATTCCCGGAGTCGTCAAAACTGTAGGCGAAATACTTGAAAAAGGTAAGCCTACGATTGAAAGTCCCTTTATAAAATTACTTCTTAATCATTTTTCTATCGATGAACTATATGGGAAGTCGATTAAGGATAAAAGGGGCGGCGAAACGAATATTCATTCATGGGATTTGGAGATTAAGGGTCCAGTATCTGACAAGCAGAAAGAATTGCTCAACTGTATCCTGCGAGAAAGGAGAAAGAAAAAATGGGCAGAAGAAATCGGTATTGACTGGATGGACGGAATGCCTCTTACCGCAAGTCAAATATCCACATTCTTTCCGCATCCAGATCTTCAGGCAATGCTTGACGATCTGACAAGTAAGGGTTATCTTAAATTTGAACATCCCAAAAAGAAGGTAACAAAAACAGATTTATTCGGAACAACTTCAGTATCCCGAGAGCCGGACACGTCTCTGCCAAGGGGTTATAATATTGTTGCCGGCAAACTCAGTTTTGAGATCAGCAAGGTTATGGGACCCGATGAAATTGCACCTACATTGGTTGCTATGGATATGCAGAAACTCTATGTTGCCGACAATGGAGGTTTACGTCGTCTCACTCTTAGAGAAGGCCTCAGATTATTCGGCTATCCGGAATCAATGCAGCTCAATGTTTCGGAAAAAGATGGATTTGACCTTTTGGGAAACACTGTGGTAGTTCCTGTGGTTAAGGCAGTGGCCACCCGTTTAATTAACGCAATCAATAGCATAAATGAATAATCATCAATCAATTAAACTTACCGCAGAGGAAGTTTACAACAGGCTTCTCAATGTAGACAAAATAAAAACAGTAGAGGGGCAGATCCGCTTTTATCTTGGCGATGTGAACATCATTGTCAAGCAGAAGGATGTTGTCGGCAATATTATCCAAGAATGGCTCGAAGGATGGCTGAAGAAAAACAATATCGCATTTGATTATAATCCAAACTCGCAAATGCCACCTGACATCTTTCTTGATCCAGAAGACCATACAAGAGACCTGCTTGAAGTTAAGGCGTTTAACCGTCAGGCTTCTCCGGGTTTTGATATAGCGGATTTCAAAGCCTATGCCCGTGAGATTATCGAGGCTCCATATATGCTTCACACCAAATATCTGATTTTTGGATACAAGATGTCCAATGACGGAATTGTAACCATACATGACCTTTGGCTTAAAAATGTTTGGGAAATATGTAGAGCGATGGATAAATGGGCGCTTAACGTCCAGTATAAGAATCACGTTATTCACAAAATCCATCCAGCCACATGGTATAGCAACAATCGGAAATATCCGCTGTTTCAGTCGTTGGAACATTATTTGTCTGCAATCGAGGAGACATTATTCGGCTATCCAGATACTCATGAACTGGCAGTTGGCTGGAGAAAGAAAGTTGCTGAGGCATATTATAAAGCCTATGGCGTAAAACTCACAATACCCCGGTGGGAAGATATTGAAGAAATATATCGCCCTAAAATCAAGTGACCAGTCCCTTTGCAGACAATATGACCTTGAGAAATAATTGAGGAGCGGCTACACAGTTTTATGTGTGGCCGCTCCACTGTTTTATTGAAGTCTTGAAAATAGGGGATTATTTCGCGTTGAGGAGTTTGGCGAGGGTGTCGGGGAAGGCGGGGTCGGCGCCGGTGGTGATGTTCGCTATCTTGCCTTCGGGGTTCACGACCACTTTCGTCGGGAATCCCTCTACGGCATAGTCCTCAACTACTTTGCCGCCATTGGCCTCACCATTATACAGGTTAACCCAGGGCAACTGCCATTTCTCCACGGCGGCTTTCCATGCTTCCGGAGTGTCATTGCAGGCCACGCCTACTATCTCCAGTTTGCCTGCATATTCCGTGTAGAGTTTCTTCAATTCCGGGAATCCCTTGATGCACCACGGACACCACGAGCCCCAGAAGTCAATAATCACCCATTTGCCACGGAAATCACTCAGACTTATTTTCTTGCCCGACATATCGCTGAATGTAAAGTCGGGAGCAGTCATAGTGCCGTTCTGCATGGCTTCCTTGCGCTTCTCCATCTCGATTGTCTTTTCTACATAATGTTTTTGCTTTTCGAGAAGGGGCATAAGGATGCTTTTCTGAGCCTCGGGACCCATCGCGTTGAATGCGTCGATAAATGCCTGGCCGTCAAGATGCATCACTGCGAAGGGCACACCCTGACCATCCTTATTGGCGGCGAGATAGCGGTGGAACACATCGTAATAGGCATTCTGCAGCGAATCGACCATCTCCTGCGTGGCTTTACCTGAAGACTGGAGTTGCTGAAACTCCTTAAGAATTGCCCCGGACTCTGTGTCGAGCAGAGCCACATCCCTCATCAGGTCGGTGCCCGAAGCCGTATACTTTAGCGGTGCTATATTCGTGACATCAACTGTGATTTTCTCATCAGGTGCGGCATATACCACAACATATTCATTATCCGAGACGGGAAAGAGATATTGTGCCGGTCCCGCTGTAAGTTGCTTCACCACAAGGCGACCCTTATTTGGAGTGGCATTGATTGTGGTGCCGTTGCCACGCTCGGCACGCGGTTTCACGGCATCGCTGATCAGCATCGATTGCACTGAATATTCTTTTTGTGCGGATTCCTTTGGCAGGTTGACTATGATATCGGCCTGCGCCAGAGCCGGGAGCGCGAGGGCTGCCACAGCGAAAATTGTCATTTTCTTCATTTATATGCGTTTTATGTGATTTGGTCTATTGATTGGCTTTGCTTCAGGTATTTAAGCAATCGCCCGGTAAACTCAAAATTCTTCAGGCCCCATTTCGGGCTTATCACGCTTTGCGGAGGCGCCGAGGCAAGGAAGCGATCGATGGCAAAGCGATTGCCGACAGTGCGGACAATCCTGGCGCACAAGCGCAGATAGTCGTCAAGCGAGATGCTTGGCACTCTGATCTCTCCCCTCTCGAGCATATGGCTCAAGGGAGTGTCCTTTAACACCTGCAACTGATGCATCTTGAGTGACTCCACGCCCAATGCGTTCAACTCCTCCACATTCGCGATAACCCTATTCTCATCCTCACCTGGAAGTCCGGCGATAAGATGCACACCCGGGTGCAGACCGGCATCGGCCACCCTGCGGATTGCGGTGCGGGCCTTCTCGGCAGTGTGGCCCCGATGAATAGCAAGAAGCGTGTCATCGCAGAAAGTCTCCACACCTATCTCAACAATTACAGGCACCTCTTTGTTGAGCGCGCTGAGCATCTGCACTGTGGCATCGGGAAGGGAGTCGGGTCGCGTACCGATCACTATCCCCACCACATCCTCCACGGCCAACGCCTCACGAAGATTGCGCTCAAGCATCTCGAGCGATGTGCCGTAAGTGGCAGTGTACGATTGGAAATAGGCAAGATATCGCATTTGCGGATATTTCCTTGCAAAGAATCTCTTCCCTGCTTCAACCTGTTCGGCCACACCCTTCACGTCGAAACAATAAGCCGGAGTAAACGAGGCGTTGCTGCAATAGATGCACCCGCCGAGTCCCCGCTCGCCGGTGCGGTTGGGGCATGAACGGCCTGTATTCACAGAGATTTTCTGCACCTTGCGCCGTCCAAAAATTGTGGCGAGATATTCGGAGTATTCAATGAAGAAGGGGTTCATACCAGCGATATTATCATATTCCGGCAATACGAAGGAAGTCGGCGATTGTCAACGCCGCCATGGCCTCCACCACCGGCACCGCCCTTATAGCCACGCAGGGATCGTGGCGTCCTTTTACCGGAAGCGTTACTTGTTCACGCTCAGAGATGTCGATAGTTTCTACCTCCTGCATCAATGTGGGGGTGGGCTTGAAATATACCCGGAAGTTGATATCCATACCGTTGGAGATTCCGCCCTGTATGCCGCCGGAATGGTTGGCGGAACAGGGATGCCCCTCAGGGTCACGGTGCTGCAGGGTCAGGAAAGTGTCGAGCGACTCGCTACCGAGCATTGAGGCGGCCGCGAAACCGTCGCCATATTCGAAAGCCTTCGCCGCGTTGATGCCCATCATGGCGGCGGCGAGGCGGGAATGCAGTTTGTCGAACACCGGTTCGCCGAGTCCCACAGGCACTCCCTTGATCAGGCATTCCACAATGCCGCCGCAGGAGTCGCCGGCAGCCGCAGCATCCTTCACAGAGCAAGTCTCCTTGAATAAGGCTTCAATGGAGATTCCACGGGTATCAAGCCATTGACGGCATATCGCACCGGCCACTGTCCAGTTTACTGTTTCCCGGGCGCTCTGGCGTCCACCGCCACGTGGGTCGCGGATGCCGTATTTGTGCTGATAGGTGTAGTCGGCATGGCAGGGACGATAGGCCTGCTCAGCCTCGGAATAGTCGGAGGGACGCTGGTCGCGGTTTCTGATTATGAAACCGATAGGCGTACCGAGTGTGAAACCATCAGCATTGATGCCGGAAAGAATCTCTACCTTATCCGGTTCGCGGCGCTGTGATGTAAGGGGCTGACGTCCCGGTGCACGGCGCTGGAGCTGACGCTGGATTTCTGCAAGGTCTATATGCACAAGGGGTGGCATTCCATCGAGAATGCCACCCATTGCGGGCCCATGGCTTTCGCCAAATGTGGTGAGCCGTATTAGCTGTCCAATACTGTTCATTTGTCCATCGTGACGAGGAGTTCCTCGTTGGTGCGTGTCATCTCCATGCGCTTCTTGATGAATTCCATGGCCTCCACGGAGTTCATGTCGGAGAGATAGTTGCGGAGAATCCACATGCGGTTGAGTGTTTCCTGCGGAAGGAGCAGGTCGTCGCGACGTGTGGAGCTGGAGATGATATCCACAGCCGGGAAGATGCGCTTGTTGGAGAGTTTGCGGTCGAGCTGCAGTTCCATATTGCCCGTACCCTTGAATTCCTCGAAAATCACCTCATCCATCTTCGAACTTGTCTCTGTGAGCGCCGTGGCGATGATAGTGAGGCTACCGCCGTTCTCGATGTTGCGGGCGGCACCGAAGAAGCGTTTAGGGCGCTGGAGGGCATTGGCATCCACACCGCCGGAAAGGATCTTTCCGCTGGCGGGCGACACGGTGTTGTAAGCGCGGGCAAGTCGGGTGATGGAGTCGAGCATGATCACCACGTCGTGGCCACACTCCACAAGGCGCTTGGCCTTCTCAAGCACGAGGCCGGCAATCTTCACGTGTCGCTCGGCGGGTTCATCGAAGGTCGACGCAATCACCTCTGCGTTTACGCTGCGGCTCATGTCGGTCACCTCCTCAGGGCGCTCGTCGATGAGCAACATGATGATATATGTGTCGGGATGGTTTTCCGAGATGGCGTTCGCGATATCCTTGAGCAAGATTGTCTTACCTGTTTTAGGGGGCGCCACGATAAGGGCACGCTGTCCTTTACCGATGGGCGCGAACATATCCACCACGCGGGTAGAGATATTGCCGCTGCGACCGCGGGTGAGGTCGAATTTCTCATCAGGGAAAAGGGGCACAAGATGCTCGAAGGGCACTCGGTCGCGCACCACGTCGGGCTGTAGGCCGTTGACTGTCTCGATATGGCAGAGAGGGAAATATTTCTCACCGGGACGCGGGGGACGGATACCACCCTCCACCACGTCGCCCGTTTTCAGGCCATAGTCGCGGATCTGCTCTTTTGTTACATATACATCGTCGGGGCTGCCTAGATAATTATAATCGGAGGAGCGCAGAAATCCGTGGCCTTCGTTCATCACCTCCAGTACGCCGAATGTGCTGAGGATACCTGTGAGGTCGAAACTTGTTTCGGGCTGGCGGGCATTCTGCTGCATGAGCTGACGCTGCTGGCGGCGCTGCTGCTTGGTGAGATGTTTCTGCTGCTTGGGATTCTGGAGAGCCTGCTCCACTGCCGGGTCGGCGATAATGATCGGGGCCACTGCGGCTGCGATTTCAGCCTGCTTGATCTCCTGCTGCGAGCGGGGTGTGAATGTGCGGCCCTTAGCCGCGGAAAAGAATGAGCCGAGAGATGGCTTGCTGGCGGCGGGGTGTGGGCGCTGTGGCTGCTGAGGCTGTTGGGGCTGCTGACTGTTTTGCTCGGCTGCATTTCCGGCGGAAACATTCGCATTTTCCGCAACTGCGGGAGCCGGGGCTTCGGTTTCCGGCGTTGAAACAATAAGCGCCTGAGTCTGAAGTTGCTCGTCATCGGCGGCAGGTGCTTCCACCTGTGCCTTGGCCGGCTCGTCTGATATTACGAGGTCGAGTTGTGGAGCCTCGGCATTCTCCGCGGGTTTTGCCTTGGGTTTGCGTCCGCGCTTTTTGGGCTGCAGAGCCTCTTCGGCAGATGCTGCGGACGATGCCGGTGATGCGGATGTTGCAGGAGCGGCAGTTTCCGGAACCGGTGCATTTCCGGCGGCCTCAGCTGCTGCGGCTGCGGCCTCGGCTGCAAGCTGGGCTTTCGATTTGCGGCCACGCTTCTTGGGCTGCGGTGTCACGGCTGCGGCAGACGCATCCTCTGCCGACGGTGCTACGGCAAGTGCCTCGCCCGCCGTTCGTTTCGCACGCGGCTTGCGCTCCTTGGCGGCTCGCGGTTTCAGCCTGGCGGCCTCCTCTTTTGCTACCTTAACCGATGTATGGTCTATTACATAATAAACGAGGTCTTCCTTATTGGAAATAGAATTCTTTTTCATGCCGAGCGATTCTGCCATTTCATTAAGCGAATCTTCGGGCATTGCCATAAGTTCTTCGAAACTTTGCATAAACAAATTGTGAGCGGTCGTGTCTGAAAAAAAATTGACACGTTTGGCTTCTGTTAAATTTTCAATGGAATGATTGGGTATAGATTTATGATATCCTCCGGCATCACATTCTTCATCTCTTGGGAAGAATGCCTAAACAAACTCTTTTGCAGAGCCTTAAAACTACATCCTATTCAAAAACCGGGGAATGGAATTCGCGGAATCGAGACATTGAGAGCAGCCATGCATTCTATTCATCGTCCGCAAAATCGATGCAAAGTTATGCAAAAGAATTGAAACATGCAAAAAAACGGCCGCGGAATTAATTCCCGCGGCCGCATTTTATTTAATTGTCGGACCAATTAGACCAATTAGACCAATTAGACCCACCTGCCAATAATTCAAAATTCAAAATTCAAAAATTTCATTTGATTCCCAGGTCGGCAAGCAGGCGGTCGATATGCTTGTCTGCTTCCTTCACTGTAGCCTCGTATGCCTCCTTGGAGGGCATGTTCTCACGCACCTCGACATAGAATTTAATCTTAGGCTCTGTGCCGGAGGGACGTACGGAAACCTTGTCGCCGGCCTCGGTGAAGAACTGAAGCACATTGCTTGTGGTGGGGAAGTTCATCTTCTCCACCTCGCCTGTCTTGAGGTTGCGGCAGTTGAGGTCGCTATAGTCCTTGATGCATGTCACAGGACTTCCGGCGAGAGTTTTGGGAGGATTCTCGCGGAAATTCTTCATCATTGCCACGATCTCCTCGGCACCGGTCTTTCCGGGACGAACCACGCTGACGCCTCTTTCGCGCGAGAAACCGAACTGAGCGTAGATGTCTACGAGCACTTCGTAGAGGTTCATGCCCTTGTCTGCCGCCCATGCGGCGCATTCAGCAAGGAGTGAATTGGCAGATACGGAGTCTTTGTCGCGAACGAATGTCTCTGCGAGGAAGCCGTAGCTCTCTTCGCCGCCACCAAGGTAACGGCCCTGACCCTCCATGTTGCGCATCACGTCGGCAATCCACTTGAAGCCTGTGTAGCAGTCGAAGCACTTCACCCCGGCATGGTCGGCGATACGCTTGATGGTCTCGGTGGTCACGATAGTCTTCACCACATATTCCGTGCCGTTGAGGAGTTTCTTCTCCACATTGTTCGTGATGATGTAATATATAAGGAGCATGCAGATCTGGTTGCCGTTCACAAGCTGGTAGTTGCCGCTCTTGTCGCGCACCACAAGACCGATGCGGTCGGCGTCGGGGTCGGAGGCAAGCACGATGCTGGCACCCGTTTCGCGGGCCTTCTCCACAGCCATTGCCATGGCCTCGGGGTTCTCGGGATTGGGCGATACCACTGTGGGGAAGTCGCCGCTCTGAATATCCTGCTCGGGCACATGGATCACATTCTCGAAGCCCCAGAGCTTCAGCGAGTCATACACGAGGCGAAGGCCTGTGCCGTGGATAGGAGTGTAGACAATCTTCATATCCTTGTGGCGACGGTCGGCCTCGGGGTCAAGGCTGAGAGTGTGAATGTCGGCGAGGAACTGCTCGTCGATATCCTTGCCGATGGCCTGGATGAGTTCGGGGCGGGGTGTGAACTTGATCTGATCAACAGATGTGATGGCGTTGACATATTCGATAGTCTTCACGTCGTGGGGCGCGATCATCTGGGCGCCGTCGCTCCAGTAGGCCTTATATCCGTTGTATTCTTTCGGGTTGTGGCTGGCTGTCACCATCACGCCGCTCTGGCATCCCAGTTTGCGGATGGCATAGGAAACCTCCGGCGTGGGGCACGGGCCGTCGAAGAGATAGACCTTGATGCCGTTGGCCGAGAACACGTCAGCTGTGAGTTCGGCGAATTTGCGCGAGTTGTGGCGCACGTCGTGGCCGATGGCTACACTGATCTGAGGAAGGTCCTTGAAGGTGTCCTTGAGGTAGTTGGCCAGGCCTTGTGTGGCGCTCCCCACTGTGTAGATGTTCATCCGGTTGGTGCCGGCTCCCATTATGCCGCGGAGACCGCCGGTGCCAAACTCCAGATCCTTATAGAATGCTTCGATAAGTTCTGTTTTGTCGTCGGCGTCGAGCATGCGGCGCACTTCTGCGCGTGTCTCTTCGTCGTACTGGGGACCTAACCATTTCTGAGCACGCTCTGTTACGGTGCTCAACAATTCGTCTTTACTCATAAGTCTTGTAGGGTTATATAAAATGTTTGTTATTTCAAAAAGATATGTGCTCTTCATGTAAAAAGCGTGCTCTCTATGATAAAATAGAGTGCTCATCTTAGACCCCACCCCATAAAAAATGTTAATGCAGGGGCGACCGATTTTTGATGCAGCTCAGCAAGTT
>CAJLTZ010000079.1 GCA_905209725.1 uncultured Muribaculaceae bacterium
ACGCCAGTATTAATTTGATTTTTAGTACCTTAAAGTTAATGCTTTTCTTGCAGATATGCAAGAGGGGCGTTCTTTTTTTGCGGGTCTATGAATTATTCAGGTTAAATATCCTTCCATAGTCAGATGGAGCAGCCAATACATCAACTGGCAAAATAATAATTGCAATAAAAGTATATAATAGCTTGCTTTTCATTCCGCAAAATTAAGGAAAATATTACAGAACACCGCTTGCCGAAAGCGAGAAAGTATCGTGGAAAGGGAATTTTTCGCAGCCGATGTAGAGGGTATCGAAAGCGTCGGTGCCGTCTGTGCGGTGTTCGAGCAGGTCTTCCTCGCTCTCGGCGAGTTTTTCGCCGGATTTATCCTTGCGGAAGCCGTTGCGACCGTTGGAGACACCGGCTGACTGGATGGCGAGGATAAGGTCTTCGTTGTTAGAACGGTTGAAGAACGGCATGAGCCTTTGCTTTCCGGCAAAGGCGTTGTTGATGAGAAGATACTTCTCGTCATGGTGCATCGGGTTACCGAGGTACACGGACTCGATGCGCCAGCCGTGCCGCTCGAACTCCTTCACCACATTATAATGGAAGTCCTGGTCGTTGACGGCATAGTTGGAGCCGAGGGCCGTTGCATCGTAATAATAGACCACGGTCTTGTTGCGGTGCGCGGCGTAATAGCGGCAGAAGTCCTCGACGAGTGCCGGAATCTTGCGGTCGAACTTGACGTAGAAGCTCTTGATGACATTGAGGCGGCGGTCGCGCGGCTGACCGGCGACAATCCAGTTGATGTTGGCGTTATAGTCCATGCCTATGCAGATAGGCGCGTCGGGGTCAACGTCCTTGTCGGCGCGGGCGTCGAGCGTCGAGAAGTCATAATCATAGCCGAGGGTATCGAGGTACTGATTATCGTTGGCATCGTACTTGTGGCCCTCGCGCATCGAGGAATAGAAACCGTCCTTTGCAATTCCGATCCTCTGACAAAGGATAGAGGTTTGGAAGGTCAAAGGAGTAAGGTCGCGCTTCATCTGCTTTATGTAGTTCTCTCCGAGAAGCTGCAAGTTCTCAATCGAGGAATACTCGCGGTAATAGACCGCGACGGAGCGCATCTTATTGAGGTCGCGGTCAAGGCGACGCAGATAGCCTTTGAGATAAGCGGGCACCGTCGCGCCTTTGGCGTTGAGAGTGCGTATTCGCTCCTTGATGCGCCATATCTCGTAAACCGTCGCCTCAATGGTTTTGATAAGCTCCGGGTCCATTTTGTCGCGGTAGTGGAGGAACCAACTGCCCTTTTGGGTCTGCGGCATATCGCTCAATATCATAATTGAGTGATTGAAGGAGTGCTTTCCGAAGTGCGACTTGATGCCGCCGTTTGCCGGAAGCGTTTCGTCCTTAAGTTTGGCATAGTCGATAAACTTGGCTTCATCGACCAGCAGCCAAGAGAGCGTCAGCGAGTTTGAGCTGCCGGGGCGGTCCTGTGATATAATCACCGCGACCGACCCGTTGTAGAAAGATATGACGTGTTCATAATCTTTCGGGTCGATGATAGGCTGACGGAACGACTTCGGCGGTTTCCGACCTACGACATAATGGATACCCTCGATGTAGCCCCATCGCTTCCAAGCGGCGAGCAAGCCGGGGATTGTGTTAGTCAATCCGTGTTTGAAGGTCGGCACGACGATGCCGCCTGTCGAGCCGGGCATACGCTGCATATTGCGCAGAACAAACGGCGCAGCGATGCTGTCCGTCTTGCCGGTGCGTCGCCCTGCGACGATAACCGTAGTGTTCGCGCCGATAAGCTGCGTGAGGCGTTGGGGCTTGTTAAAGTAAACTTTCTTTTCGGCCATTATATCAAAATTATTATGTAATTTTGCAGTGGGAGCGAGTGCCATGAGCCAAAGCTCCAGAAAAGAATTCTTTTAGCCCTCGGTCGACCCCAAATAGATCCTGCCGAGGGCCTTTTTTATGCATTGCCATTGTCTGAATCTGTATCTTGTTGCTGTGGGTCAGGGAAAAGCGAGTCAAGTTCAAGGTCCACTTCCTCGAACTCGACATCTTCAATGTCGATGGTTTCGGCCCGGTACTTCTCAATCATAGCCGCGATTTTGTCGGCTATGTTGGGAATAGGCTCGATGCCGAGAACACGCGGATCATCGGTAGCCGTGAACGGTTGCACAAGGATTTGGTCGAGCGGTATTGCCTGTTCGTCTTCGAGGTCAACACGGTTTAGTTTGCCGTAAGCTGTTGCGGCGCGTTCCATAGTCTTGCTGTCCTTGCGCTTCTCGGCCATCTTGTATGTGGCGATAAGCATTTCATTTGTGCGCCAGCGGTGGAAGTCGCGAGAGGCGGAGCCGAGCATTGGAAGCAGCGACTTTACCACGGCAAGGTCTGAATACGCCGTAGTGCGGTGTATGTTGTGGCGTTGGCACACCTCGGCGACAAACTCGCGGTCGGTGCCGTCGGGATTGGCAATAAACCAGTTATACATCTCGCGCACACGCAAGACTTTCTCGACCATCTGACCGGGATAACGCTCGCGCAACTCCACCTCTTTGGTAAAGAGTTCGGCGCGGCAAACTTCTATGGCGTTGGGATAGCTCATGCAACAAAGTTAAGACGCTAACCGATAGTTGGAAAAGACGCAGAATTTGACTAACTTTGCGCAATAATAATGTAAAAATGAAACATTTACTTACCACCATAATATTGCTTGCTCTAATGGCAAGTTGCAAAAAAGCGAACTCCAATCAAGACGTTTGCGATATGGGTTATTACGCAAACGACTCAAATATGGTTGAAGTAGTAGAAGTAGAGCCGGAACTAATACCCGTGCCACTTGATACGGCAGTGTTAAACGGCTCATGGAAACTTGTACAGTATCACTCTCCATATTTTAATTTAAGTCCAACAGATAAATTTGATTATATAATCAAATTTTCCGGCAGCTCTATCGAGATGCAGTTTGTTGCTAATGAATTACTATCTGAATATAGATTGCAGGGCGATTCTCTCCGTCTTGGGACTGGTATAAAGACGCAAACTCTTGGGGGAGATGTCCTTTTGGAGAAGGCAATCTGCGAGCTATTGCGGAATAGAAATCTTACTATTCAATGTTCCAAGTGCCCGGAATTATATATATGTTTGATGGCAGAGGACGAGATAAATGGCAATACCTATGCCGATTTTCGTAAGATAAAATAGCCGGTTATTCGTCGTCTTCCATATCCAATAAATTTCGGTGGGCGTTCTCGATAGCGAGCGGCGAGCCGACCTGCGCAAGCATCATTTCCTGTGAATGTAGCTTGACCTTTGAGGCGGCTTTGCCACGGCGGTACGCCTTGGAAACGTCCGTAGAGCGGTCGGCGATGTCTTCGCGTAGCACATCAGCCGGAATGTCGAGAATGACCGCCATATCGGAAATTTTGAGGTATATGCTTGCAAATTTTTCAATCTGCTGCAATTCGTTCTCTGAATAAATCATGGAGAGGTACGCTGTGATTGGTTATTAAATCGTTGACCTGCTCGTGAAGCCGGTCGAAGATTGCTTTATCGGTGGAGATAAATGACGACTCGTGGCGGTTGCCGCGAGTGAGGTTTTGCGAAGTAATGACGCTGACCGTATTGCCTCGCTCGGATTTCACCAACAAAATCTTGCTGTGGTTGTCGGCAAGATAGGTGCGTTCGATAACCTGTGTGATGAACGCCCATAGTTTGAGCGTCTTGTTGGTTGCCTTATGGTCGAGAACAAGGTTAATCCGGCTCACGCGCTTATCTTTCGTGATGAAAAATAAGCGGCGAAGAAATTCCTCCGAAATGGAGAAAGAAGTCTGCCATACCTCGCCAACGCCGACTTGGCCCAAAATCCATTCGAGAATGTCGGCAACCTGCACGGCATTTGAAAGGTAAGCCTGAAAAGGCGTCTCTTTCAACGGTCGGAGGATTTGGTCAATGTTGGCACTCCTTTTCATTCTGCGGACTTCTTGGCGGATTTCTTATTTGCACCTGCGGCGGAGCGTTTGCCCCTGGGCGATCGCGAGGGAACGGCACCGGGGCTTGGTGCAACATAGTGGTCGTAAGCCTCCCAGTTTGCGTGCAGCTTCTTGTCGAGCGATATAAGTTCTTTGAGGAACGGATAACGCTCGGAGTCCGGGCAGGTGGAGTTTTCAAGCGAAAGCGAGCGGAGGCGCAGATGCAGCTCGCGCATACGTTGAAGGAGCGAAAGGTTCTCAACGTACTTCGCCTTGATTTCGTCGGGGAGTGAATCGTGGTCGGCACGTCGGCCCTTTGCCGGATTCTGGTCGGCGTTAGCCGCCAGCGGAATATGCTCGGCCACGATGGTTTCCACCTGCGCCGCCATTTCCTCGACCTGCGCGTGAGTGAGAGCCTGAACGCGGAAGTTGTAATACTTCTGAAGCTGATAGTCCACGACATCGTGTCGGCGGTCAATCTGCGCGATTATGTTACGGTACATAATCTGATTGCCCGACAGCTTCAAGAGGTAAAGAGCGCCGACGTTGTAGTCGCGCTCGGTTTCGGGCTTTTCGAGCCACTGCTTTATCTGTTCAGTAAATTTGTGGTCCATAAGAGCGTAAGCTGTTTGGTTTCCACAAAATTACTTACCCAATCATAGCCGATAAAAGACGGAAAATGTGTAACTTTGCAGATAATGACCAATACCATGCACAAATATATAAGCACAATATTCGTACTGTTCCTAACTGCACTTATTTGTAGCGGTCAGTCCTTTGTTGACAAATACCCTAAGCTGACCAAGAAGAATTTGCCTGAATTTTTCGAGGATTGGCAAGCGTACTCGGATAGTATAAGCTCCAATATAACTATAAGCAGTCCGCTTGATAGTCTTATATACGAAAGAAATCTCTTTACTTATGCCGAAATAGCCTTACAAAGCCCTCGACCACGTTATATAGTTTATCCCAAAGCCGTAGAAGTGTTAACTTATAAAGAGTTGGGAGATACGACAAATAACAGCACCTCTTTTGGACTTCTAATGAGCATACCGTATGCAATGCAAGAATATACCAAACAGATGGTTGACATAAAGATACCTGACGGTGCCTTGTATATGACAAATAGTATTTCAAAAAAAATAGATTCTTTCTTATATGTGGGGAAGTATCGAAAAAAGAAGGAGCGGGAAAAACGATTAAAGGAATTGAGAAAATATATATCGGTATCGTATGGGATTTTCAATACACATACTTATTGCGATTACCCTTTAATTCTTAATATTGGTGTGGCTTCTGACATCATTGTATTTCAGTTGGCATTAAATTCCAACGAAGCCACGGAGATTTGGTATAGAAAAGAAAATGGCCGCATTATTGAACTCCACAATAATAGAGGGAAGTTGATTATATACGATTGATTACAATTTATTGTTTATTCCTGTGAAAAACACGAGGTTTTTGCCGAGTGGCATAAGCAGCTCGCGCATCGAAATCATAGTTGCGCCGGAGGTAACAAAATCGTCAAAGACGATGATGTTTCGCTCGGAGGGCGGTTGTGCGCCAAAGGTAAAGACCGCCCCGACACGATGCTTAGAGTGGCACTCGGCAACGTCTTCATAGAAGGGTATGCCGAGAAGTTCAGCGAGCCGGGCCGAAATGAGCGAGGCAAAATTTCTGACCTTGTGGCGACGTTTGGGCGATGTAACGATAGCCCAGTCGCCGGAGGCAAGCGAATGACCAAGAATTTGCCGGATAAGGGTATTCATGCCCTCGGCAAATTTCTCTACCATATCGGGGTCGTTCTTGATGTCGGTAAGTGTCCGGCCATAGAGCGACTTCTTCCAGAGCGATATGATGCCGAACTGCGGATTGCGGTATGAAATCCGCACCTTGTTAGGCGCGAAGTCGCAACGGGCCTCCACCTGTTGAGCCTCTTTCCATGCCGCACGTTTCTTCTCGGCGAACAGGTCTTTGGCCGGAGCCGCAGAGCAAAAAGAAGCGTCGAGGTCGGGAACGTCAAGCGAAGGCACTTCGATGTCGTTCAACACCTCGTCCAGGGCTATTGCTCCTTTCCTGACGCTTCTTATATCGTCCATAATGTACGGAATTACGCGGCTTTGCCTGAGCAGTCGATGTCGCCGTCCTCGGTTTCGAGCGTACCGACATAGAAGGGCGCGGGCACTTCGTCGGTAGCCTCGACGGAGATAGTTGTCGAGGTCGTGCCGGTGGTACCCTGACCGAGATCCTGGGCGACAGTGGCCTTTGTGCTCCACTTGTCGTTGCCGAGAACGCGGAAGTTGCCTTTCATGTCCTCCACGACAAACACGTTGTCGGTGTTGTTGATGTAGGCTGCGGCAGCCGACGCATCGGCACCGACTCCGGGGTGAACGGCAGTGAGTTTGTTAAGCTGCGTCTGCGAGGGCAACTCGCCCTGCGCCTCCGAAGTAAGCTGCGACTTGTCGGGGATGATGTCGATGTATTTCCACTTGGCATCTGCGGCGAGAGTGAACGAGCCGGCGAGGATAGCCGAAGTAGCGCGGCCCAGTTCATCGCGGGGAAGCTGCGGGAACACCACTATCTCGCTTTTGGCGAGGTAGTAGATACGGCGTTTTACACCGGGAAGCTCGGGGGTGCCCTGGCACCACCCGAGACTTTTCTGTATCGAGGTACAAACTTTTGCCATAGTTACACTGCGATTTCAATGGTTTTGAAGCGGCGCTTGTCGATAGTCTCGAACTGAACGCCGAAGAACATAGTGGCGATGTATGAAAGGATAAAGGGTGCGAACTCCTTGATCATCACGTTTTCGACATCGCCCATCTGGTCGTAGCCCACGAGCATATTGCTCTTGGTGGATACGTGCATGAACTTCGACCCGGCCTTGTTGTAGAGGGGGCAGAACTTCAACTTGCCGTTGGAACCCTCCACGGCACCCTGTCCGTACTGGGTGTTGTAGGGTATGCCGCCGTGGGTAAGCAGGTAGCCTTCGTTGTACTTGTCGACGAAGTCCTGCGAGCAGTAGAGATAGAGGTCCTGGGCGCGGAGGCGCGGGTCAAGTGAAAAGAGGATTTCTTTGGCGATGTCTACGGCGTTGGCCGCAGTGATGGCATCGTCGAACTTCATGTAGTTGCCTTCCTCGGTGGCGATAGCACCTGCGGCGATTTCCTTTTCGGTAATCGTGTCGAAGCCGTCGAAAAGGTCGGCGGTGGTATCTCCGGCGGCGTTTCGCCTGCCGTTCCATACGGCATCGTTCAGATGCTCCGAGAGGTTCTTGGCAATCTTGGCGAGGACGTGGCGGGCCGTGGGTGTAGTCATCTGACCGTCGCCCTTTGTGGCGCCGGTGCCGAGAAGCGTTGAGATAGCCGAGTTAGGCTCGAAGTTGGCGACAACGGAGCCAAAGAAAGTTTCGAGGTCTCGGAACTCGATGCCGAGGTTGTAGTCCACGGCACGCTGCGGATTGTAGGGAGCAAACTGTGCGTCACCGGTCAGGTTGCCGACGCGCTCCTTGTATCGGATGCCGGGGCGCCCCGTCATATACTGGAGCGTGTCGCCAATACCGATAATGGGGAGCATAAGGAGGTCGGCGCGATATTTCACGGCGGCTTCCTGATACTCCTGAAGTGTGAATGTAAATTTACCTGCCATATTCGGGTGGATGAGTTGATGAGTTAAGAGTTGATGAGTGGGTCAGACCTCGGCAAAGAGGGCTTTGGCCGAGTTGTAGGTATCGACAAACTGCTCGACATCATTCTTGGGCTTGGGTTCGGCGCCGGGCTTGTTGTCCTCGACAACCTGCTTCGACGGCTCCGCCGGAGTCTTGTCGAGCTTCGCCTGAAGGTCGGCGATAGTCTGCTTCTGCTCGTTGTAGAGGCGGTCTTTCTCGGCGAGCGCGTCTTCGATTGCGTCGAGCTGCGCCACGGTAACCGAGGCTGTACCGTCTTTCACGGCCAGCGGCTTGTCGGCGAGGATAGCCGACAAGAAGGTGTAAGTCTTTATCATTGCGGTGGTAATGGGATTGGTTGACGGTTTGAAGAATGATGTCAGAGCGGCGAGGAAGCGAGAAAACGCACTGTCCTTGTCGACTTCGGCGATGGGGATGTTCGGTATCGGCATACCGGCATTTGCCATAGCGGAAGCGAGCGCGTCGGTGAGCTTCGGGGCCGGTTCATCGGCAAGGTCTGTGATTTCATCGACAAATCCCCAGTCGAGGGCTTCCTTAGCCGTGAGCCAACCGCCTGCTTTCATCAGGGCGAGAAGGTCTTCCGTCTTGCGCTTGCAGCGCGAGGCGTAGAGTTGGGCGCAGTTAAGGTCGAGCTTGTCGAGGTCGGCCTTGATTTTCTCACAGTCGGCGATGAGCGTTGCGAACTGGTCGCTGTTAAGGCTGCCCCACTCGAAGAAAGCCATCGAGCATTTATGCACGAGGTACATTGCCCCGGCATCGATGGAGATACGGGCCGCGCCGAGCGAAGCGATGGTTGCGGCCGAAGCATTGAGACCCACGAAATGCACATTGACATTGCCGTGGTTACGGAAGGCTGCGGAGATAGAGAGACCGGTGGCGAGTGAACCGCCGAGGCTGTCGATAAGGACGTTGACCTGCTTCCCCTCGTTTTTGGCGAGTTCGCGGTCAACTGTGGAGCGGTCGAAGTCGTAGCCTCCGACGTAGCCTTTGAGCGAGATATGGTATGCGGTCTTTGACATGGCGTAACTGAGTTTTACACCACGAAGTTACCGCTGTAAATAAGGAGGGTAAAAGACACCGAAATTTACGAAAATTTCGTAACTTTGCAGAATAATCAAAGGTAATAATATGGCGACACTACAATTCCCGGAAAGTCAGAATATCGAATTTAAGGAAAGTTGGCGAGACGAATATCTAAAATGGATATGCGGTTTTGCCAATGCTTATGGTGGCTATATTTACATAGGGGTTGTAGATGGTTCCCATGAGATTGTTGGCGTTGATGACAGCAAACGCCTTATGGAAGATATTCCCAACAAAATAGTAACCAATCTTGGAATAGTAGCAGACGTAAATTTGAAGCATACAGATGATTCTGATTATATCGAGATAATCGTAAGTCCGAGCAACATTCCTATTTCATATAAGGGCGTATATCACTATCGTTCGGGAAGCACCAAGCAAGAACTAAAGGGAGCTGCGCTGCAAGACTTTCTCCTTAGAAAGTTAGGTAAGAGTTGGGATGATGTCAGCCTTGAAGAAGCAACCCTTGAAGATATTGACCGGGAAGCCATTGAATACTTTTTGAACAAGGGTATAGATGCCCAGCGAATACCCGAAAGTATGCAAAAGGCTTCGACTGAGGAAATCCTTACATCGCTGCAACTTATAGACAGCAACGGAAAACTTAAAAATGCCGCCATATTGTTGTTCGGCAAGAATCCGGCTAAATTCTTCCATAGTGTAGAATTTAAGATAGGACGCTTTGGCAATGACGAGGCAGACCTTATAATTCAAGATGTTATCGGTGGTAGTATCATACAAATGGCCGATAAGGTTGTAGACGTTCTACGTGCGAAATACCTTGTGTCACCTGTACGTTTCGAGGGTATGCAGCGTTTTGAAACGCTTGAAATCCCGATTGAAGCGTTGCGAGAGATTATCTATAATGCCATTGCTCATAAGAACTATATGGGTCCCGCTATTCAAATGCACGTCTACAACGACAGAATAGAGATATGGAACGATGGTAATCTCCCCGAAGGATATACCGAAGAAACATTATACCAAAGCCATCCATCACTGCCTCGCAATCCGAAAATTGCCAATGCAATGTTCAAGGCAGGTTTTATAGATACCTGGGGACGTGGATATAGGAAAATTTATACGGGATTCAAGGAGTCAGGATTACCAATACCGACAGTTGGGAACCATTTTAGCGGTGTTCAGATTGTAATTGAGCGTACTACATTTCAAAGGCTTAACTCTAATGTCGGAAAGGATGTCGGAAAGGATGTCGGAAAGGATGTCGGAAAGGATGTCGGAAGCGA
The DNA here is from genome assembly GCA_905209725.1 of uncultured Muribaculaceae bacterium. Classification (GTDB taxonomy): domain Bacteria; phylum Bacteroidota; class Bacteroidia; order Bacteroidales; family Muribaculaceae; genus Lepagella. Next base: position 9,977 of record CAJLTZ010000079.1, read on the forward strand.
TGTCGGAAGCGATGTCGGAAGCGATGTCGGAAGCGATGTCGGAACGATAACTCAAAAAAAGATTGCGGAAAGATATAATTCCATTAAGGAACTTATAGCGAGCAATCCATATATTACAGCAGTCCAACTCTCAGAAAAGCTATCAGTATCTGATAGAACGATAGAGCGCGACTTATCGAAAATGCAAGAATTAGGCATATTGATAAGGGAAGGCGATAAAAATGGTGGCCGCTGGATAATCTCAATGTAAACAATCGAGCCGCCCCGGAGGGCGACCCGAAGTAAGGAGAGAGGGAGGGGTCAGATGACGCGGAACACGTTATTGTTGGCACCCATCGAGTAGTCGTACATAAACAGCTCGCGTCCGAAGGCTTCGTAGTCGAAGTAGCGGGCGAGGTCGCCCATCTCGCTTTCGAGATTGTAGCACTCGCTGATGATGTGCCGAGCGAAGTCTTCTTCGCTGTCCCACTCGCCGCAGTAGGCTTCCTCGAAGTTGTCGAGCTCGTCGTGAAACTCCATATAGTCGTCCACGGCTTCCTGACCGTGCTTGTCGCACATATCCGAGTATTCGAGGATATGGTCGAAGTCGTCCTCGGACATGAAGCCCTCGTTGTACCACTGGCGCGGGAATCCCTCGTAGTCCTGTGCCATCAGCTCCGGGTCTTCCTCGTCGGCGTGGATCGCCAGGCAGAAGTCGATAAACTCATCATAGGCGTTGAAACTGCTGAGGTCAATCCACAGACCGCAGAGCGAGCCATCGTTGTACTTGCCGTAAGTACCGACATAGACGGAAGGTTCACCGTCGCAGCTGCTCTTGTGCCTTGCGACTGCATCCTGCAGGTCGGCTACCGTGTAGCCCAGTTCGCTGAGTCGTTCTTCGACTCTTGGAGTGATGTTGAGTTCTCCGAATTGTAATCTCATTGCTGTAAAATTTTGAGGGTTTGACATTTGGTTCATTTTCAAGTTTTACGTTGCAATAATTGGGAGAGCTGAGGAAGTGAGCGAAGCAAAAATTTCAAGTAAAATTTTAACCTACATTATTCATAGGGTGCCTTAACGTGCGGCACTGGGCTGAAACCACGGATGCTGTGATGAGATGTTGAGCCGGTATGGAAACAATCTATCCTGAATAATTCATAGACCCACAAAAAAGAACGCCCCTCTTGCATATGTGCAAGAAAAGCATTAACTTTAAAGTGCTAAAAATAAACTTAATACAGGCGTTCTTATGTGCAAAGATACAACAAATCCAGAGATCAGTCAAGAAAAAACACTTTTTTCTTTTGAAGATGTACTTCCGGACAGGAAAATCAAGGTGGATTTCAATGCCCCGGATATCTCCTCCAATGGCGGACTGGTCCTCGCTGGACTTGAAAAGGAAAATATAGCCCGCAAGATCGCCCGTCTGATTCCGGATTACAGGAACCAGATTCTCGTTCGGCACTCGTACGAAGAAATGG
>CAJLTZ010000080.1 GCA_905209725.1 uncultured Muribaculaceae bacterium
AAAATCGGTCGCCCCTGCATTAACATTTTTTATGGGATGGGGTCTAAGATTTTGGTTCAGTTGTTTACGGGATTGCAACTTTGGCGGTCTCGGTGCCGGCGCCGCTGCTGACGCGTACCAGATAGATGCCCGAAGCCAGACCTGTCGCTGGAACTGCGTTGCCGCTCAGGTCGAACACTTCCATTGCGTCATAGTCGCCGGCTGCCACGATGTCGTTACCCTCCGTGTGTACGCTGACACCATTCACCTTAAGTGTGTGCAGCCCCACAGACCCGAGCTTCGTCAGAGCCACCTTGGAGGCATTCTGAATCATCCTGTTCCCTACGTTGCCCTCATCGTAATTGGAAATCATAGCCACGATTTCCATATTGTCGGGCTTGCAACCTGCCGGATAGGTCAGCTCGCAAGTGTAGGAATAGTTCCGCTCATCGCTCCATTCGGGACTCTCGCCCCAGGTGGCGTTGAAGGCGCGGATCACATGGTCGTGCTTATAGTCCGGGTCGGAAGTGCCGCTCTGGCTATATGGCTTCACGCCATCCTCCGTAAGATAGACCGTGATTCGCGGGTCGGAGCAAACCTGCCTGTTGGCGATGCCGCTTATCTTCAGCACCACCTTGCTTGCCTCCTTCTGCCAGTTGCCCGTGACCTCGATGCTATAGTATGAAGGCTCCGCAAGGCGCTTCCTGGCGCGCTCAAGGAGATTCACGTAATTTGTAAGCTCGAAGATCGGAGCCCCATTGCCCTGAGGCTCGCGGTCGAGCATAAACGCCGGCGCGAACGGACGGTTCTGCGGATAGAAGCAATAATAATGCTGGTCGCAAGGCTGAGTGAATTTGTCGAAAGCATTCCCTCCGTGGTGGCACACCACAGCCGTATGCTCGCTTTCCTCTTCAGTAAGAGCGTCGAGCATAAACTTAAGATTCTTCGCGGCGTTGGGACAGTTGGAGCAGAACTCATTGGTGAATTCCTCATATACGATTGTGCGCTCGAACATCTGCTCAATCACCGGAAGAGGCGCAAGATCCCTGACATTGTCGCTGTCAAACTGGTCCGCCTCGCCGTTCACCTTGTCGATGCTCACCGTAAAGGTGTAGGATTTGTTCACATCCATATCTGGCAGCACATATTTCTGACTGGTGGTGTAGCGCTCGTTATAGGGAATATCGCATTCGATATCGCGGGTGATCGAGATGCCGGCCTCCTTGCAACTGAGGGTCAGGTCGAAACCGGTAACGGCATCGAGTCCCATATTCTGCAGTTTGATATCCAGGCCGATTTGCGAACCAAGCGGATAGACCTCATGGTCGAAGGCCGCATCGATTATGCGCAGGTCGCGCACCGGAATATTCTCGCTCTGGATGAGCGCCTCAAGGAAGAGGATACCCATCTGCTCATTGTCGGTCCAGGTTCTGCCATCGGCGTTGGTCCAGCATCCTCCCGGCGCAGTGGCGCCCGTCTGGATTGCCATATAGGCCACCCCCAGACCCTTGGCATGCTGCATCGTATAACCGATGTAATAGCCCTTGTCGGCCTCTATCTTCAGCGGGGTGTCGAATTTCAACGCATTCCACCCTTTTGTAAAGGCCGGTGAAGATTCTTTCGTCATTGTGGATGAAACAAGATCCTCCCCATCGAGTTCGGTCCTGATCCATCCGGTGATGCTGCTCACATTGAATGTGTTGTTGAGCCCAACGTTCACGCCTGTGAATTCCCCTCCGGCCACTTTCGCAAGTTCTTCCCCGCTCAGATAGATGGCGGCTGAGAGCAGGTCGCATTTTCCCCCGAGGGTGATGCTCTTGTCGCTAAGCGTCTGTGAATTGTCGCACAGACCAAGACGATAGTCGGAGAGCGCCGAGGCATTAAGAGCCATCATCGCCATCGCGGCCACAAATATATATCTGATCGATTTCATATCGGTTGATTTGAGGTTATCTTACAAATACCTTTACATTCTCTCCGTCAGCACTTACCACATATACGCCCGGCTCTACGGCAATCCGCTGACTGCTGCCGTCAAGCGGAAGGGTTGCGATTGTCAGTCCCTGAAGATTATGTACGGCAGCCGTTCCCCGGCCCTGGATCAGAATCTCTCCCTTTCCGCCAAACACGCCCACTCCATTGTCTCCCTCAATTTCCTCTACAGATACTTTCTCGGCCGTGAAGGCATATTGCGAGATGAACACATACTGATAATAGGTGGTGTATTTAGCGGTGAGATGAACGCTTACCCAGCCAAGGTCGTCGAATTGCGGCGGCAGCGACATAATGTCGGGAGTATAGCCCGAGCCTACGGTGTTGAGCGTGCCGACCTTCACATCCTCATCCATTCCGTAGCCACGTGCCCAGACCGTAACCTCAGGCATCGACTCAAAACGATAGGTGTTGAAGTTCAGCTTGACCTCCCTCATTCCCTTGGTGGAGAACTTGGGCAGAAGCACATAACCAGTTGTGCCCGGATAGTCTGACGATCCTATCAGTGCCACTGACGACAATGTCTCAGCCTTCGGATAATAGTTTGTGGGATTGTCCACCTTCCAGGATGAGCCTGTATATGGATCGCCCAAGTCGGCGTAGATTGGCGGGCAGGTGATGGCAGGTTTCCCTTCATCGTCCACAAAGTTTTCCATAAGGTCGAGTCCGTAAGGAGTGCCGAGTTGCACCAGCGCGGGCATATAGACCGGCGAATCCCCGGCCTTGCTCACAGCCTGTATGGCGAATTTATATGTGGCGAGCTTGGTTCCCTTGTTCACCACCATATCATACCGCGGCGTGGCACCAAGCGACGCGTAAAATTTGTAGCCGCTGGCCGAGCCGTCGTAGGTGCAGAGATTATATGTAAGGTCTGACTCGTTGACATATCCGCCGTTGATGCCTTCTGTGGGGGGCGTCCAGGTGAGGGCGGCCGACAGATTGTCTTCCGCAATCTCAATCTTGAAATCATTCACTCCCATCGGAACGTCGTTGCCACAATATACCTCATAAGTCCGTGTCTGTCCTTTCACATTGCCGAGAGCCGGTGTGATTTCAATCTCATTGATACCCTCGTATGCCTCGAGCGTGAATTCCTGCTTTTCGCCCGGTTTTCCGGTGAATGTCTTCTTGCTGTCGGCAAAGACGGTTACCGTGACATCCTGAGTGGATTCGATGGGGGTGCCGTTGAGACGTGTTTCCGGCATCTTGAAGGAGATTGTGGCCCGAAGTTCCCCTTTGGGAGCTGCTTTTACAGAGACATCCGTGGGGTCGGAGGGCGCCTCCACGCTGATTTTCGTGGCCTCGGCCTTGAACCGGCGTGCCTTGATGCGGGCTTCTCCTTCGGGCGCATAGGCTCGGATTCCGATCACCACGGCGTCAGCGTTGGCAAGCGCTCCGCTGAGGGTGAAGAGTCCGGAGTATTCGTGAAGCGATGTGCGCGTGAGCCTTGTCTGTGGCACAATCACTGTCCCCATTGCCTTGGAATCGGCGCTCAGGCCGGCGCGCACCTCGATGTAGGCGGCATTGACACCGTCGCTGTTCAATGCTGAATTAAGGCTGAAGGAGTATACGGTGTTCTTGTCGTTGCAAGCCAACGGCGGAAGGAAGAGCCATTCATCTGCCGAACCGCCGGAGATGAAGAGTTCCTGGCCGCGTGCGCCGTTATTGTATCTCCACTTCGAACTGTCATCCCCTACGGTTTCCGTCGAGAATAATTTTGAAGTCTGCTCATCGGGCGCGAAGGTGCGGGGCAGCGACATAGGTTTGCCGGTGCAATACACATTGGATTCCACAGTCTCCGACGACCCGCTGGCGTTTACAGCCTTTACAGAGGCGGTATAGGCAGTGTATTCCTTGTCGTCTGGATAGGTCACCGCGAGGCTGGTGTCGTGGGTCGTGGCGAGTGTGGTGCCGTTGAGTTTCACCTCATAGGCAAGCGCGGCAGTGTCGAGATAGCCGTTGTGTATGCCGGCCGTGACAGGCTGCCACGTTAATGTGGTGGCGTTCAGTACCACGTTGCGGGGTGACTCAGGCGTGTCGAGTCCGATATAGCGCGAGTCGGCGGCGGGAAGGGATTCCTCGCCACTGGCTGCGGCTATCAGGGTGAAGGTGTGGTTGCCGTTCGCGGCCACGGTCACGGTCTCCGAAATCTGTGCTCCCGCTGCCGCGGAGCCGCTCTTCACCTCCTTGTCGTCGAGAAGAAGCCGCCAGTCCACATTGCCTGTGATGGCGGTGCCATTGTTGAGCTTCGACGGAAGGGTGAAGCTCACGCTGCCGCTCAGGGATGCCTTGTCGAAGTCGAGCGAGGTTATCACCGGAGCCTCTGGTGCTGTGGGGCGCGCCTGGCTGCCCATCATCACCATAAAGGAAAACTGCGTCAGGTTTGTATAATCGCACACACCTGCCATCTCCTTGCCTGAAAGATCCACGAGTGCCATATGCGACACTCCATCCTTGGTGAAATAGTTCCAGTAATATTTCCTTTTCGACAGGTCGTATGCCATTGCGGTATATGTCGACTGATAATTGGAGATGCGTGGCGAATAGGCCACGGTCTGTTCGCCGGTCTGCTGGCTGATGTATACGAAATCCGTGCGGTTGAAGCCCACAATCCGGCCGTCTACGTCATTATATGCTAATGTGTAGCAATATTCGTCATCGGGGATTGTGCGGATAATCTTTGTCTCCTTGAAGTCGGGTGTAGAACTCTTGAACACAAAAGCGGTGCCGTCCTCGTTGTAGCCGTAGCCATACACGCGGTCGGCCTGGGAGTCGTAGACCGCAGTCTTGTAATTGGCCAGATAATTGGGAGAGTCATCCTCATTGTGCATCGGGACGCTCTCAATCTTGTACGATTCTCCGGTCTTCGGGTCGAGTTCTATGTAATCGTAATTGTAAATCACGCCGTTTTCCGAGCGCGATGATATGCCGCAGATTCTTCCGTTGCGCAGCCAGCCGAATATCATTGGCGACGTGTTCACCTCTCCGAGTTCGTCAATCCATTGGAATGTGGTGGCACCCTTGTCGTCCAGGGTGTACCAGCCCATCTGCCCCTCGGTGTTATAGCGCACATATCCGGCGAGACCCGCAGCGCTACTGTCGGCAAAAGCCGTGAGGGCTGTTGCCGACAGAAGTGTCAGTGCGGTTGCTATTGTCTTGATAGGTTTCATTATTTTACAAAGATTTTATGGGTAGCCGTGCCGGCCTTTACAATATAGACGCCTTTTGCCATGGGCAGAGTGCACACGCCGTGGACCGCGGGTCGGGCCACAAGGCGGCCGTCGGCGCCATATACCTCGGCTGAAAGCGCCTTGTCGCTGCTGATGCGGATACATCCATTATCGCCGGAGACCCCTATATCTTCCGATTCCGGGATATCTTCGATACCGACGCTGGGTTCGTTGGTTTTTGTTATGTTGATGTTGCGCACATAGATGCCCCCCTGGTCAGCGTCGCCCACATAGCGGATACCCAGGTAATAGGTGCCGGGTTCGCTAATTTCGAATGTATACTTCGAGGTATAATATGAGTTGCTGTTCACGCGGGTCTTGGGTGCCACGCGCTGCGTGCGGATGTCATCGACGGTCGGTGCCGTGCCGAGCCATACCTCGTAGAATTCCTCGGCCTTGAGTGTGTTGTGGAATTTCACCTCGAAGTCTATCTGATATTTCTTGGAGGTGTCGTCGAGCCAGAGCGGAGTGGTGATGAGCCAGTCGTTGCCCTTGTTGTCCCAGTCCTTTCCGGTAAAGAATGCCGGGGTCTTGATGCCGGCCTCCACGGTATAGTGCCAGTTGCTCTTGTCGCCGTCAACATTGATGACAGTCATGTTCTCTGCCTGCTCCTGAGTTGGGGTGATATATAGAGGCACCCCGTAACCACGGCCTGTGAATACATAATTGGAACGTGCAGGCTCTGACGTCATTCCGTCGGCGATTGCCGTCACCTGGAAGGAATAGCGGCGTGTCTCGGCGTCGGTGGGCAGTGTCACGGTGGTGGTGCACTCGCTGATACCGGCTTTCACAATCTCGCCGTCGAGCGTCACGTCATATTTGAGGGCTGAGGGATCAACATAACTTGCGTGTGCGCCCTCTGTGGGTGCCGTCCAGCTCAGCTGAAACTTTCCGTCCTCCTCGAGTGGTGTGAGTTGCACATTGGTGGGGCGCTTGGGCGTGTCGTAGCCAACCCAGAAATTCTCCACAAGTGAGGCTCCCCTCTTGTCGCCGGCAAAAGCGCGGAAAGTGAAGTTGTGCTCGCCGTTAGCAAGGTCGGTATAGTTTACCGTCACCTCCTGTCCCGGAGCTGCGGCGCCCTCCTGCGTGTTCTTGCCGTCGGTGGCTACCCATTTCATTGAAGCCGGGGCTGCGTTGCCGTCGGCTAAGAATTTCGGCATGCGGAATGTGATGCTGCCTTCGCTTGCTGCGCCGGTAAAGTTCCGGCTCACCCTCTCCGGGGCCGCGGGCCCGAGGTCGTCACCGTCGGTGTCGGTGCACTCGAGAATTGTATATTGGTCAGCCCAGTCAAGGGCGGTAATCTTGCTCCATTTGAGTGTGGTCGCGTCGATTTTATAGAGCCAGCTCTCGAAGGTGCTGGCCTGGCGGTTCCATATGAACGCCTTGTCGCGCGGACTATATACCATGCCGCTTTCCCATCCCGCTATATTGGGTGTGGTCTCCCCGCTCATTTCCGTGAAGGCTCCAACCCATTCGAAGTTGCCGTAGATGTCCATACGGATGAGGTCGCCCAATTGGTCGATTCCGTAAAGATGATTGTCGGTGGGGCTGAAACAGCACGACACCGGTATCAGGAAATTCTCTGGAACTTCCCCGATGATTTCAATATTCTTCGGATCCGACGCCGGCACCTTGATTATATATTCTTTCGTACGGTCCACATTCATTGAGAAACCATACACGCAATCATCGGCGCGATTGTAGGCGCCGCTGAAAAATTTCCGGAAAGCATTCTCGCCTGAAGCGTCTATCTCTTCATCGAGCACCGTGACTCCGTTGGCCAGGTCAAACTCAAAATAGAAAAATCCGGATGTGTTGCCATAATACCCGCACAGTTTATTGTTACGGGTATAGCCGGTGTTGAAATATGTGCCGGTTATACCGAATTTCTGGTCATCCCATATCTTTTTCTCGCTGCCGTCGGCGGTGTTGATGCGATACCAGCCGGCCTGGAAGTCATGTTCATCCTTAGGCTGGTAATAGCCTAAGAATCCGTAGACGTGTGATTCATTTGCCGATCTCAAGGGGGCCGGCATGCACAGGACCGCCCCCATGATGGCCGGCAAAAGGAGAGCCTTGCCCTTAAGGATTTTTTTCGTTGTTATTGTCTTTGCCATATTGATAGGACGTGATTGTTCGAAAAAACTAAAAAGCAGGCGGATGAACCGCCCAGGGGGTCGTCCGCCTGCTATATGCTATAGTCTTACTGATAACCCGGTCAGCGGATTATGAATGTGCGGCCGTTGATGATGTAGAGGCCCTTGCCAAGAGTGTTGAGCTCGTCGCGGGTGGCCCCCTTCAGGATTGCCACGCCATCGGCGCTGTATACGTTGAAGCTTGTCACGTCTTCGGCGAAAGCTTCCGACACGCCTCCGCTCTTGCGGATGCTCCAGCAGAAGTTGATGCCCGTGTTGGTCACCTGTGTGCCGTCTTTCTTGACTGCGTTGATGGAATTCTCCGGAATGGTCCAGGTATAGTCGCCCAATTCCGTCACCTCATTGTCGAGCACTACATAAAGCTGAAGCGGGTTTTCGCTCGTCTTCAGATACTGCATCTCGCGGTCTTTCGGGTCGCTGATCTCATCGTTGTAGAAGTAGGTCATCGTTATGCCTCCGTTATACGGGCTGGCCGATTTGTATGTATCCCCGTCGAGATTTATATACAGCATTTTCAGGCTTTCCACGTTTGAGCCGTTTTCCGGAGTGGAGGTGCATGCCAGCTCCTCGACATTCTTTTCAAGATAGTTGACATGGAGCACAATATCCTTGTTGAATACCCCGTCAGCACATGCTGCCCCGGCCGGGAAGGTCACCTCATAGCTGCCCTTGGTCTTAGGATAGTTCATGAATATCATGAAGCGCTTGTTGGCGGCCGACCATGATGTCGATATATATTTCACGCTTCCGTCCGGATATTTCACCTTGCTCTGGATCACGCTTGTCGGTGTTACATCCTCGTCGAATTTTATATAGAACGATTCAAGACTGTAGGTGTTGACATTGTTAACATCCACCTCTCCGTTCTGGTCGCTCACTGTATATGCGAGGTCGCCAAGGGCGCCTCCCGACACGCTGTATTTCAGCGTGAAGCCGGCCGTAGGCATCGGATTGCCGTCGGTGCCGATGAAACTGATGCTTTTCTGGGGAATGGTTACGGTATATGCCCCTTTGGCATATTCGATGCTGTCTGTGCGCAGATAGATATACATTGCGTTCGGACTAAGCGTGGCCGTGCATTTCTTTTCAGTGCCATCAGGAAGGGTCATGGGAAATTCCGCGTTATCCGCAATGGAGAAATAATAGTTTTCCGGCGCCTCCAGCTCAATGCCGGCCAATGCCGTCACATTCCCCTGCGCAGGTGTGATGTTAGGCTTCATGGTTGTCCCGGATGAGATCGTATAGGTGTAGGTCAGCTCCTTGTTCGTGTAAAGTTTTGACGAACTGTTCGACCCTATGAGGAAAGAGCCCTCGGGATATGTCACCGTGTATACTCCATCTTCATGGATTTCCGCACCTTCGCCCAGCACAAGCCGGTATCCCAGATAGCCGGTTTCTGTTGCACTGGTCGCGATGTCATACTCTTTCGTTTCTCCTCCCTCTTTGGACACGATTCCTTTGGCGCCGTATTTCACGCCCTTCTGCAGATATTCAGTTTGCCCGTTTTTGTCAAGGATGCTCATTTTCACTTTCAGACGGTTGAGGGTCTGATACTGCCCGGGCGCAGGATCTGCCATCCACTCAAGGTCGGTAGGTGTGTACACACGGTTGTCGGCCACGGTGAACGTAACGCAGAACTGCTCGTTGCCCGTGCCGTTGATGGTAAATGCATCGGCCGGTATGGAGGCCGTATAGTCTCCCGGAGTCTTTAGCGTAAGGGGTGCGTCCTTAAATACAATCTTGATGGCCGGCAATGACACGGTGCTCTGGGTTGTCTCATCCCATTTGGAGGCCTGCCCAAGATTATAGGTGCGTGAGTAGTTGTCGGGACCTGTCATCGACACCTTCTTATTCTGTCCCACGACAATGGCTGTGCCTTCCGGGAAGGTGCCCCACACTGTGCTGAGGCTGGGCACTGTCATGTCGGAGATGGTGGAACTCGAGGCATAGGATGTGCCTGATGTCCATTTAATCTCATACGGACAATCATTCTGGGCATAACATAAGGCTGCAATGCCGATTGCAATAGTAGTGAAAATTTTTCTCATAGATAATATTGTTATGTTTCACTTTGAATCTATCCTTCCCTTGCGGACCGGATGGATTTCGTTAATCTATTCTCTCTATCATTTTTTTAACTAATCAGGCTGCTGACTAAATTGTGCAAAGCGCCGTTCTTGCATTTTGCCAAGTTATGTATGATAGCCTTAGTTAAGTATGACCCGCAAATTAGTTAATGCATATTTTGAGTGTATTTTCGAGTGATTTGTGTGAGTCCGAGAAGGAGCGATGCGGGCATCGTGACTGAGCGGAGTCGCACAAAGCGCCGAAAAGACGCCAAAAGATGCGTTGACTAATCAATACATTAAATAATTTCGGTGTCATACTTATCGTGCGAAGATAGGCATAAAAAATTTAAATACGCAAATTTTAAACAAAATAATGATTCTATCGATTCTATTTGCTATATTTGCAGAAATAAATGAAATAGACACTATGAGATATAAAAGAGTGCTTTTGAAGCTTTCCGGCGAGTCGCTTGCCGCCGGAGCCGGCCACGGCATAGACACGGACCGCGTTAACGCCTATGCCGCCCAGATAAAGGAGATGGTGGATGCCGGTGCAGAAATCGGCATCGTTATCGGCGGTGGCAACATCTTCCGCGGACTCAGCGGAGCATCCAGTGGCTTCGACCGCGTGAAGGGCGACCAGATGGGGATGCTCGCCACTGTGATCAATTCCCTCGCCCTCTCATCAGCCCTCGAGGTCATCGGACAGCCGGCCCAGGTGTTCACTGCCATCGGAATGTTCCCCATCGGGCGTCCTTATTCCAAATGGGATGCAATACGAAACATTGAGGAGGGTAGCGTATCAATCATCTCCTGCGGCACCGGCAACCCCTATTTCACCACCGACACCGGAGCCGCTCTCCGTGCCATCGAGATTGAGGCAGAGGTTATGCTCAAGGGCACGCGCGTCGACGGTGTATATACCGCCGACCCCGAAAAAGACCCCACGGCCACACGATTCGACCATATCTCCTACGATGAAGTGCTTGCCCGCGGCCTAAAGGTGATGGACCTCACCGCCACTGCCCTCTGCAAGGAAAACAACATGCCAATCTATGTCTTCAACATGGACATCCCCGGCAATCTCAAGAAGATGATGCTGGGCGACCCCGTAGGCACCCTCGTGAATGTATAATGTCGCGGAGCGGCTACCCTTTATGAATATAAATCTATAAAATAAATATCTATGGAAGTTAAGGAGTATATCCAGAATGCAGAGGATTCCATGCAACTCGCAGTGGAATATCTCGACGACACCCTGTCGCACATTCGTGCCGGCAAGGCATCCGCCCGTCTGCTCGACGGCATCCGCGTGGACTATTACGGCTCGCAGGCCCCAATATCCAATGTGGCCAACGTATCCGTGCCCGACGCCCGCACCATCGCAATCACCCCCTGGGAGAAATCAATGTTCAAGGAGATAGAGAAAGCAATCATCAACTCCGAATTAGGCATCACGCCTGAAAACAATGGCGAAGTGATCCGTCTCTCCATTCCGCCGCTTACAGAGGAGCGTCGCCGCCAGCTCGTGAAGCAGTGCAAGGGAGAGGCTGAGAACGCCAAAGTATCCGTTCGAAACGCCCGCCGCGAAGCCATCGACGGCCTCAAGAAAGAGGTGAAGAATGGCCTGAGCGAAGACGTGGAGAAAGATGCTGAAGGCGACGTACAGAAGCTCCACGACAAATACATGAAGCAGATAGACGCCGTGTTCTCCGAAAAAGAAAAGGAGATCCTCACCGTCTAAGACCCCATCCCACAAAAAATGTTAACGCAGGGGTCGCAGATGTGCCTCA
>CAJLTZ010000081.1 GCA_905209725.1 uncultured Muribaculaceae bacterium
GGATTCCACCGGCTGTTCTGTCCGCCGATGGACATCCCTTTCCTCTGTCCCTCTTCTGATTCGGAATCAATTCACGAAATTCGACACATCCTCCATTGATCGCGTCCTGACTCGCATCACATGGGTTTCCCCGGTATGTCTGATAGATTATTTTCAGTGATATGTGATGGCGGCGCATCCAGTCATACAGGCGCCGCCATACCACGCCATGCTCCCGGCAATATATCTGAAGAGTCTGTTCAGGATTATGTCTCAGCTCATTCACAAAGGCCTTGTAATGCCCGTAATAGTCATTCTCCTTCATCGCAGTAATATTTTCTGCAAAATTACTGCGATATCAATGGCCGGTCAATGCGTCATCGCGGAGACAGATACGTTTCCAGTCGGCTACGCCTCCTGAAAACAGGGCGCACTGCCGGTATACTCAATACTCGACAGTGGTATACTTTTTAATTAGAATGGGTGGTATACTTTTTAGTTAGAATTTACAGATTTGGGTTACACTCATCGCAAATCTGTTGCTTTCCGTCTTGCAAAGCAAGCTAAAAAGGCGATGGAGCTTCTCCGGCCTCGCCACAATCGTGCGAATTGTACTGATGTATTACCTCAATCTCGAAAAGTTCCTCAATCGACCCGATGCCGATCTGAATATCATGCTTGCCGAGGCTTCTGAATCACCTCCTCTATAGCCTAAATTTGACCAAAGGGGGCTTGGTCGAAACAAAAAGTAAGCCCAACTTCTACTTATCAGAAAGTTGGACTCACTGCTTTATGGTTTAGCGGACAGTAATAATATTTTTTCCAGAGTTTACGTCCCGGAACGGCTCCACGATGCACTTCATCGGGCGTCAACATGCCCAGACTCAGATGCGGACGGCGAGTGTGGTAAGTGTTGATCACCGTCTCCAGCACCTGTCGGATATTATCCCTGCGCACATCCATGTACTTCAGGAACTCTTCTTTCAGAATGCCGTTAACCCTTTCAGCTATACCGTTGTTACGCGGGTCGAAGCCTTCCGTCATGCTGATTTCAATATGACGTCTGCGGAGCATCTCCACATATGGCTTGGCGCAATACTGAAGCCCCTTGTCCGAGTGGTGAATCGGACACTGGTCCCGCTTGCACTGCTTCAGTGCAAGCTTCAAGGCGGTGATGGCGTTCTCGTGCCGCATGTTGTCGGCAATCTCCCATCCGACAATCTTCTTGGAGTAAGCATCAGTTATCAGGAACAGATAGTAGAACTTCTTCTCGTCCTCAAGCCATATATAGGTAATGTCGCTAACCCACAGCTGATTGATACCATCCGGCACGAAATTCTTACGCAGGTCTGGATATACGCGTAGCCCATGATCGGAGAACGTTGTCCGCGTTCTCCTGACACGCGGACGTATCAGAAGATTATGGCGGCTCATGATATCGAACAGCCGGTCACAACCTATGTCGAGACAGAACTCTTTTCGCAGCCTGTCCTTCATCTTTCTGACACCGAGTGCCGGCAGATTCTCGCGTATGAAGCGTATACATTCCAGTATGCGGTCTTCGTCAATGGCTTCTTTGAACGTCCTCTTGAAAAAGCCGTACCACGCCTGTTTCGTCACCCCAAGCAACCCGCATGCCTCGCTGACACTCAGGCAGCGCGACATGCGCAAGCGCATGGCTACTTGGTAATTGATTTTTTTGACCGTGCGGGCTTTACAAGCTTCTCGTATTCGGCGATGACGCCGTCCTTGAACTCTTCGCGCAGTTCTGCTTTTTGCTTGTCCGCCTCAAGTTTCTCTATCTTTCTGTTGGCGGCGTTGAGCTTGCGTGTAAGCTCGAGTATGGTCTTCTCGGTATCTGTGAGATTGGTCGAGGGGGAGGGTTTTCTGGTCATGTTTTTCTTTGTTGCAGTTCGTCGCGGAGTCTTTGTTTCCGCTTGGACCATCGAGGACGGGCATCCTGATCCAGGGATATAGGCACCCGTCTGTCGGCGCAGCCACTTGCGGATGCTTGACCGGGTGCCGCGATAGTCCGGAATATCGTTTACTATCTTAAACAATGTCCCGGCCTCTAAATTGTATTCCTCGTCAATCTGACTGAAACTTTTTCCGCTGTCGTGCCAGGCCTTCACAGCGGAAATCTGGGAATCGTCCCAGCATTTTTTGTTTTCTTCACACATTTTACTGAAAAATGTTGAATCTGACGGTCAACATTTTTCCGGACTAGACACACAATAAAATAAGGGAATTTTTGAGAATTGAAGAAAATGGCCTAATTTCACAATATGCTGAATATCATCTAATTTAGTTTATTTTGAATTCCGATGAATATCCTTGAATATATGGTTTGAAACCCACTCGCGGCTCCCGAAAGCCCCTTTAACTCATTGAGTTAAAGGGGATCACTATTTTGCATCCATGCGCCGCCGTCGGGCGTGCATTGGAGTGGCCGATGCCCTCTCCCAGACTTGTGGATTCTCGTCACTGCCGGAGCACGACCGGCTGTCAATCGCACATTTGCTTTTTTCGGCAAGTTTGACTATTTTTGTGTTATCATTTATAGTTGCTTTTCGACCGCATATGATTTCGTATCTGCAGATTGAGAACCTTACAAAGAGCTTCGGCGACCGCCTGCTCTTCTCCGATATCACCCTCGGCGTCTATGAGGGCGACAAAATCGGCCTCGTGGCCCGCAACGGCGACGGCAAAACCACTTTCCTCAATATCCTTACCGGCCACGAGGACTACGACTCCGGCAGCGTGATATACCGCAACGGGCTGCGCACCGGCTACCTGGCCCAACAGCCCGAGATGCCCGCCGGCCTCTCCGCCCTCGACTACGCTACCCCCGCTCCCCTCCACGAAAACGACGAACACTGGCAAGGCCGCGATCTCGCCCGCCAGATGCTCGGCCAGTTCGGCATCCACAACCCCGACACCCCGCTCGAAGTCCTCTCCGGCGGCCAGCAAAAACGCGTGGCCCTCGCAAAAGTGCTCCTCGAGCAACCCGACTTCCTTATCCTCGACGAACCCACCAACCATCTCGACATCGAAATCATCGAGTGGCTCGAAAACTACCTCTCCCGCCAGCGCATCACCCTCCTCATGGTGACCCACGACCGCTATTTCCTCGACAAGGTCTGCAACAAGATAATCGAAATCGACCGCAAACAACTTTTCACCTACGAAGGCAACTATGACTACTACCTGCGCCGCCGCTCCGAACGCGAGGAGGCAATGAGCGCCGAACTCTCCCGCGTCAAGAACCTGCTGCGCACCGAACTCGACTGGATGCGCCGCCAGCCTCAGGCCCGAGGCTCCAAGGCAAAATACCGCATCGACAATTTCCACCGTCTTGAGGAGAAAAGCAACGTGCGCCTCGGCAGCCGCGACGTGGCTCTCGACGTGAAATCAAGTTATATCGGTTCAAAGATATTCGAGGCAAAGGATGTGGCCAAAAACTATGGCGACAAGTGCATTCTGAAGCCCTGGAGCTATACCTTCGCCCGCTATGAGAAGGTGGGCATCGTGGGCGGCAACGGCGTAGGCAAGTCCACATTCATCAAGATGCTCCTCGGCGAAGTGGCTCCCGACTCCGGAAGTTTCGACGTGGGGCAGACTGTGCGCTGGGGCTATTACAGCCAGGAGGGGATTACCGGCATCGACGAAAACAAGAAAGTGATTGACGCCGTGCGCGAAATCGCCGAGACGGTCCGCATCGACGAGAAAACCACGCTGACCGCCATGCAGTTTCTCACCCGCTTCCTCTTCACCCCCGAAACGCAACAGAAATATATCTCGCGCCTCAGCGGCGGAGAAAAGCGGAGACTCTATCTCGCCACAGTGCTCATGCGCCAACCCAATTTCCTGGTGCTCGACGAACCCACCAACGACCTCGACATCATGACCCTCGCAGTGCTTGAAGACTACCTTGCCAATTTCAAGGGCTGCGTGATTGTGGTGAGCCACGACCGCTTCTTCCTCGACCGCATCGTGGATCATCTGTTTGTGTTTGAAGGGGATGGCATTGTGCGCGACTTTCCCGGCGACTATTCCACATATCGCCATTGCGTGGCGGAGGAGACCAAGGAGAAGGCCCGGCTGGCCGAAGCCGCCGCAAGCGCCGATAAAAAGGATGGCGAGCGCAACTGGCGCCGCGACAATCCACGCAAACTCTCCTTCAAGGAGAAAAAGGAGATGGAGGAATTAGAGAAACGAATTCCGCAACTCGAAGCGGAGACAACAGAACTCGAAAACAGTCTCTCCTCCGGCACGCTCGCCGTGGATGATATTGAGAAAGCCGCCAAGCGGCTTGCCGAAGTAAAGGATGAACTCGACATGGCGGAAATGCGCATGCTCGAACTCATGGAGATCGCCGGCTAAGACAATTGATATCACTCGGATATCTACTCAGATCTCATCAGATAGCGGGCGAAGAAGTTGTTGCGGGAGGCTATGAAATTTGTGTAGCAATGGCCCAAATACGGATCATCGAGCTTGCCCATCATGAATCCCTGCTTCATTGACGCCTCCTCTCCCCGCGCCTGCTTCTCAAGAGTGGTTTCTATTCCCTCATATGCACACACATAGCGCACAAACGGAAACCCTGTTCCAATAGCCACAGCCAGCGTGAAGAGCGCAGCGCGAGTGGCCCGCAGCTTCCTGAGCTCCGTGGCAACTTTTATGGCCTTTACCGTAATCAACAACTGGAATGGAAGTCCCACCCTCCAACCAAAGTCCGGTTCATAACCGAAAAATAAAAACGGGCCAAGGCAATAGCATGCATATAAAAACCAGAAAAGGGTGTCGCGCCGCACATATCGCCACACAAACGGGAAATATGGCAGATACATAAGCACGCTGCATATCAAGCCCGCACACAACAATGCCGGCACACCGCCTTCATTGAGATGCATATGCACATCACCCACCTGCTTGCTCCCCGCAAAGAAGAGGGCCGTCACGATTCCTACGGCCAGACCGGCGATATTTTCCAGAGTCCACACCCGTCGCCACCAGCCTTTCGCCGTGACCCACGCCAAAAGCGCTGCGGCTATCGGCACACAGGGAATCGGCGCTAAAGCAAATGTCAGAATGAAAACCAATGCCAATCGTCCCACACGGTAACGCTCATGCCATAAAAGCAAGCCTCCTATCCAGAATGCTATTCCCTGATTGTAGGCGAAGAAGAAAATTTCCGTGCTGTTTACAGTCACAAAGGTTTCAAGCATACAATCGTACACATACCTGAAGAACTCAAAATGCTGTCCGAGCCAGAATACGAATCCCCGGCACTGGAAATTCCAGGGCGAGAAAAGGATAAACACAAGCAGAATCCGCATCCGCGCCTTTCCTCCGAACATAGAGAAAAGCATCAGCAGGATTATGGCCGCTCCCATGAATGAATAGAGATAAGTCACCATGTCGGCTATCATAATATACCCGCCGCAGAGTTTCGAAATCAAGGCCGAAGGCAGCCAGTAGCCGAAATAATAGCAGAGCATGCGCGGTCCCTGACCGTTGCCAATATCGGGATATGTCACCGGCCAGTCGCGGCGCACCAGGTCAAACTCCACAGCATTTCGGTGGGCGTGGTCCCAGAAGATCTGATAGGAGAATCCCCCGATGCCGGCATATATCACATACCCGGCCATCAGCAGCAGTATCAGCCAGAACCGCCAGTTATTTCTCACATCCCTGAACCCCCGGCCGCAGAGTCGTGCCCCGGGGCGCACCACCCTCCCGACAGCCCATGCGAGCAGGAGCGCTATGGGCACTGCCAGCCACACTTTCAGCCAGAAAGCCACAAAGAGCAGCGACGGCACCGCAAGCCACAGATAGGCCAGCCGCACTATCGTTTCCTCCCGGATTACACCCCCTTCACGCCCGATTTTTTCGTTCATGTTGCAAAATTAGGCATTTTTCGTTTGACGTTATCCGAATTTTCGCTATTTTTGAAGCAAAATATGATTCCGGGGCAATTCATAGCCCCTGTTACCACAAACTAATCTACAAATCACAAAACGATATCATGAGCAAGACAGCAGAGATGGCCAACGAGGTGTTCGACCGCAGCGTGGCCGATTATCATAAGAGCGACAATGTGGACACTCCCGTATGCAATCCCTACGACGAGGGCACATTCGAGGCAATCCTTTACGGTAAAAACTGGGTAGACGCCGTTCAGTGGCACCTTGAGGACATCATCCGCGACCCGGAGATCGACCCCCTTGAGGCCCTTGCGCTAAAGCGCCGCATCGACCGCTCCAACCAGGTGCGCACCGACATGGTGGAGGATATCGACACCTGGATGCGCGACGTCTACAAGGATGTGGTTCCGGCCGCCGACGCCACCATCAACACCGAGTCGCCCGCCTGGGCCCTCGACCGCCTCTCGATCCTGGCGCTGAAGATCTGGCACATGCGCGAGCAGGCCGAACGCACCGACACCGACGATGCCCACCGCAACCGCTGCGCCGCCAAACTCGACGTGCTCCTCGAGCAGCGCCGCGACCTCACCCAAGCCATCGACCAGCTCCTCGACGACATCGCCGCCGGCAGAAAATATATGAAGGTCTACAGGCAGATGAAACTCTACAACGACCCTGCCACCAACCCCGTGCTCTATGCCAAGAAATAAGAAGCCTCGCCACGTCCTCGTGTCCCGGTTTTCGGCGCTCGGCGACGTGGCGATGACGCTCCCCTCAGTATATAACGCCTGCTACGCCAATCCCGACGTGCAGTTTCTTTTCCTCACGCGCCATCATCCGGCCCGGATGTTTATCCATCGCCCGGAAAACCTCACCATGGTGCCCGTGAATTTCGACAACTACAAGGGAATAGCGGGTATCTTCCGTCTCGCCCGCGACCTGCGCAAGCGCTATGAGGTGGACCTTATGGTCGACCTCCACGACGTGCTCCGCACCAAGCTGCTCCGTTTCCTGCTCCGTTTCCACGGAGTAGAGAGCCATCATATCTTCAAGGACCGCCGTGCCAAGAAAAACCTTACGCGACGCAACAACAAGCTCCTCGTGCAGCTCACCCCCACCCCGCAGCGCTACGACAACACGTTCCGCCGCGCCGGTATCCCCCTGGCCAACGACTTCCACTCTATCTATGGCTCCGGGAAAGGTCCTGTGGAGGTGTTCGCTTCCGTATCTGCTCCAAAGAAGAAGGGCGAATTCTGGCTGGCCGTGGCACCCTTCGCCAAGCACAAGGGAAAAATCTATCCCATGGAACTGATGGATAAGGTGATAGCGCACTTCAACGGCATGGAGCGCACGCGCATCTTCGTGTTCGGATTCGGTGAGGAGGAGGACCGGCAGATTGAACAGTTGGCCAACCGCTACAGCGCCGTGGTGAATATGGCCCATGCCGCGCTCGGACTCGACGCCGAACTCGCGCTCCTCTCTCATTGCGACGTGATGCTCTCAATGGACTCGGCCAATATGCACCTGGCCTCGCTTGTGGGGCTGCGCACCGTGAGCATCTGGGGCGCCACGCATCCCTACACCGGCTTCCTCGGCTGGCAGCAGCACACCTCCGACGCCGTGCAATTAGATATGACATGTCGCCCCTGCAGCGTGTTCGGCGACAAGCCTTGCTTCAGAGGCGACTATCATTGCCTGAGAGGAATCACTCCTCAGATGGTCATTTCCAGAATTATTGCTCCTCAGCAGCAGCAAACTGCATCAGATAAGCCTTGATGAAGGCATCGATCTCGCCGTCCATCACTCCGTTCACATCAGAGGTCTGATACTGCGTGCGGTGATCCTTCACGCGGCGGTCGTCAAACACGTAGCTGCGTATCTGGCTTCCCCATTCAATCTTCTTCTTTCCGGCCTCCACCTTGGCCTGCTCCTCCATGCGGTGCTGGAGCTCCTTGTCATAGAGAATGGAGCGCAGTTGACGCATCGCGTTCTCCTTATTCTTGGGCTGGTCGCGGGTTTCGGTGTTCTCGATGAGGATCTCCTCCTCCTCGCCGGTGTACGGGTCCTTGTACTGGTAGCGCAGGCGCACGCCCGACTCCACCTTGTTCACGTTCTGGCCGCCGGCGCCGCCGGAGCGGAAGGTATCCCAGGAGATGCGGGCCGTCTCCACATTAACCTCGATGGTGTCGTCGACAAGCGGGGTGACGAACACTGAGGCAAAAGAGGTCATGCGCTTTCCCTGGGCATTATATGGCGACACGCGCACGAGGCGGTGCACTCCGTTCTCACTCTTCAGGAATCCATAGGCATAGTCGCCCTCGATGTTGATGGTCACCGACTTGATGCCGGCCTCATCGCCATCGAGAAGTTGGGCGATGGAGGTCTTGTAGCCGTGGCGCTCTGCATAGCGGAGATAAAGGCGCATGAGCATCGAGGCCCAGTCCTGGCTCTCCGTGCCGCCGGCGCCGGAGTTGATCTTCAGCACCACGCCGAGTTTGTCCTCCTCGCGGCGGAGCATGTTGCGCAATTCCAGTTTCTCGAGTTCCTTCTCAAGGGCGGCATACTGCTCGTCGATCTCGCTCTCCTCCACAAGTCCCTCCTTCAGGAAATCGAGCGCGAGTTTCAGTTCCTCCACCTGCTTTTCGAGCGCCGTGTAGGAATCAATCCAGAAATGGAGGCCCTTGATTTTGCGCATCTGTGCCTCGGCCTTCTCGCGGTCGTCCCAGAAGTCGGCCACATGCGTGCGCAGTTCCTCCTCCTCTACTTCTATTTTCTTTGTGTCGATGTCAAGA
The DNA here is from genome assembly GCA_905209725.1 of uncultured Muribaculaceae bacterium. Classification (GTDB taxonomy): domain Bacteria; phylum Bacteroidota; class Bacteroidia; order Bacteroidales; family Muribaculaceae; genus Lepagella. Next base: position 8,702 of record CAJLTZ010000081.1, read on the forward strand.
TAACGTCGAAGAGCGGCGGTGCGCTCCTCGACGTCTTTTAGTTGGTCTATCGTGATCATAAGATAATTTTGACTGCGTTTGTGCCAATCACGCGGATGTAGACTCCGTGCTCGGGATTGGCCACGGGCATTCCCTGAAGGTTATAGTAAACGGGTTGCTCGATTTCGATTTCCTCAGTGGGAAGCCATGCCCCTACGCTCTCATAGTCGGTGATGCCGACATTGTCGATGAGCACGCGCTTGCCTGCGGTCTGTTCGAAGCGGAGACGCACGTTGCCTTCCACATTTGCCGTCACCTTGTGCAGGGCATAATCAGTGGCGGTCACAGACACATCGCTCACCTTTTTCCAGTTGGCGCCCTTGTCGTTGGAGACGCTGATGGTGAAGGTGGCCTCGTCGTCGGTGGTGTAGGCATTATGCCAGCGGTGGGCATAGAAGGTGATTGTGCCTGCTCCGTTGGCCTTGTCGGTGATCATCTCAAGGAAACCGGTGCCGGTCTTGTTGGTACGTGCTGCCTGGGCTCCCTCGTAGGGATATGCCTGGTCGCTCTTGGTGGTGAAATAGCAGTCGGTGCTCCATGTGGCCACGCTGCCCACATATTCTTTAGCGGAATAGCTTTCATAGCTGCCGGTGGGCTCGAAGGTCTCGAGGAATGTGCCGGGGAAGGGTTCTGGATCCGGCTCCGGATCCGGTTTCGGATCGGGCTCGGGATCGGGCTCGGGATTCGGATTCGGATTGCCGCTGGCATACCATGGCTCGCTTTTCTTGCTGCCCCAGATGTGGAGGGCGAGCTCCGGATGGTCGATGAAGGGGTTGCGGTTGTGCTGATGCTTGTATACGGCATCGTTGCGGTCAATCTCCTTCTGCGACACCTTGTCGGCCTTGTCCCAGTCGAGGAACATTGTCACCGACCAGTCCTTGAATGCGGGATAGTCGTTGCCGGCGAGGCAGGGGGAGTTCCAGCCTGCAATCTTGGAGTTGTAGCAGGCGGCCATGTAGAAGTAAGTGCGCGCGAAATCACCCTTATATTGGTCATCCGGTTCGAACACCGTGCCGTTGTATCCGGGATAGGTGCATGACCCAAGACGCCCGAGACCCACCACGCTGCCGTTTTTCTTCACCTCGCCATTGGTGCATTCGCCATAGGGGTAGTTGCTCCGCTGATTGTTGACATAGCCATCGGTAGGATAGATATGGAAGGCGTCGGAATTCATCGGCGAACCTTTGCTAAACCAGCTCTTGGGGAAAGAGTGCTCGCGGTTGAGGCCATCGCCCACGTTGCTATACTGTCTGTTGATGTAGTTGTGCCAGTTTTTGCCCCAGTCCTTGGTGGAATACATATCCCACACTGAGCCATCCTCCCGCACATCGGAGTCATCGTAGACATTCCAAAGGCCGTCGTAGCCTACGTTGGTATGCTTGGAAATCACATTTTCAAGAGCCTTGAGGAGCGCTTTGCCGCACTTGCCCTCGCAACTGTCGTAATATCCTGCCGGCTCGGCGGCATAGAGGCCGAGCGATGCCGTAAGCAGCGATAAAAGGGATATAAATTTGAGTTTCATGTCTGAAGAATGATTGTAACGTGCAAATATACAAAATTTCCCCGACCCCTCCAAATAAGCAAAAAAAGAGGCCGCCCGGGGCAGCCTCCTTTCTTCTATTTTTCGTCAATGATTACTTCACTACAAACTTCACAGTCTTGCCATTCTGCTTGCGCACGTAAACGCCGGGGGCAAGATTCTCGCTGTTAACACGGTAGCCGTTGATGCTGTAGATGGCGCCATCTACGTCCTCGGTTACTATCGTGCTCACACCATCCTTCGGATCCCAGTAGTGTACCACTACGCGGCTCAACTCGATATAGTTGTTTTCGCCGGAGAATACCATGAAGTATTTCGTGCCGTCGCCTTCTACTTTGTCGAGACCCTTGAGTTCAATCCACTGTCCGAAGAGATAGTCCTTGTCTGCTGCGTTGGAACCGCCTACTGTCACGCGGGCGATGTCGCCTGCATAGTCTGCCTTGCAGAGGTCGGAGTCTGTGGTGACAGGCTCGAACACTTCGTCGGAGAATGCAACATATACCGAGCCTGACTTGTTGCTGTCGATCTTTATGCTCTTGATCTGGCTCTCGCCCTTCTTGTCGTAGGCATTGAGATTGGTCAGATATGTGGCTGGATAGAAATCAAAGTTACCTCCATATACGCTATAGTCATCATTATGAACGTTCCAGTTGGTCATAAATTTACCGTTGTAGAGATATGTCACGCCGGTATTGGTGCTTTCATAGTTGCGGGCCTCGGCGGTATACGACTGCCATTCGGTGCCGTCTACGAAGCAGGAGGGCTCGATTGCGTCCATCCATGCC
>CAJLTZ010000082.1 GCA_905209725.1 uncultured Muribaculaceae bacterium
AGGCACATCTGCGACCCCTGCGTTAACATTTTTTGTGGGATGGGGTCTTAATATAATTTTTACGCAGGCGATTGTTCATCATCGAAGATTGAGTGTCGTCGGCCCAGAGCCGACGAGGCTTTGGGGCTTGTTGACGGCTGTTTAATGGTGGCGGCGGTGCGGCATATTTTGTGGATTGATAAAAAATGGCTAACTTCGCAATCGGAATCCCCGACGCGATTCCGGGCATATGCAATTTATATGCGTCCAAAAAATTATTTTAAACCAAAAACTACGATAAAATCACACATTAATATGGCAAACGAAAATCAGAACCAGAACCAACTTCAGATCCAGCTCCGTCCCGAACTCGCCGACGGCAAATATACCAACCTCGCCATGATCGGCCACACAGCAAATGAATTCCTCATCGACTTCATCTTCGCCGCTCCCGGCATGCCCCAGGCCCCGGTGGTGAGCCGCGTGATCATGAGCCCCGAAAACGCCAAGAAACTCCTCTTCGCCCTCACCGACAACGTGAAGAAATACGAAGCTCAGTTTGGCGAAATCGCCCCTCACAACGGCAAAATCGGCAATAACTAAACAACTTAAGTTTCGCAAGCTCAACTTAAAGTTTATGAGTTTATGAGTTTACTAGTTTATTAGCTTATTATTGCTATCAACGAATCCAAATAAACTTCAAACTTCCAAGTTGGCAGAACTTGCGAAACTTAACTAAAAAAATAATACAAGATGAAACCGCATTCCCTTGCCTTGTACAATACGATGTCGCGCTGCAAGCAGCCGTTCCGTCCCCTCGTGGAAGGACACGTGGGGATGTATGTCTGTGGTCCGACCGTATACGGCGACGCCCACATGGGCCACGCCCGCCCCGCTATCACATTCGACATCCTTTTCCGCTATCTGCGCCATCTCGGCTATAAGGTGAGATATGTGCGCAACATCACCGACGTGGGCCACCTCGAACACGACGCCGACTCCGGCGAAGACAAAGTGGCCAAGAAAGCCCGCCTCGAGAGCCTCGAACCGATGGAAGTGGTGCAGCACTACCTCAACCGCTACCATCACGACATGGAGGCTCTCAACGTGCTCCCCCCATCCATCGAGCCCCACGCATCCGGCCATATCATCGAGCAGATCGAATACGTGAAACAGATCCTTGACGCCGGCTACGCCTACGAAAGTTGCGGCTCCGTATATTTCGACGTGCCCAAATACAGCAAGGACCACCACTACGGCAAACTCTCCGGCCGCAACATCGACGACCTGCTCAACACCACCCGCGAACTTGACGGCCAGGAGGAGAAACACTCCCCGCTCGACTTCGCCCTCTGGAAAAAGGCCGCCCCCGAGCATATCATGCACTGGCCATCCCCCTGGAGTGAAGGATTCCCCGGCTGGCACCTCGAATGCTCGGCCATGGGCCGCAAATACCTCGGCGAGACCTTCGACATCCACGGCGGCGGACTAGACCTGATGTTCCCTCACCACGAGTGCGAAATCGCCCAGAGCGTAGCAGCCCAGGGCCACGAGGCTGTGAAATATTGGATGCACAACAATATGATCACCATCGACGGCAAGAAGATGGGCAAGTCATACAACAATTTCATCACCCTCCAGCAGTTCTTCACCGGCGACCACGAGCGCCTGCAGAAGGGCTACTCGCCGATGGTGCTCCGCTTCTTCATCCTCCAGGCCCACTACCGCGGCACGCTCGACTTCTCCAACGAGTCGCTCCAGAGCGCCGAGAAGGCACTGGCGCGCATGGAGGAGGCCTACGCCCGCCTGCAGTCGCTCAAGCCGGCAGCCACAAGCAGCGTGACGATCCCCGACTACGAGAAGGCCTGCTACGAGGCTCTCGACGACGACCTCAACACTGCCTCCGTGATTGCCACCCTCTTCGACGCAGCCAAGGTAGTGAATGCCGCCGCCAACGGCCAGACATCCATCACAGAGGCCCAGATCGAGCAGTTGCGCCACCTCTTCGACACATTCCTCGTGGAGATTCTCGGCATTCGCATGGGCGCGGCTGCTGACACAGACGCCGACATGGCCCCCTACAAGGGCGCCGTGGACCTGCTCATGGAGATCCGCGCCGAGGCAAAGGCGTCGAAGAACTGGGCCACGAGCGACCTCATCCGCGACCGCCTCGCCCAATTGGGCTTCAATGTGAAGGACACCAAGAACGGCGTGGAATGGAGCGTGGGGCAGTGACCCGCAAATGTTAACGCGTTAACGTTTTCATTCAAAAGCAGTTTTTTAGCAATTGTAAAGAATCAGCACCTCATAAGCCGCCCGGCTCACGATTTCCAAGCGAATCTGAGCCGGGTGGCTTTCTTTTTGCTTTTCTTTTTGATAAATTAAGGGGATTTTATGTGTCCAAAACGGGGCTTAAAATACGTTAAATATTCATTATGCTGCAAAATTCTTACTAAAATATTTTTTCAGAATAAAAATAATTAGTAATTTTGCCCCGTGTTTTTCATGGTATTAGATTTAAGGTTAGAGGATTAGTTGTCGGGAGACAATTAATCTTTTCTTTTTTAGGGGATTAGGAGATTAATTTTGAATTTTGGATTGGGTGGGGAGCTTTGACCACTATGGATAATGAGATTGAGAATAAGAATGAGGGGTTCTGGAGGCGCGTCTGGCTGCTTTATGCCGACGGATTCCGGAATATGACCATAGGGAAATACCTGTGGGCAATCATCATTTTCAAGCTCATCGTCTTTTTTCTAATCATCAAACTCATCTTTTTCCCCGACCTGCTGAAGTCGAACTACAACAACGACGCCGACCGGGCCGAAGCCGTCCGCGAAGCCCTCACCGACCGCAAATAAGACATCAGAGGGGAAGCCCGGTCGCCCCGCGCCTGAGGGCCTTTATACGCTAAACCGCGCACAATACTTCGCTTTGCTCCGTATTGTACGCGGTTAAGATGCAGGATAGTCGCTCGGCAACCGGGAGATTCGCCTTTCTCACTGCGGCAAACTCAAGTTTGCTCACAGAACCAAGAGAATCTGAACGCCGGCCGAATCGATGAGAGGCTCGAGTAACGCTACTTATTTTTACGATTATGATTGTTTGTTGGTGATTTTGCACTGCCAGCGCCAGGCGTTGCGCATCGTTTCGTCGATGGGAACCTCGGCGGTCCAACCTAACACGGTGTTGGCTTTTGTGGGCTCTGCCCAGATTTTCTCGATGTCACCCTCTCTGCGGGCACCGATATGATAGGGAACCTTCACACCCGTGGCACGCTCAAAGGAGTTGATGAGCTCGAGCACACTGAGTCCGCGACCCGTGCCGAGATTGAAGATCTCGATGGCATCCGTGTCCTTCTTGTCGAGCATACGCTGCATGGCTATCACATGCGCCTTGGCAAGATCCACCACGTCGATATAATCGCGGATGCAACTGCCGTCGGGAGTGTTGTAATCGTCGCCAAACACCGTGAGTTCCGGACGGATTCCGGCTGCTGCCTGTGTGAGATATGGCACAAGGTTCTGCGGAACACCCACAGGAAGTTCACCAATCTCAGCCGACGGATGAGCGCCGATGGGATTGAAATAACGCAGCAGGATGCTCTTGATGGGAGCTCCCGAACGGATCACGTCGGCGATTATCTCCTCGGAAATCTGCTTGGTGTTGCCATAGGGCGATGTGGCCGGCTTGATGGGGGCCGTCTCGTCGATAGGATTCACGTCAGGTTCGCCATAGACAGTGCAGGAGGAGGAGAACACGATTCCCTCAACTCCGAATTCCGGCATGCACTCCAAGAGATTGAGCAAAGTGCCGAGATTGTTGCGGTAATAGAGGATCGGCTTGTGCACGCTCTCGCCCACAGCCTTCGAGGCGGCGAAGTTGATGATACCCTTGATGCCGGGATTCTCCTTGAAAAGCTTGCGGAGTGTGGCGATATCGGTGCAGTCACCCTCCACCAACACCGGGCGGATGCCCGTGATTGCCTCGATGCCATTGAGCACATCGCGGTTGGAGTTCGAGAGATTGTCGATAATCACCACCTCATAGCCTGCCTTCTGCAGTTCCACTGTGGTGTGCGACCCGATATAGCCGGTGCCGCCCGTGACCAATATTTTCTGTTTCATAGCGATAAATTAAGATATATATTTAGAAAAGGGGCGAGGGATAGAGACCCTCATCCACGAGTTTGGCAAACTGAGCCACTGTGGCGGGACGGTCGGCGGCATAAGTGACGCCAAACCAGCGCGAAGGTGTTTTCTCCACCTTGAGTGTGATCTTTCCGTCGCGGATAAGGTCGTTGACCACCGACGGGATGTAGAACTCAGTCTTAAGTTCATTGCCGTTCTCCTTGAGGAATTCGATGAAAGCCATCTCGCTATAGTCGAAATAGTCGGGAGTGAAACCCCACATATTCATCGAGACGCTTGCGCCCTCGGGGAAGGGTACGATGGAGCCGTCGGGGGCAGTCTGCACGAGTTTGCCATCCTTGCGCTCGATGCCGTGGCATTCGGTTACGCCGGTGAGATAGTCCTCGCAGCTCACCTCGCAGAGGCCGCGGCTCACTCCGCCGTTCTCGCTCAGTGTGTTCTCGATGTTGAAGCCAATCATGCAGTATTCATTCTTTTTGCCTTCAACGGAACGGAGGAAGTCGGCAAGCACCTTGAAGCTCTCGGCGCCGTAATAGTCATCGGCGTTGATTACTCCGAACGGTTCCTTTATGGCATCCTTGCCCATAAGCACTGCGTGGTTGGTGCCCCACGGTTTCTTGCGCTCGGGGTTGGGCTTGAAGCCCTCGGGGAGGGAGTTGATGTCCTGGAACACAACCTCCACGGGCACATGTCCCTCATATTTCGAAATGATCTTCTCGCGGAATTCCTGCTCGAAATCGTGACGGATCACGAAAACGATCTTGCCGAATCCGGCTCTAAGAGCGTCATATACCGAATAATCCATGATAGTCTCGCCATTGGGGCCGAGACCGTCGAGCTGCTTAAGTCCGCCGTAACGGCTTCCCATTCCGGCAGCAAGGATGAACAATGTAGGTTTCATAATATTCTATGATTTTTGCGGCTCAGGCTCCGGAGGAGCGGACAGCCGTGTTGATATTTGGGTTTCCGATTTATCTCTTTTCCTTTCGTCTCACATATCCGATAATTCTCGAGAAGAGGTCGAAGAGCACGAGTTTGGAGTTGCCGTTGCGGGCGATATCCGTTCCTGCCTGGTCGATAGCGGAAAGGAAATCCTCCACATTGGCGGAATTGATGAAGGGTGCGAAGCGGCGTGAGAATTCCTCCTCCTCGGGGGTGAGGGCCACAAGCTGCGGCATGTGCAGATTGTAGATGTAGTTCTCGCGGAGCATCCGGGCCATATATGCGAAGAATCGCTTGATTTTCTCGCGGCCGAAAGCGGCCACGCTGTCGGCATGGGCGCGCAGGCGGGCGGGACGCACGGCATAGGCCGAGCGCATCACATCCTGATAGATGCTGCGAAACTCATCGTTCTCGCCTGCGGCCCCACCCAACTCCTCGGCACGGATGATGCTTCCCTCTGAGATGCGGGCTATCCGCGTGGCCTCCTGCGGGGAGAGACTGTGATGGCGCTGCAGATAGTCGGCGATGTCGGCCTCAGAAAGAAGCGGAGCATGAAGGCGCTGCACACGGGAGAAAATCGTGGGCAGGATGCCAAGTTCGTTATTGCTCACCATCAGGAAGAGAGTGGTCTCGCTCGGCTCCTCGATCACTTTAAGGAGTTTATTGGCAGCCTCGCGGTTCATACGCTCCGGAAGCCATATGAGGAAAATCTTTTTTGTGGCGGCAAATGCGGGGAATGAGTCGGCACGCACTATGTCGGCCGCCTCCTCCACATAGATGCTCGTCTGCGAATTGCCGGCCTCCACAAGATCGAGCCAGCGGTCCTCGGGCATGGCGGGATATTGCGTGAGCATCTTGTGCCAGGCATCGGCCTTGTCGGCCGACACAGACACACCCTTGCTCTTGTTCTTGACTATGGGATATATGAAATGAAGGTCGGGATGCGTCAGCTCGTGATGCAGACGGCAATGACGGCACTCTCCGCACGGTTCGCCGTCGCGGGGGTTCTCGCAATGAAGGTATTGGGCAAATGCGCGCGCAAGCATCATCTTGCCGGTGCCGGCCGGCCCCGAGATGAGCATGGCATGCGGAAGGCGGCCACCTGTGCGATAGCGGCGCATTGTGTTCTTCAGACTCTCATGTCCGGATATATCCGAAAATTTCACGGTGGATTATCTATTAGTAACTACCCAAACAACCTATCTCTATCCCTTAAATGACGCCGAAATAATTTGCGGGTCATCCTTACCGGCCACAAATTTAATAAATTGAGATTGCTTATGCTAATAAATTGCGCTAATTTTTTATTAATTTTGTGAATAAAACGAAATAGCGAATATAGCGAATATGAATTTTCTCCAGAGCGTGGCTGAGGCCTATGCCTCCCGTGGCGACGACATGTCGCACTATTGCTTCCTCTTTCCCAATAAGCGAAGCGGACGCTTCTTCCTGAAGTATCTGTCGGCAAGCATCGGCACCGAACGGCCCCGGCTGGCCCCTTCTGTGATGTCGATGACCGACGTGGCGCTCACTCTGTCGCAGCGCGTGCCCGACTCACGTATCGACATGATTTTCCGCCTCTACAACATCTACCGCACGCTGATGGGCAAAGCGCTCACTTTCGAGACTGACGACGACCTGCTCGATTTCGACCGGTTCATAGCCTGGGGCGACACGCTCATTTCTGATTTCTCGGAAGCGGATAAATATGACGCCGATGCCGAAAAGCTTTTCCGGAATGTGACCGACCTCCGTAGCATCGCCAGCAACTATCTCACCGATGAGCAGATAGAGGTAATCGAGCGCTATTTCGGCTACACCCCTTCATCGGGAGATGTGGACCGTTTCTGGAAGTCGCTGCAGGATGTAAAGGAGGATGCGGCCATCCGCAGCCGCTTCGTGGCCCTCTGGCAGATGCTTTCGGAGCTTTACGATCGTTTCAACGAAAGCCTCGAGGCTGACGGGCTCTGCACTCCGGGCGGAGGATTTCGCCTGGCTCTCGACGCCGTGCGCGAATTAGGTCGCGAAGCCTTCCCCTGGAAAAGATTGGTAGTTGTTGGTTTCAGCGACCTGAGCACCGCCGAACTGAAGATTTTTGAGAGCATTCGCGACATGCGCTGCGATGACGGCCATGCTTTCGGCGAGTTTTTCTGGGATGCCACAGGCCCGGTGCTAAGCAACAAGGACTCAGGGCCCGGCCGCAGCATGGAGCGCCTCATCGCCCTCTTTCCCCAGCCTGAATGGGCTCTCCCCTTCATCGAGAAGGCGCAGCGCAATGCGATGCCGCCGATAGTGATCGAGGCCTCCCCTTCCAATTCCATGCAGGCAAAACTCGCCGGCAATGAGATCGCCCGCCTCTGGGCTACTGAGGAGGGGCGCGAAGCCATCGAGAAGGCCGAAGTGGCTGTGGTGCTCCCCGATGAGAGCCTGCTGATGCCGCTCCTCTATTCGCTGCCAAATGATATGGGGAATGTCAACCTCACCATGGGATATTCGATGCGCTATACGGCCGTGGCGTCATTCGTGCGCCATCTGCGCCTGCTGCTCCAGCGCCAGCGCTCCGCCCATGGCGTCACCGGATTCTTCCATGAGGACATGATTGCCATTCTTGGCCACCCCATCACGCATATCCTCGCCGAACCCGGCGCTCCCGGCAATATAGCCACCCATATCCATGAACACCACACTTATGTGGTAACCCCCGAACTTCTCGCCAAATATTCCCCGCGACTTGCCCGGATGCTCGTGCCCGCCAGCCGGCTCGACACTCCGGAGCAGAGCATCCAGATGCTCGACAGCCTGCTCGAAGAGGTGCAGGTTTCGCTCGGCCGTGACGAGAATGCCTCTACGCTGAGCCGCGATATCGAGAACGCACAGGTGGAGGCTTACCGCAATTCTCTCCGCGTAGTGACGCAGTGCGTGAAAAAATATAAGGTGTCGATGCGCTTCGACAGCGTGTTCCGACTTGTCGACCGCCTGGTGCAGGGTGAGAAAATCACTTTCGAAGGTGAACCGCTCCAGGGCCTTCAGGTGATGGGCATGCTTGAGACCCGCGCCTTGGACTTCGACCAATTATTCATGCTGTCGCTCAACGACAAGACGATGCCGAGCGCTTCCCGCCGGCGCTCTTTCATCCCCGACTCCGTGCGCCACGGCTACGGCCTCCCCATCTCCTCCCATGGCGAACGTCTATATTCATACTATTTCTACCGGCTCCTGTCGCGCGCAAATAATGTATATCTATATTACGACGCCCGCGCCGGAGAGGGAATGCGCTCGGGGGGCAAGTCGCGTTTCCTCATGCAACTCGAATTGCTCTATGGCACCACCGACGTGACTCCCCGCAGCCGGCAGTTTGAGATCAGCAGCAGTGAGTCGGCGGCATCGCCCGTGAAAAAGACGCCCGAGGTGATGGCGCTCCTCAATCAGTTCAAGGAGAAAGATAAGGAGAAGGGTAGAAACCTTTCGGCCTCCTCGCTCCAGAAATATCCCAAATGCCAGGTGATGTTCTATTACGAAACGGTGCGTGGCATCAGCGACGACCCTGCCCACTCCGATTATATCGATGCTATCACACTGGGTAATATAGTGCATAATTCACTATTATTGCTTTATTTTCCACCAAACCGCAGAAAGAAATATATCAGTCCTTCGGAGGGTATCACTCTGACTGAGGACTATCTGCAGCACCTCATCGACAGCCCGGACAGGATTGAGCATGTGGTGCGCCGCAGCATCAATAAGGAGCATTTCGGGATGAAGGCGGAGAATGGCGACGACCTCGACCGCGAACTCCCCGGCGCTGCCCGGCTCGTGGCCGACCGTATCCTCCAACTTATTAAATCGGTGATTCTCTACGACAAAAATCTCGCCCCCATCACCCTTGTGGGTGGCGAACTCGACGGAAATATGCGCTGGCAATATGGCACGAATCCCGATGAGAGCGTGAATATCCGCTATGCACTCGACCGCGTGGATATCGCCAATGGCAACTGGCGAATCATCGACTACAAGACGGGAAATGTGGGTCTCAAAACTGATGCCATCTCCTCTATATTCGCGCTCGACAATGTGTCCCATCCGGAGGATTCAAAGAACATCTTCCAGCTGATGTTCTATGCCAATGTATTGATGAACCGAGTGGAGCAGGAAGGTGACACCCTTCCGCCGGATGTCCTCACGGCCATCTACGATGTGCAGCGGATAGCCATGGGCAATAGCCAGAGCCACATACAGATAAAGAATGGCAGGCTCTATATGGATGAGCCGTTTATTGCGAATCTCAACAATGAATTCACGGATAATCTCAACTCAATGCTGAAGGATATCTTCGACCCGACGAAGGATTTCATGCCTACAACTAATGAGGAGATTTGCAAATGGTGTAGACTTAAAGCCCTCTGCGGCAAAGAGAACTGAGGTAAGATGAGATTTCGGACTGAATATTTGGCGAAAGGGGCGGGAGAAGATCTTCTGCTCGACCCGGAACGGGGAGCTGTGCTCATCGGCTCCTGCTTCAGCGACTATGTGGGGGAACGTATGCGACGCTCGCTATGGAACGCTTGCAGCAATCCCTGCGGCGTACTCTATAACCCTGCCTCCATTGCCACAATCCTTCACCTCGCCATCGCATCCCCCGATGAACGGGCACGCACGGTCGAGGCTGCCCTTTTCGAAAAGGATGGGATATGGCTCTCTTGGCTGTTCGATTCCTCGCTTGCCGCTCGCTCTCAGGAGGAGGCGTTCGCACAGGCTATCGGCCGACTCGAGAATCTCGACAATATGCTCCTCGAATGCAGGACACTTATAATCACTTTCGGCACAAGCTGGATATATGAACTCGCCGGCATGGAGGGTTATATCGTGGCCAACTGCCACAAGGTGCCGGCTTCCGCATTCCGCCGCCGACGCATGTCGCTCACCGAAATTCAGAACATATGGATGGCGCTCTTGTTGAGGCTCCATCTCAGAAATCCTAAGATGAGGGTAATTTTCACGGTAAGCCCCGTACGCCATCTAAAGGATGGTTTCGAGGGGAATTCACGCTCCAAGGCTGTGCTTCTGCTTGCTTGCGAGAGTCTCTGCGACGCTATGGCTTACATCGACTATTTCCCTGCTTTCGAAATCATCACCGACGACCTGCGCGATTACCGCTTCTATACCTCCGACCTTGTGCATCCGTCGGCCCAGGCCGTGGAGTATGTGTGGACAAAATTCTGCGAGCGTTATCTCTCCGCATGCAGCAGGCATATTTTGTCGGAGGGTGAAAAGGTGCTTGCAGCCCTTAACCACTGCCCTGTCATCCGGATAGATTCTGACAAAATCGCAGCCAATCAGGCGGAGGCAAGAAGCCGCTACGCAGAATTCATCGCGGCGCACCCGGGGATGCTGCATATCTAAGACCCCATCCCACAAAAAATGTTAATGCAGGGGTCGCAGATGTGCCTCAT
>CAJLTZ010000083.1 GCA_905209725.1 uncultured Muribaculaceae bacterium
TGCATCAAAAATCGGTCGCCCCTGCATTAACATTTTTTATGGGATGGGGTCTAAGCAAACTAACAGATATAAAGGTTGATTAAAGAGGATTACAAAGATTACATCAGCAGACTTGCGGGCATCGACCACGCCGCATTTCTTGCCGCCATGGCGCTTCCAGCCGAGACGAGCATCAAGCTCAACCGGCGTAAGAATCCCCGGGGCGGAGAGGATTCCGCAATCGGGCGTCACCTCGAGGAGATGCCTGGCGTGGAAGCCGAACCTGTGAAATGGTGCGGGAGCGGTTTCTACCTGACGTCGCGCCCCGAGTTCACTCTCAATCCCCTGCTGCATGGGGGCGCATTCTATGTGCAGGACGCCTCCTCCATGATTTATGAATGGATCATGGAGCGGATACTCTCGTTCGGCACGTTGCCCGCCTCGCCCGCGGTGCTCGACCTCTGCGCGGCTCCCGGCGGAAAAACCACCTCCCTAATCAACGCCCTCCCCGACGGCAGCCTCGTGGTAGCTAATGAATATGTGCCCAAGCGTGCGAAGACGCTCTGCGAGAACCTGCTGAAATGGGGATATCCCGACATCATCGTGACGCAAGGAGCCACGCAGGCCTATGCCCGTGCCGGCGCACGCTTCGACGTAGTTGCCGTCGACGCCCCCTGTTCCGGCGAGGGAATGATGCGCAAGGACGCCACCGCCTGCACGCAATGGAGCGAGCGACTCATAGAACAGTGCGCCGCAACACAGCGCGAGATTCTCGCCGATGCCATCGAGGCCCTTCGCCCGGGTGGATATCTCATTTATTCCACGTGCACATTCAATACCCGCGAGAATGAGAACAACCTCCGCATGCTTGTGGAGGAGCATGGGCTCGAACCCATCGACACTAATCCGCCTGAAAGCTGGGGCATCGGCCGGGAGATTGCCGGCGAATACCCGGCCCTGCGATTCATGCCGCATCTCACCCGCGGAGAAGGGCTCTTCGCCGCACTGCTCCGAAAACCATCCTCGAGCGATGACGATGCACCTGCTCCTAAGAAATGGCTCGACACTCTCTCGAAGAATACACGCATCCTGCTCAACGGGGTGCCACGCACCGAGAAGAAGGGTTCCCGCGAGATCCCTACCACAGAGTATGCGCTCTCCGTGGCCTTTGACCCGACGGACTGTCCCACGCAGGAGATCGGCCGCGAAGCCGCCCTCAACTATCTGCGGCATCAGGCCATCACTCTCCCCGAAGAGGCTCCACGCGGACCGGTGGCTGTGGCTTACCGTGGAATACGACTCGGCATAGTGAACAATTTAGGCACACGCGCCAATAATCTCTATCCCTCGGAATGGAAGATAAAATTCAAATAAACTCCAGGCGTATGGAAATGGATACGAAACTGGAAGCCGCACTGTATCTAGTGCCTGTAGGCCTTAGCGACGCCCCGGCCTCACGGGTGCTTCCGGGCTGGAACCTTGAGGTGGCCCGCGGGATACGCGTCTGGATTGTGGAGAATGTGCGCACCGCACGGCGTAACCTTCGCCGCTGGATGCACGACTACCCCATCGACGAATGCATCTTCCACGAGCTCAACGGCCACACCGAGCCGTTCGCCGTGTCGGGCTACCTCGATGCGCTACGCGGGGGACAACCTGTGGGCGTGATGAGCGAGGCGGGTTGTCCGGCGGTGGCCGACCCCGGCGCCGATGTCGTGGCCATCGCCCAGAGGGAGGGGCTGAAGGTGGTGCCCCTCGTAGGGCCGTCAAGCATACTGATGAGCCTGATGGGCAGCGGTTTCAACGGCCAGGGTTTCGCCTTCAACGGCTATCTTCCCATCGAGGCCGACCAGAAGGCCGCGCGCATCCGCAGTCTGGAGGCGCTCGCCGCAAAAACCGGACAGACCCAGATTTTCATCGAGACGCCCTATCGCAACAACCGCCTTCTCTCTCTTCTTGCCGACACGCTGCGCCCCGACACCCTCCTCTGCGTGGCCGCCGACATCACCAACCCCACGAGCGAGAGCATCCTCACCCGCCCGGCGGCAAAATGGAGAAACAATAAGGAAAACTACGACAAACGCCCAGCGATATTTCTAATCCATCGCCCGGCCAACACACCAACCCACAAAAAGAAATAAGAGCGCACCCCAAGGGGCATGCGCCGACACAAATGGCATATAAGAAGACACATCTCACAGGACAGGTCCGCCTCCCGTTCGCGGAATTCGAGGACTCGGAACTCAAGGTATCCGACGCCGACCGCCGGCTCGACTCCGACCACAGGCTATATTATGTGTCGCTGGCATCAGGATCCAGCGGCAATTCCTGCTATTTAGGCACCCGCAACGGCGGCATCATCGTAGACGCCGGAATACGCTCGGAGCTCATCGAAGAAAAACTCGAAGCCGCCGGCATAGCCATGCGCCAGGTGAAAGCGTTGCTGCTTACGCACGACCACAGCGACCATGTGAGATACAGCTACAATCTTCTGCGCAACAACCGCCACCTCACTCTCTATTGCACACCGCGGGTGCTCAACGGCCTGCTGCGCCGCCACAACATCTCCCGTCGCATCAAGGAATACCATACTCCTATCTTCAAGGAGATACCCTTCAAGGTGTCGGATTTCGAGATCACAGCCTTCGAGGTGCCTCACGACGGTTCTGACAATATGGGCTTCTCTGTGGAATGGGAGGGGCATCATTTTGTGCTCGCCACCGACCTGGGCAGCGTCACCGACCGCGCCAGCCATTATATGTCACAGGCCAACTGGCTGGTGATCGAGTCGAACTATGATGACGCGATGCTCACGGCAGGCCGCTACCCCGAATACCTCAAGGCCCGCATCCGCGCGGCAAACGGACATCTCGACAACCGCATGACGGCCGCCTTCCTCGCCGAGATAGCCAACCCTGCTCTAAAGAATGTATTCCTCTGCCATCTTTCCAACGACAACAACACCCCCGCCATAGCCTTCAAGACTTCGGCGGAGGCGCTTATTGAGAAAGGGCTTAAGGTGGGCCGCGCTGAGGAGAGCGTAGCCGACCGTCGTGCCGACATACAGCTCATGGCCCTCCCGCGCCACGACTCCACCCGCCTCTTTGTGTTCAGGCCTCTGGAATAACCGTAGACCCTGCTCTCACTGACGGAGACGGTGGAGCACGCCTACGAGCGTGTTGCCCATTCCTATCGTATACCCCTGAGTCATATATACTATCCTATTGAAAGTGTCGGCCACCACTGTGAGCGGACGCTCGGCATTCTGCAGATGGAGGCTCTCGGAAATCTCACCCGCAATCTTGCCGTCGCGGTCAATGCCAAACACCACGCATTCCGGCAGGCCCTTGAATGCGTCGCGGTCAAAACGCTTCCAATCGTCCTCGCTGGCAAAGAGCACCAGTATCTTCACACCGGCAGCATCGAGACGGTCGGCGGCAGCGGCGAGGTCGTTGAGCAGATGGGCCGATGGTTCATGGCCGGGACGCACGAGCGACAGCACATAATAGCCGCGACCCGTGGTGGAGAGTATGCTCTTCTCCTTGCCAAGACCAAGATCATGATAGAGATCCTCGGCGTTGAGGTTTCCAATCACCTGAAGCGCGCTCTCATCGCTCTCGATGGCAAGCGGCACACGCACCGTGTTGCCGGCTGCTACATCAAACGTTCTTGAATGCGAGAGCACTGAGCCGTCGGCAAGGCGCTGACCTGTTACGAGAAGATAACGGCCGGCGTCAAGAGGCTGATGCGAGGCATTCAATGAGGAGAGGGGAAGGAAATCTTCGAATTCAAGCAGGCGCAGACGTCCGCCGTCGATAGCCGAGATCGAATAGTGGGTGAAATATTTCGGGTCGGGAATAAGGGCCGAGGGGGTATAGTCGAAAGTGACATATCCCTTCGAAGCAAGCCCGGCATTGGAGTCAGCTGACTTCTTCGCAGGTTCCCAGTCGATATCATTCCAAATTGGCTCCGAACTCTTGGCACTCTTCTTCAAAACCGGAAGATACTGCGTATGGCCCGTCACAGCATCGATTCGGGCCGGGATCCCGACGGTGCGGGCCAGCGCCGTAAAGAGAATTGGGAGGTTCACCTTATCGGCCAGACGGCTGGAGATGGCTGCGCGGGGATCCATCCTGATGGCGGCAGGATTGCGGGAAGTGCCGTCGGCCAGATTCTTCAGCAACCAGTCGCGGATGAGACGCGGGTCGGAGCGCCAGACCTTCATTGTCTTGGCCGGGATGGCAGCCAGGAACGACTCGCGGAAGGGCGTGAGCCATTCGCGGTCGATTCTGGGAGAAAGCACATACCTGCCATATATCTCTACAGGCATGTCGGCAGGGCGTTCGGGAGCAAATTCCACTGCATCTGCCAGCACTTCTGACTCCATGTCGCGCAGGTCCTTTTCCGATATATTCTCCAGCAGAAGCACAGCCTTCTCACGCTGCGGGCTGCCGGCGGGGTAACGTCGCAAGGCAGCGGTGAGTGCGCCATGATTTCCACGCATCTTCACCAAAAGCGGCGCAATCCGCTCCGGATCCTCACCCAATTCCAAGGCAAGGGCACGCGCCGTGTCATCATTGAGGAATGTCGAGGTATATGCCAGGCGCACAGAGTCCTCATATGCAAAACGCCGGTTGTTGAGATCGCGCTGCTCGGGAGTGACTTGCGGCAACGCCGTGGATGCCGGAGGGGGCGTGAGGGTGAGCTTCATGTCAATCTCCGGGCGTGAGTCGAGTGCCAGCGTCACGAGCGGGTCGGCGGGAGTGGAATGCGCTATGGCATAGTTTCCATCGCGGCTTGCCCAGACAAGGAGGTCACCCTGGCCGCAGAGCAGCGAGGCTTCCCCATTGGCATCGGTTTTCTTGGTGGCGAGTTTAAAGAACTCAGCGTAATTATAGAGGCAGAAGTCCACCACGGCATCCTTCAGCGGGCGTCCCTCCTTATCTAAGACTCGCACGCGCGCGATGCGCGTGGGAGCATAATTGGAGGTTACGTTAATCTCCGTGCTCACGGGGGTGCGGGCAAGAATCTCCTCAGGTCCGGGATATTGGCCTGCCACCTTGGTGCTCATCAACATACCGCGAGAGGCAGGGAGATTGAACCATGCGAGGTCGAGCACAGGTTCCGGTTCGCAGGCGCCGAGGAAGTGCCATTTGCCATCGGTCCAGACCTCCACCCAGGCATGGTTGTCGTCGGTGTGTGCCCAGCGGGGCGTATAGATCTGGCGGGCGGGAATACCCACGGAGCGCAGCGCGGCCACGGCGAAGGTGGACTCCTCGCCACACCGGCCTATGGCCTGCGACACTGCCGAAAGCGGAGGCGATGTGCGCCCGTCGCTCGGCTGATAGGTAACCTTCTCATGACACCAGTGGTTCACCTCCAATGCGGCATCACTCATCGACATATTCTTCACTCTCGGGGCAAGTTCGCGATAGAACACTACACGGGCCGAGTCGAGGCTCTCATTGTTTACCCGCAGCGGTAGCACAAAATGCTCAAACTCCTTGCGGGGCACCTTCTTGCCCCAAGGCATCAATTGCATGGCATCGATGGAGGCGTCGATATTGGCGAGATAGAAGTCGCGGGAGTATGACACGGAATCGGCCGGCGTCATCCCGGCATAAAGCGTTTTTAGCAATTTGTCACGATTGAGTTCGGCATCGGTCACGGCCCTCGCCACGCTTGCGGGCAAAATCAAAGCCAGCAAACAGGCAAGAGCCATCAATATGCTGCGCACTTTCTCGGCACTGCTGGAGCGGCGGCTGTATTCATCGGCTCCCGGATCGCCCATCTTGGCGGAATCGTTTCGGAAAATCATATTAGAAGGTATTATTGTGGAGGCGCTGGCATGGAGGGCATCAACGCCTGTTTCATCGAGGATCTCACGGGCATTGGCGGCATTAACGCCGCTCCCTGCCATAATCTTGATGCGGCCGGCAGCCAGACTTTGCAGACGCCGCAGCATCGGAATCCCCTTCTGTGCAGTGGCAGCACATCCGGAGGTGAGCACCCGGTCGAAACCGAGCGCGATGATTGTCTCCAGGGCAGCCTCGGGGTCAGCGGTCATGTCGAAGGCACGGTGGAACTCCAGTTCAAGATTCCCGGCGGCCTCGCGAAACCGGCGGCATTGCTGTTCATTCACCGTGCCGTCAGGATTCAGCGCGCCGATTACAATGCCGGTGGCTCCGGCTCTGCGGGCGGCCTCTATGTCGCGCAGCATTATCTGCACGTCATCCTCATCATAAAGGAAATCGCCGGCATGGGGCCTTACAAGCACATTGACCTTCGGCATTCCGGAAGCCACAGCCTTTTCAATCAGACCGAGGGAGGGAGTGAGCCCACCCTCACCGAGAGCCTGACATAGTTCGATGCGTCCGGCGCCACCCTTGCGGGCTTCCTGCACGCTCCTGAAATCGGAGCAGCAAATCTCAAGTTCGGTCATTTCTCCCTGATTTCAATTATATAGTCGTCTACGTCGGGCACATCGTCGAGATAGAGGGTCACTCCGCCGCGTGTGCGCGAATGTTTCACTTTCTTGCCGTCGGCGAAGGTCTTGACGCTCTTCACCGGACCCATCAGCGGGAGGAAGATTGTGGATGTGTCCACACTGTCGGTGGGGAACACATGCACGTATACGTTCTTTCCTTTGCGTGTGGTGGCACCCCAGGGAGCAGGTTGCACGGGACCGGCTTCGGTGCCGTAGATGGTCTCGCCGTTGGCGCGCAACCAAGCGCCCATCTTTTTCAGACGGTCGAGGGCGGCCTCAGGCAGCGAACCGTCGGGTTGAGGGCCGATGTTGAGAAGGAGGTTTGCTCCCACTCCTGCGGTCTTCACAAGATAGCGAATCAGCGTTCGGGCGCTCTTATAGTCAGTATCTTTCACCTTGTAGCCCCACATGCCGTTCATGGTCTGGCATGTCTCCAACGGGATACGGGAAATTGCCTGTTCAGAATATCCTGCAGTGTTCTCGCCGGGTACATCGCGCTCGAATATCTGGATGTCCTCCCCTGGAATCACATCTTCGTGATGGTTGTTGCCTATAAGACAGCCGGGCTGAAGAGAGTGGATCATGGCATATTGCTCGGGCAATTGCCAGTTGAAGGGCACAGTGTCCTGGTCGTGGTCCCATTTGCCGTCGAACCAGATGCAGCGCACGGGTCCATACTGCGTGAGCAATTCGCGGAGCTGCGCGTTCATGAATTTATAGTAGTGGTTCCAGTCGGGAGCCACAGTGTCGGTGTAGGTGGTGAGGCCGGTGCGGCCACGGGGATAGTCGCGCCG
This sequence comes from uncultured Muribaculaceae bacterium, assembly GCA_905209725.1. GTDB lineage: Bacteria > Bacteroidota > Bacteroidia > Bacteroidales > Muribaculaceae > Lepagella. The sequence goes on from CAJLTZ010000083.1 coordinate 7,261, forward strand.
CGTCCAGTCGATGTGGGAATAATAAAGGTGCAGGCTTAGGTCGCGCGAGCGGAGAGAGTCGGAGAGTTCGCGGAGTATGTCGCGGCGGAAGGGGGTGGCATCCACGATGTTGTATGGACTCTGGGCCGTGTGCCACATCGAGAAGCCGTCGTGATGGCGCGTGGTGAAAGTTACATATTTCGCGCCGGAGTCGCGGATGGCGTCGGCCCATTTCCCGGCATCGAAATTAGCGGGATAGAAGCCTGCGGCTGCCTTGGCGTATTCCTCGGCGAGCGGACCATAGTTGAGATACCATTCTCCCTGGCCGAACATCGAATAGATTCCCCAGTGGATGAAGATGCCGAAACGGTCGGCGGCAAATTCTTTTTGGGAACGTTTCACCTGCTCGGAGGGCACATACTCTTCGGCCCTGGCTGTAAAGGATGAAATGCCCAGAATGGCAAGAAGCGAGAAGATAGTGGCTATTTTGCTGATTTTCATCTTGATGTATTATACTGAGATTACTGATGATGTGCGGGTGCAATTGCGGCGGCGCCGAGGAGCGCGGCGTCGGCATCGGGCAGCGATGAGGGGAGGAAGCTCACGTTGTCGCGATAAAGGAAGAGTGCGTCGCGTCGGTAGGCGGCAAGCATTGTTTCCTTGAACAGGGGAAACGCCTTCGCCACTCCACCAAAGAATACGAACGCTTCGGGGTCGGTGAATGCGGCAAAGTTGGCACAGGCCGAGCCAAGCCTCTCCCCTACCCTGCGGTATGTTTCGATTGCCAGCGCATCTCCCTTGGCGGCTGCTTGCGCTATGGCGAGCGGCGTGAGTTGATCCAAAGGCAGTTGGCGCAGGGAGGATTCGGCGTTGCTTTTGGCAAGCAACTGGCTGGCGATAAGTTTTACGCCCTGGGCGGAGCAATACATCTGCAGACAACCACGTCGTCCACAACCGCACTGAGGGCCTTCGGGGTCAACTACCACATGTCCAAGTTCGGCGGCGAAACCATTGCGTCCGTTCAGGAGATGGCCGTCGCAATAGACTCCCGCGCCTACGCCTGTGCCTAAGGTGAGCAGGATGAAATTGTCGAGGCCGCGGGCGGCGCCGTAGGCATGTTCGCCGGCGGCTGCGGCATTGGCGTCATTGGTGATGCGGCATGGCAGCCCGGTGGCATCGGATATCATTTTGGCGAGAGGAGTGGGATTGGGCCAGGGAAGTTCCGTGGCACCCTCCACACAACCGGTCCGCGTGTTGGCACACGGAACGCCGACGCCTATTCCGCCGATTTCGTTGCCGTCGCTTTGCATTTTGGCCACGGCTTCAGCGATGGAGGCCACAAGCTGGTCGAGCGGCATGTGCGAGTCGAAGCGACTTCGCTGAGAAATCCGTCCCTGCGGATCCACGAGAGCCACGTGTGTATTGGTGCCCCCTACATCCACCCCCACATTATAGCAATTCTTCATGATGTTAGATTCAGGTTCGTTCAAGTTGTTAGAGCCTAACTTGTCAATTCATCAACTCGTCGACTCGTCAACTCAGTTCAATTCTGCAAAAATAACAAAATCCCGCCACAATCCCTACATTTTGAAGCATATTTCACACGCAAGAAGAGACGCCTGCTCTCCTGGACATGCCGGTGGCGTTTGCTTTTTCGCACTACTTTGGTTAAATTTGCAATGTAATCTTGACGTTGAGCATATGATGGATGATGAGAACATGGTTTGCGACGATAGCAACCGAAGCGAAGACCGTGACTCGCGCACTTTGGCGCTGATTGGAGAAGAGGCGCTCAGCCAACTGCACGCAGCCCGCGTGCTCGTGGTGGGAGTCGGCGGCGTGGGCGGTTATGCGGTGGAGATGCTTGCCCGCACAGGCGTGGGACATCTCACCCTCATCGATGCCGACTGTGTGGCGCCCAGCAATCTCAACCGCCAACTCATAGCCCTCGAATCCACCATCGGCCAACCCAAGACCGGCCTTTTTGCCTCCCGCATCCTCGATATCAATCCCGATATCGAGGTTGATGCCCGTCCGGAATTCCTGCAGGCCTGCGCCGTGGCAACCCTTCTCGACGAAGGCTACGACTTCGTGCTCGACTGCATCGACACCGTGGCTCCGAAGGTGGCGCTGATTGCGGAATGTCTGCGGCGCAACATCCCACTAATCTCGTCGATGGGCGCCGGAGGTCGCACCGATGTCTCGAAAGTGACATACAGCGACCTATGGGAAACGCGCGAGGATGGCCTGGCCCGCGCTGTGCGCCAGCGACTAAAAAAGATGGGACTGCGAAGAAGGCTCACCGTGGTGTGCAGCACGGAGGCTCCGCGTCCGGGCTCCCTCCTCTCCGACGAACGGGAGAACAAACGCTCCTCATATGGCACCACGGCCTGCGTACCCGCCACGTTCGGCATATTCATGGCCAGCCACGCCCTAAACCGACTCACATCCCGCGCCGGACAAAACGAATAGAATCATGATTGAATTAAAGGATATATGTAAAAACTACGGCACTCTGCAGGTGCTCCGCAATGTGTCGCTCACGATAGGCAGCAACGAGATTATCACCATCTTAGGGCCGAGCGGCGCCGGGAAGACTACGTTGCTTCAGGTGGCGGGTTCGCTGTGCCGCCCCGACAGCGGCAGCGTCTGCTACGACGGCGAGGACCTCACCAGGATGAAAGACAAACGTCTGTCGGAGTTTCGCAACCGCAACATAGGTTTCATCTTTCAGTTTCACCAGTTGTTGCCGGAGTTTACGGCTGTGGAGAATGTAGCCTTACCGGCCCTGATTGGTGGAACGTCGCGCAAGAAGGCGCTGACCCGCGCCGGCGAACTGCTGGAACTGCTAGAGCTGAAGGAGAGGATTTCGCACAAGCCGGGCGAGATGTCGGGAGGAGAAAGGCAGAGGGTGGCAGTGGCCCGCGCATTAATCAACGAGCCGAAAGTGGTCTTCGCCGACGAACCCACAGGGAGTCTCGACTCGCACAACCGCGACGAGATCCGCGCCCTGATAGCCGACCTGCGCAGCCAGCTTGGCCAGACCTTCGTGATAGTGACCCACGACCCCTCGATGAACGAGATAGCCGACCGCATCATCCACATGCAAGACGGCATCGTGGTGTAAAAATAGTCGCGGAGCGACTACACTATCTGATTAGACCTCATCCCATAAAAAATGTTAATGCAGGGACGACCGATTTTTGATGCAGCTCAGCAAGTTGAAGAGGGAGCGATGCGGGCATCGT
>CAJLTZ010000084.1 GCA_905209725.1 uncultured Muribaculaceae bacterium
GAGGCACATCTGCGACCCCTGCGTTAACATTTTTTGTGGGATGGGGTCTTAATATATGCAGGCCGGAACAAACATTCCGGTCTGCATTCTTATATAATGCCTAAATCATTCGCAAATATTCGTATATAATGGCTATTTCTTGGGATTGGGGCGGGTGTTTTCCGAAATTTTTATTACTTTTGCGCTCTAAGATGAACGCTTTGTACGCAGGGAATGATATTTCCGGCGAATTTTGCGTTATAGTCTTATGAAGGCTCAGCGGCTAATGACGGATTTTTCATACTGCTGACCATCCACGTTAGGTTGATTCTCAAATATTGAAATAGATTTATGAGAAAGTTTTCTATCATCACATTCTTGGCGGCCCTCGCGCTCTTCTTTGCTTCCGACGCGGCGGCTAAGAAAAATACCGTTCCACAGATTTCCATCACCCAGCAGAGCCATGACTTCGGGTCTATTCCGGAGCATGGCGGGAAGGTGAGCCACGACTTCATATTCGAGAACGCCGGCGGCGGCGTGCTCATAATCAAGGACGCCAAGGCCGACTGCGGTTGCACGGTGCCCGAATATCCGAAAAATCCAATCGGCCCGGGCAAGAAGGGGAAGATCCGCGTGACCTACAACCCTCTCCACCGCCCCGGAGGATTCTCAAAGACAATCACCATCACTACCAACGGCAAACCGCGCAAGGTGCGTCTTCGCATCACCGGCAGCGTGAATCCGAATAAATGAGAACTCCCGCACTAAATATCAGGGCAACAGTCCTTGGGCTTGCAATGACGGCAGCGGTTACAGCCGGAGCGGAGATCCGCTGGCTTGAGCGCGACTTCGACTTCGGCGTGATGAAAGAGGCGGCCGGGCCGAAGAACGGTCATTCGCGCTTCGTCAACACGGGCCGGGACACGCTCACCATCGTGGATGTGCGCCCGAGCTGCGGCTGCACGAGCGCCACCTACACCGACGCGCCAATCGCACCGGGCGACACAGCCTGCGTGGAATACACCTACGACCCGGCGTTCCGTCCCGGACGCTTCGCCAAGACAGTGCGCGTGAGCCTCAGCGACGGCAGCCGCTATTCCATCAAGATTACCGGCGCGGTGCTCGGCACTCCCGAATCGCTCGACAAGATGTATCCGGTGGAAGCCGGTGCAGTGCGTCTCACGGAAAGCGTAATTCCGCTCGGAGAGGTGAGAATGGGAGAGACTCCCAGCCGCTTCTTCAGCATCTACAATCAGGAGGGGGACTCGGTGTGGCCCCGCTGCATAAGCCCTGACAAGGCGCTCAAGGTGGAGCGTCATACGGGTCTGCTCGGTCCCGGCGACATCATCACTTACGGCGTATATCTCGACACGAAGCGTCTCGGGAAATATGGACCTGTAGAGTTGCCGGTGCGTGTAATCGCCGACAGCCTGCACTCGGATGCCGGAGAAACGAATGTAACGGTGCGCGCCACCATCGTGCCCGACTTCCGCTTCATCAGCGCCACGCAGGAAAAGAATGCCCCGCATTTCAGCCTGGAGCAGCGGGTGGTGGACCTCGGCGACATCAATCCGACATTACCTCGTGAATTTGAATTCACCATACTCAACGACGGGCGTTCCACACTCGAACTTCGCCGCATATACAGCGATGACGGACTGATAGAGCCGGCGGAGGCTCCCCGGACTATAAAGAAAGGGAAAAAGGCCCGCATCAAGGCTCGTCTGCATGGCGGAAGGATGCCCGCAGGGCCATTCCGCGCCACACTCAAGATCATCACCAACGACCCCCGCAACGGAGTGGCCGAAGTGCCCGTGTGCGGAATCATAACCAACACATACAAGACACAAAACTAATATCTGATATCATGGAACATCCCGAGAACAATAAAGAATACAAAGGACTGCAGGTGAACGGCGGCGTGGGCTCACAACCCACAGTGAATCCATACCGTCGCAAGCGCTCCACGGCGCGCAGGCATCTGACGTCAGGCGAATATGTGGAGGGAATCCGCAAGGGCGACGTCAGCGTGCTGGGTCGCGCCGTGACCCTGATTGAGAGCACCGCCGAGGAGCATCAGGCACTCGCCCAGGAGGTGATAGAGAAATGCCTGCCCTACACCGGCAACTCACGCCGCATCGGCATCACGGGAGTTCCAGGGGCGGGCAAGTCGACCTCAATCGATGTGTTCGGGCTGCACGTGCTCGGCAAGGGGGGCAAACTGGCAGTATTGGCCATAGACCCCAGCAGCGAGCGCACACGCGGAAGTATCCTTGGCGACAAGACCCGCATGGAGAAGCTTTCGCAGCATCCCGACGCCTTTATCCGCCCTTCCCCCTCGGCAGGTTCGCTTGGCGGCGTGGCCCGCAAAACGCGCGAAACCATCGCCCTCTGCGAGGCTGCGGGATATGACAATATTTTCGTGGAGACAGTAGGCGTGGGACAGAGCGAGACGGCTGTGCACTCGATGGTGGACTTCTTCCTGCTCATCCAGCTCGCCGGCACCGGCGACGAGCTCCAGGGCATCAAACGCGGCATCATGGAGATGGCCGACGGCATAGTGATCAACAAGGCCGACGGCGACAACATTCCCCGCGCCGAACTCGCTGCGGCGCAGTTCCGCAACGCACTGATGCTCTTCCCGCCCACGCCGAGCAAATGGCGTCCCGAGGTGCTGACCTACAGCGGTTACTACGAGCTCAACATCGACAAGGTGTGGGATATGATCGACCGCTATTTCGATTATGTGGAGCAGACAGGATATTTCGAGCGCAAGCGCAACGAGCAGGCGAAATACTGGATGATCGAGACCATCAACGAGCAGCTGAAGCGCGACTTCTACACGCGCCCCGAAATCCGCATGCTTCTCGAGCAGAAGGAGATGCGCGTGCTCAATAACGAGCAGAGTTCCTTCACAGCCGCCCATGATGTGCTGGAACGCTACTTTGAACTGCTTAAACTTAAGTAATAAGGGGTAAGGAATAAGGGACATGGGGAGAGGAAAAAAATATTAAGGAGGAAAGAGAGATGACTCGCAAATATGATTATCTGGTGATAGGATCCGGAATTGGAGGAATGAGTTTTGCACTTAAGGCATCGCGCCGGGGTCACAAGGTGGCCCTGATATGCAAGACCACACTTGAGGAAGCCAACACCTATTACGCACAGGGTGGCGTGGCGTCGGTCACGAATCTTGAGGTTGACGACTTCGAGAAGCATATCCACGACACGATGGTAGCGGGCGACTGGCTGAGCGACCCTGAGGCCGTGAAGAAGGTGGTGACAGGTGCGCCGGAACAGATCCGCGAGCTTGTGGGATGGGGCGTGGACTTCGACAAGAAAGAAGATGGCACCTACGACCTGCATCGCGAAGGTGGCCATTCAGAATTCCGCATCCTCCATCACGCCGACAACACGGGGGCGGAGATTCAGCTCAGCCTCGTGGAGCGTGTGCGTCAAGATCCCAATATCGACGTTTACGACCATCATTTCGCAGTGGAGATCATCACACAGCATCATCTCGGCAAGGTGGTGACGCGCCGCACGCCCGACATCACCTGCTATGGAGCCTATATCCTCAATGAGGACACAGGCAAGATCGACACCTTCCTGGCGCGCGTCACAGTGATGGCCACCGGCGGCGTCGGGGCTGTATACACCACCACTACCAATCCGCTTGTAGCCACAGGCGACGGCATCGCGATGGTTTATCGCGCCAAGGGTACGGTTAAGGATATGGAGTTCATCCAGTTCCATCCCACGGCGCTCTATCATCCGGGCGACCGGCCCAGTTTTCTCATCACGGAGGCGATGCGTGGCTACGGGGCTGTGCTCCGCACGCTCGACGGAGAGGAATTCATGCAGAAATATGACCCGCGCCTCTCGCTGGCACCCCGCGACATCGTGGCCCGCGCCATCGACTCCGAGATGAAACTGCATGGCACCGACCACGTGTTCCTCGATGTCACCCACAAGGATCCCGAGGAAACAAAGAAGCATTTCCCCAACATCTACGAGAAATGCCTCTCGCTGGGCATCGACATCACGAAGGATATGATACCGGTGGCACCGGCTGCGCATTATCTCTGCGGCGGCATCGCCGTGGACACCAACGGCGAAAGCTCCATCCAGCGCCTCTATGCCGTGGGCGAATGCTCCCGCACGGGGCTTCACGGCGGCAACCGTCTGGCATCCAATTCACTGATTGAGGCGATAGTCTATGCCGACGCCGCCGAGAAGCACTCCGCTTCCGTGATATCCGGCTACGACTTCCGCACCGACGTGCCCGAATGGAACGATGAGGGCACGGCCCATCCCGAGGAGATGGTGCTCATCACGCAGGAGGCGAAGGAGGTTAGCCAGATTATGGCCTATTACGTGGGCATCGTGCGCAGCGACCTTCGCCTCAAACGAGCCTGGAACCGTCTGGACATCCTCTATCAGGAAACGGAGGACCTCTTCAAGCGCTCCAAGCCCACGCGCCAGCTCTGCGAGTTGCGCAACATCATCAATATCGGTTACCTTGTGATGCGCCAGGCTCTTGAACGCAAGGAGAGCCGCGGCCTGCACTACACGGTGGACTACCCGCATAAATAAGACTATGAAGAATACCAAGATACTGATTGCCGCGGCGATAGCGGCAATGGGGGTGGTGGCTGTGACTCACAGCTATGCCAAGGAGGTGAGGAGCAAGGAGGCTGCTCTGATGCGCAACCTCACCACTTTCAATGCCATCGTCAGCGAGCTTGGCACCCACTATGTGGACAGCATCGCTCCCGACCGCGCCTTCAAGGCTGCAATAGAGGGACTGCTCGGCACAGTGGATCCCTACACCGAATATTTTGCCGAGGAGGATCAGGATGACCTGGAGAAGATGACCACCGGCGAATATGGCGGCATCGGCAGCTACCTGCTCTCGATGGACAGCTGCACGGTGATTTCCGGTCCGATGGAAAATTCGCCGTCGGCCCGCGCCGGGCTGCGCAGCGGCGACCGTCTTCTGCGCGTCGACTCCATCGACGTCTCCAAAATGACAAGCGACAAGGTGACCAAATATCTTCGCGGCGTGCCTGAGACAAAGGTGCGCGTCACGGTGAACCGACCCTATGTGGCCGACTCCATCATAACGGTGGAGATCACCCGCGGCAAGCTCCGCGAGCCCAGCGTGCCATATTACAGGCTTATGCCCGATGGCACCGGCTATATCCAGCTCACGGGCTTCATCCGCGACTCCGCGTCGGAAGTGAAGCGTGCGCTCGAGGAATTCAAAGCCTCGGGACGCCTTAAGAATGTGGTGCTTGACCTTCGCGGCAACGGTGGCGGGCTGCTTGAGAGCGCCGTGGAGATTGCAGGCTATTTCCTGCCGAAGGGCACGGAGGTGGTGCGCACGAAATATCGGGAGGGGACACCCGACAAGACCTATAAGACCACACATCAGCCCATCCTGCCCGACACTCCGCTCGCTATCCTCATCGACGGGGGCACCGCGTCGGCAAGCGAAATTCTTGCCGGAGCGATGCAGGACCTCGACCGCGGCGTGCTCATCGGGTCAAGGAGTTTCGGCAAGGGACTCGTGCAGAGCACACGCCCGCTTCCTTATCAGGGATTGCTGAAAGTGACAGTGGCGAAATATTATACCCCTTCCGGCCGACTTATTCAGGCTCTCGACTATTCGCGGCGCAATGAGGATGGGAGCGTGCAGCGCGTGCCCGACTCCCTTACCCATGCCTACACTACAGCGCACGGCCGCACTGTGCGCGACGGCGGAGGCCTACAGCCCGACTCCGTGATCGACTGGGGAAAGATAAATGCCCTGGTGTATAATCTTGTGCGCGACAACTGGATTTTCAATTATGCCACAAAATTCGCTGCCAACCATAAATCCATCGCCCCGGCCGAGGAATTTGTGATTGATGATACAATTTATTCCGATTTCAAGCAGAGCATCGATCCTGACAAGTTCAAATACGACAGAGTGATGGAGGAGGGCCTGAAGCAATTGCGAGAGATAGCCACCGCCGAGGGGTATATGAACGACTCCACGCGCGCCGAATTTGATGTGATGCAGCGCTTGCTCACCCATAATCTTGACAGAGACCTCGACACACATCGCGATGAGATTTCCGAATATATAGGCACGGAGATTGCCAGCCGCTATTACTACTCCCGTGGCCGCACAGGCTATGCGCTCCAGAACGACAAAGCCCTGCGCAAAGCCAAGGAGATTCTCAATAATCCCGGCCTCTACGCCGGCATCCTCCACCGCGACGGCAATGTCGCCAACAAGGGGGAGACAAAGGCAAAAGGGAAAAGGGAAAAATAACGTCAAGGTTAACGGCACCAAAACAAAATCAACGAAGAAGAGATGACACTGAAGGAGGCGGAATCATTATTTCTCACGCAGGCACGGCGCGATGCCGTGGAGTCGCTCTTGAGCGACCGGAGCGGGGCTAAGGCTTCGCTGCGGGGTCTTCCGGGAAGTGCCTTTGCAATGCTGCTCGCAGGCCTGAAAAAGCGCCGCAAGCCATTGCTGATAGTGGCGCGCGATGCCTCGGAGGCCGGATATATCTACAACGACCTCTGCCAGATTGCCGGCGACCGCGACACGTCGATATTTCCATCGGGCTATAAGCGCGACATCAAATATGGCCAGCCCGACCCGCCGGCGCGCATCCTGCGCACCGAGGTGATTGACCGCCTCCACGGCTCCGACTTCCCCCAGCGCATCGTGACCTATCCCGAGGCATTGGCAGAGATGGTGGCCGACAAGGAATCCCTCTCCGCCAGCCGCATCGAATTGCGCACGGGCCAGACAGTGAAGATTGCCGACCTGATAAAGCAACTTTTTGAACTCGGTTTCCATCAGACTGATTATGTGTATGAACCGGGACAGTATGCGCGGCGCGGTTCGATTGTGGATGTGTTCAGTTTCAGCAATGAGCTGCCATTCCGTATAGACTTCTTCGACGACGAGATAGACTCCATCCGCACCTTCGACATAGAGACACAGCTCAGTGCCGAGAAGCGGAAGGAGGCCAGCATTGTGGCACCTGCCGCCGCCGACACTTCCGGGGGCGTGAGCCTGCTGCATCTGCTCGGCGACCGCAACATCCTCCTCACCCAAGACCCGGAATATGTGCTCTCGCGCGTGGAGGCGATCTGTGCCGAGACAATGTCGGACGCGGCGCTTCTCGCCGGGGAAAGCGATGAGAAGGCCCTGGAGAAGACGGTTGACGCCGATGATTTCCGTGCCGATTTCAAGCGGATGCGCCTGATCACCTGGAGCGCCCAGTCCCCCTCCGAAAAGGAGAGCGAGCAAGCAGGCCTCACCATCGACTTCCACTGCACGCTCCAGACTCTATACCACAAGAACTTCGACCTCATCACGGAGAATTTCAGCCGTTTCGAGAGCGACGGCTACCGCATCCTGATGCTGAGCGACTCGGCGCATCAGGCCGACCGACTGCGGGCCATCTTCGCCGACCGTGGCGACAAGATTACCTTCACGGCCGTGGACCGCACAATCCACGAGGGATTTGTGGATCACGACGCGAAAATCTGCTATTTCACCGACCATCAGATATTCGACCGCTTCCATAATTACAGCCTGCGCAGCGACAAGGCCCGCAGCGGCAAACTCGCCCTCTCGCTCAAGGAACTAAACCAGATAGAGATAGGCGACTACATCGTGCATATCGACCACGGCATCGGTCGGTTTGGCGGACTGGTGAAGACCTCCGTCAACGGCACGCCGCAAGAGATGATAAAGCTCTTCTATCAGAACAACGACCTTGTGCTTGTGAGCATCCACGCCCTTCACAAGTTGTCGAAATATCGCGGTAAGGATGGCGTGGAGCCCAAGATAAGCAAACTGGGAGGCGGGGCCTGGAACCGACTCAAGGAGCGCGCCAAGACCAAACTCAAGGAGATAGGGCGCGACCTTATCAATCTCTATGCGGCCCGCAGCCGCGAGCAGGGCTTCGCCTTCTCACCCGACTCATATCTGCAGCAGGAACTGGAGGCCAGCTTCATCTATGAGGACACCCCCGACCAGCTGAAGGCCACTCAGGCCGTGAAGCACGATATGGAATCCTCGCGACCGATGGACCGTCTCGTATGCGGCGACGTAGGTTTCGGCAAGACAGAGATAGCGATCCGCGCCGCCTTCAAGGCCGCCACCGACGGCAAGCAGACCGCAGTGCTCGTGCCCACCACGGTGCTTGCGATGCAGCATTACCACACATTCGCCGAACGACTCCGCGACCTCCCCGTGCGCGTTGAGTTTATCTCCCGCGCCAAGAAACCCAAGGAGGTGCGCCAGATTCTCGCAGACCTTGCCGAGGGTAAGATCGACATCCTTATCGGCACACATAAACTCATCGGGAAGAGCGTAAAATTCAAGGATCTCGGACTGCTGATTGTCGACGAGGAGCAGAAATTCGGCGTCACCGTGAAAGAGAAACTCAAGCAGATGAAGGTGAATGTGGACACACTCACGATGAGCGCCACGCCGATTCCGCGCACGCTGCAGTTCTCCCTGATGGGGGCGCGCGACCTCAGCACGCTCAACACGCCGCCGGCCAACCGCCAGCCCGTGGAGACGTGCGTGGGGACGCTTTGCGACGAGACCATCCGCGAGGCCGTAAGTTTCGAGCTTAGCCGCAACGGCCAGGTGTTCTTCATCTCCAACCGCATCGAGAACCTCCACGACATGGAGGCCAAGGTGCGCCGCCTCGTGCCCGACGCGAAGGTGGTGATAGCCCACGGGCAGATGCCACCCGAACAACTCGAGAAGGCCATCATCGACTTCTCCAACCACGACTATGATGTGCTTCTTGCCACCACCATCGTGGAGAACGGCATCGACATGCCCAATGTGAACACCATCATCGTAAACAACGCGCATAATTTCGGATTGAGCGAACTGCACCAGTTGCGCGGGCGCGTAGGGCGCAGCAACCGGAAAGCCTTTTGCTATCTGCTGGTGCCCCCGGGAGCGCAGCTCACGCCTGTGGCCCGCCGGCGTCTGCACGCCATCGAGAGTTTCAGTGGACTCGGCAGCGGCATACAGATAGCGATGCAGGATCTCGACATCCGCGGCGCCGGAAATCTTCTCGGCGCCGAGCAGAGCGGTTTCATCTCCGACCTCGGCTATGAGGCCTACCAGCAGATTCTGCGCGAGACCCTCGTGGAGCTGAAAACTGAGGAATTCGGTTCGGCCGTGGAATCCACCTCCACCCCCGGCGCCGAGGAATTCACCTCCGATGTCACCATCGAGAGCGACCTCGAGTTGCGCCTTCCGCAGGAGTATGTGCCTCAGGACAATGAGCGAATCACCCTCTACCGTGAACTCGACAAGATGGAGCGTGAGGAGGAGACGGAGACCTTCCGCGCCCACCTGCGCGACAGATTCGGCCCGATTCCCCAAGTCACTGAAGAACTCATCCTCGTGCCGATAGTAAGAATGCTCGGAAAGCGTCTCGGCATGGAGCGGATTGTGCTCAAGGGGGGAGTGATGCGTATTTTCTTCACCGACAATTCCAATCAGGCCTATTACAACTCACACGCTTTCAGCCGTGTGCTCTCATATGTGCAGAGCCATGTGAGCACCTGCCATTTCAAGGATGCCGGCGGGAAGAACCTGATAATTATCGACAATATAAAAAGCGTGAGCGCCGCTCTCGCGACGCTCAGGGAAATCATTGCAAGTCCGGTGATTCCGACTCCTGCAGCAGGATAAGAAATTATATCTTAACCTCCGGGAAGATTATTTCTTTTCCTCCTTGAGGATGTCGCGGATCTCGGTGAGGAGTTTCTCCTCAGCCGAGGGTTCGGGAGCGGGCGCCGCAGCCTCCTCCTCGCGCTCCTTATGCATGAACTTCATCGTGTAGCGCAGGGCGATGAAAATACAGAGGGCGATGATGAAGAAGTCTACGATATTCTGGATGAAGAGGCCATAATTCACGGCCACCTCCTCAGCGGCGGCCTGATATTCCGTGGCCTCGCGCGCCGGCGTGATTATCCACTTGAGATTCTTATAGCCGTCGCCGCCGGTGATCACCGACATCAGAGGCATGATTATATCATTCACCAGAGAGGTGACAATCTTGCCGAACGCGCCACCGACGATAACGCCGACAGCCATATCCACTACATTGCCCTTGAGGGCAAATGCCTTAAAATCTTGTATAAACTTTCCCATAGATAACTTATTTTAATCTATCCTGAATAATTCATAGACCCACAAAAAAGAACGCCCCTCTTGCATATG
>CAJLTZ010000085.1 GCA_905209725.1 uncultured Muribaculaceae bacterium
AACTCAATTCTATCACTATATCTTTCCGCATTTCACTTTTTTGTAGTAACTTTGCGCTGCAAAGATACTTAAATTACTGAATATATCATTCAATTACCTATTTAATAATCGTATTTATAACAAATATGGGCTGGATATGGCTGAAAATTGGGGAGAAAATTACGCAAAATCGCCTTAAACGGCGGAAATTTTGGACAAATTCTGCATAACTTGCGAGGAATGAGCGGAAAACGGCCCCGATTCGGAGGGATTGGTTAAAAAAAAGAGGTAAGCGTGGCTCGCGGGCCGCTCAGATCTTCACCGATGCTTACCGCCCCTTGGAAAGTGACATGTGAGAACCGGGCGCCCATCTGTTACAATGGACGCCCGGGCAAATCATTACCGGTAAGAGGTCAGTCTTTGTTGTCGAGCCAGCGGCGTGCGAGCGCTGCCGTCTCATCGTAGCCGGAATTGGATCCGGCGGCGCGGGCTGCATTGAGCCAGTCGCGGCGCATCAGCAGGTACTTGAAGGCGTCGGAGAAGTTAGTGGAGAGTCGAGGCAGTTTGAGGGCCGGCAGTTTCTCGCTCTTCTTCACCTTGGCCACAATCTTTGTCTGGCCACGATATTTCACCTCGGCCTTGGCCAATTCGATGCTGCTGATCATCTCCTGGCAGTTGAGCGCATCCACAAGCAATTGCGGAAGGCCGCGGGTCTGGCCGCGCATAAGGTCCTGCATAAAGTAATATTCCGAGTGCTGCCGGAGGTTTGACTGCTTGCGCGACATCAGTTCAACGCTCCACCCTGTGGGACGTCCGTTGGCATCGCGCTCGATGGCTTCCTTCATCTTGCCTGCCGCATCCTCGCCCTGCTTCTGATAGTTGTTGCCTGCACGGTCGTAGTAGAGGCGCAGCACCTTGCACTCATGCTGCCCGAAGAACTGGAGGAACTGGTCGGCAAGGTCGCGATACCAGCCGGGAGGAATCTCGTAGAAACATTTGTGCACGCGATATCTCGCGCCGTCCTCCTGCCCGATGACAAGGCTGAGCATGTTGCCGAAGTCCATGCCTCCATCGAGCGGGAGGGTCGAATTGAGATATCGCAGTTCGGAACAGGAGAAGGCAGCCTCGCCGGAGTAGGTGCCGTCGGTATATTTGTGCTTCTCTGAGAAAAGCACATAGAACCGGGCGTCACGTCTCAGCGACGGGCGCTGGCCCAGAACGCTCTTCATGAACTCGTGGCGGTCGAGGGCGCCGTTGTAGAGGCGCTTGGCATAATCGAGTGTGAGCACGTCGATATTGGCGAAGGAGGAGATGTTGATGAAGAAGGTCTGCCCCTTGCGCATCTTCAGCAATGCCTCCTGATAGTAGTTGATTTTCTTCTCGAGGCGTGCAATCTTGCCGAGGTCGGGAGGCGCCACACCATTAAGGCGGGCTCTCTTCACAAGCAATTCATTCAGCACTCCGGAAGCCTGGATGATGCGGATGATCCTTTCCGGATCCATCTCGGCGGCATAGCGGAAAAACCAGTCGGACTCACCCTCCGTGACGTCGGGCATGTCGGTGGTTATGGTCACTCCGCCATAGAGATGGCAGCGCCCGTAGGTGATTGCATCTCCGCGCAGGATAGGGAGCACCCTGGCCGCCCGCTGGTCGGAGGCATACTTCGCCTCGTCGAACACAAGATGTGCCACCGACTTACCGGCCAGCAGTGACGGATTATCGAGGGAGCCGAGATAGAGCACCGTGCCGTTCCAGAATGTATAGGCGTGCTTATAGTCGTCAACAATCTGCGAGCACTTGCGGCGCCATTCCTCCGGCGGCCGCCGTCCCTTTATATAGTGCACGCCCTCAATCCAGCCCATCAGTTTCCAGCCGTTCTGCACGGCAGGCATTATGTTGCCTATGAGGTTGGAATAACTGTTGGCCACGATGGCGAGCGGAGCGCCGGGCATCATGGTGACACAGCGCCAGAGGCGGCGTGCGATTATCACGGTGCTCTTGGCCACACCGCGGCCACCGATGGCCACAAAGTTGGTGGTGTCCACCCAATCGGTGAGCACCTGCAACTGCGAGCCATATTTCATCGGCACGTCACTGCTGCTCTTCCTTCTCATCGCTGAATTCCTTTATATCCTCGTTCATCCTCGCAAGAAGATTCCTCGGCGAGATTCCGGCATCCTCCTTGACGCGCCTGCGGCTCACCTCCGGCAAATCGGGAATAGTGTCGATGAATTGCTCGAGAGCCTTGCGGTCGGCCTTGGGAGCGCCCATTGTGGCCGGGTCGGCGGTATAGATCACCACGGGTGTCTGATTGAGCAATTCATCGGGTATTCCCTCAGCCGGAGCGTCGAAACAGCCTCGGAGTTTGGCAGCCTCCTGCAACAGTCCTCTTGCATCGCGCAGATTACCGGAGACGGCGGCCATGTCGGCCCACTTCTCATAGCGCTCGGCATAGAGGTTGGCCCATGCCTTGGAGGAGACTCCTGTATCTGAGTAGAAGAAATTGAGTGCGTCGGCATATACCTGTCGGGCCATCCAGTCGGTGAGCCCGTAGAGATCCGATTTGAGGAGCTTGATGATTCCGGCCTTGGTGACAATCCTTTCGCCTCCCGGGAAAAGCATTCTGGCACGCAGGCCGCGCACCAGCTCCATGAGCGAATAATACTGCTGCTCGGCCGGAGTGAGGGAATCTATCGTGCCGCCGCGAAGCACCTTCTCGATCTGGCGGGTGTCCACATTGTCGAAGTCGAGGCGCGATGGCTTAACAGGAGTACTCATCGTCGTCGGAATTTAAGATCATGTTTCGGAATCTCATTTCTTCGGATATCTCCCGCAATTGCTTTATGGCCTCGATGTCGCCATCCTCGGCTTTTCCGCAAATCCTTTCCATGGCAATCTGCATCGTCTCTTCATAGCGCTCGGCATAGAGAATCTCAGGGCGCTTCTCTTTCAATAATATCAATGGCTGCATATCATTTAAGATTCAATATTGCCACCTTTTTGCGGAGGTCGGCAAGTTGGTGGCCGGC
Organism: uncultured Muribaculaceae bacterium; assembly: GCA_905209725.1. GTDB lineage: Bacteria > Bacteroidota > Bacteroidia > Bacteroidales > Muribaculaceae > Lepagella. The sequence continues at coordinate 3,009 of CAJLTZ010000085.1, forward strand.
CTCGGAGCGGTCGCAGGGATGGCAACCGGGCCGCGAGAGCTGGCGGGTGAAATATTCGATGCTGTCACTTACTTTTTTTTTCGACGGTCAAGTTCCTCCTCGAGAAGCGCCTTGCGCTCGGTCCATTTCTTCACGGCGGCCTGCACTCTCTCGAGGTCCTTGCCTTCGGCCTCGGCCTTGGCGAGAGCCTTCTTCTGCTTCGAGAGATTCACCTGTGCGCTCCTCAATTTGCCGACAAGATCCACATCGCTGAGAGCGGAGATATCCTCGGCCACTTCCATCTGTCGGAACTTGGAGGCCTTGCCCAGCACCACATGGTGCTCCTTGTAATATTCGAGTTCCTCCCATATCTCGCGGTTGGCCAGATATTGCTCCACAATCTGCTCGCATTCGGCCGCAGCCTTCTCCGAGTCCTCGTCGCCGAGCACCTGCAGACTGGAGAATGCCGATCTGTAATTTCCATAGGCCGTGAACATGTCGGCCACCAGGATCTTGAGCACATCCGGACAATCCGGCTCGGAAAGGAAGGTGTATTTGTCGCGGAAACGGATCATCTTCTTGGTGGTCTCGGAGGTGGGCTTATAGGAAGAAACCTCCTCTTTCGGATCTGAAAATACCTCCTCGATGGCATCGTCGGGGCTGATGGGCGAGCTTGACGCGCCTTTCGCACGTTTCGGAAGGCGTGCAAGTTCGGCCGAGGATATCCCGGCGAGCTTAGCCAGTTCGTTGTGGAGAATCTCCGCATTGGCAACAGTCTGGTCGAGCGCGAAGGAGCGTTTGAGCATAAGGTTGGCGCCATACTTGTTGTAGAGCGCCACTCCGGCCGAATAGTCACGCGGGCCTGTAAGATATTCAACAATCTCTTTTCTCATATCGATTCAATTTTGATTGGCACAAAGATATTCCGCCGGTAATTACCATCATAGGACACGGCAAATAAAAAGGCCCCGGGAATTACCGGAGCCATAACCAAATAACCTAAATCTAATATCATGAAAAAAACAAAAACTTGCTATGCTGGAACGTAGCGGCTCTGCTCTATCCACATCAGATTCTCGCCACCGGCATTGTATGCTCGGAGCGTCAGCTGCGAGCCCTCGGTGGCCGTAAAGGTCTTTCCGGCCTTGAGGACAATCTTGCCTGTGACGGGCGCGACTGTGGGCGATGTGCCGTCGCAACCGAGCAGCGTGATCAGAGAGCCGTCAGATCCGCCGGTGATGGAAGCAATGGCAGCCTCGCCGGCCGAAAGTTGATACTGGCCGTCGGCGGAGAAGGTGACGGATGTGGCAGCGGCCGTAACTGTGGTCACCGGTTCCTCGAGAGGAATGGTTCCCTTATAGATGAAGAGGTCGTTGCCCTTCGAAATCTGCTGAAGGGTGAACTCATTGGTGTTGCCATCCTTGTTGCCTGTGTAGGAGGGCGTGATGGTGCAGGGATTGCACAGCGTGCCGATGAGGTCGGCAGGTTTGCCGTTGCAATAGCGCATGATGCCGATAAACTTGCTGTTGAGTTCGTTCACCTTGAACTCGCGCACCTCCTGATTGTTGCCGGGATGGTTGAACTTGATGGCGGGCGTGAAACCGATCTGGTCGGTGTCGCCCTCGGCCGCGGATGTGATCTCGGCTGTGCCGGGAGTCATGTAGAGGCAGATGCCGTAACGTCCCGGACGCATCACGATGTTATCCACGATTACCACTCCCTTGTCGTCGGGAGCAGGCATATAGGCGATGTCGTCCACATTGAGCAGAACGAGCTGGTCGCGCAACTGAATACCGATGCCGGGATTACCAGCGGCCCGCGGTACGGATTTTCTTATATACATAATCTATTGGTGTCTATGAGTGAAACATTGATGGAGGGCGCGGCGCTCAGGCCGCACCCTTCACTGATATCAACCGCGGGCGATCTCGTAGAACTTGCCGTCGTTGGCCTTCACCAGTTTGATGAACTTGCCGGCGCTGAGCGTCATGGCGGCGGTGAGAACGAAATTGCCGGAATTAGCGATGGTCGAGGCATTGGTGGAGCCTGCGCCATGGATGGTGTAGACTGTGCCCTCCTTGGCATCCGTCAGATTGGTGATCGCCGTTGCCTGGGTGTTGGCATTCGTGACGAATGTGGTGGCGCCCTCTACGCTGGGAGTGGTGGCATCGGCAGGGAACTCGTAGGAGTCGGACACCTCCGAGTTGCGGCCGAGCTCGAAGAACTTGCCGTCGGAACGCTTCACAAGTTTGATCACGTCTCCCTTCGAGGGTGTCCAGTCGGCTGTAATGAGGTCGAACTTGCCGGCCTTCTTGATCTTCACGCCGTTCTCACCGTCGGCCCCACACTTGAGGGTGATCATATCACCAATCTGGGCATCCTTGATGTCCTTGATCTCATAGAGCGACGAATTGGCCACAGTCACAATCGACTTGTGGACCTTCACCGAAGGATCCGCATCCTTGTCGGCCTCGACAAAGAAGCTGGCGGGACGGTCGTACTGGTTGCACCAGATGAGCTGGCGGCTGCCATCCATCTCTGATTTGTCGGTATACTTATAGCCGACGGCCTCGGCTGCGAGTCCCTCCTTCCATTCGCTCCAGGCCTTGAGACTCCAGTCCTCCTGCTCGAGGTTGAAGCGGAGCATCTCTCCGGCCACATTGTCGTAGGTCTTGACGTTGCCTTCGATGGTCCAGACGATACGATGGTGGTTGTCGGCGTTGGGGATGGTCTCGATGCGGACACCGGGATATTCCTTCACATAGGTGATATTCTCCTTATAGTCGATGTTGCGGCCATAATGAGCCTCATTATATTTGTGGTACCATGGGAGCATGAAGCTCGGGATGTAGAGCACGATCTTGCCGGTGTCGCGGAACACTGACGGAATCATCGAGGTGCCAAGGTAGAACACCTCGCCGATGTTGCCGGGAGTGATTTCGGGAAGTTCGAAGGGCTTGATCTGATAAACAGTCTTGCCTGTGGTGCCACCGTCGGGCGTGAAGTCGATGTGGCCATCCACCTTCTTGCGGATGAACTCAAACCATCCGTCAGCGGCCTCCATGGCACGGCCGGGAGTGTTAGGATTGGGATCCTTGCGGACGCCGTTCACGCGGCGCTGCTCACGCTCGTTGTGAAGTTTCTTGGCCGTCTCAACAAGCAGATACTCGATAAACGAAAGTTTGAGAGCGTTGCTGTCCTCCTTGTTTAGATATGCAATCCAGCTCTTCTCGATGGCCTTGAGGTTCTTGAAGCGGAAGGCAAACATCACGTCGTACATGCGCAGCGTCTCGTGGCTGAACTCGTAAGAGCCTTTGGTCACGTTGTCGAAGTCGCTGTCCATCGTGTTGTCGGCCTGCGAGAACTCACCCAGCCAAACATTGGCGAGAGTCTCGAGGTCGGTATGGCCGGACTCCAATGGGAAGATGGTCTCGATTGTGGGGAGTTCTACAAGGAACGATTGCAGACGGGTGCGCCAGGGCGTGCGATAGAAGGCGCCGAGGTCCTCCTGCAGGCTTGCATAATCGAGACGGGTGGCAGCGGCCACGGTGCGCACAAGTCCCTGATTGGCAAGAAGGGCAGCCTGTGCACGCTGGTTGTAGGGACGGTCCATCGAGAACATCTCGCCCGGCATACCGCCAAGCTGCTTCTCATCATGGATATTGAAGGTGACAGCGGGAGCTGCGGCCTGCATGGCCTCCGGCTCGGGAAGGGCGGAAAGAGTGGAGATCTTCTCCTTGAGGGAGGCGATCTCCTGCTCCTTGGATGCAAGAGCCGAAGCATAGGCGGCGCTGTCGGTGGCCGTCTTGGCCTTGAGTTCCTCCAGTTCGGCGGTGCGGGCTGTGAGCTGCTCTGTGGTCTGTCCCAGTAGAGCGGAAACCACGGCCGTCCTCGAGGCCTCAGAGCCGGACTCCTCCTCCGGCTTGTTGAGCGACGCCTCGAAGTCATTCAGGAAGCGGTCGCTGAAGTTGTAACCCTTGAGAGTTTCGCGTTCTGCGGCCGAAAGGCTCTTTCTGCCGGCCTCCTCATGGAAGTCCTTCAGACCGAGTATGCCGAGAATCGCGGGTACGAAATTTGCGAAATTCATCTGATAAATTTTAAAAATGAAACTTAATATAACTCGGAAGCCTTTCGGCTCGTCGCTTCTGCCAATACCCAGATAACAGCCTCATCCACTCCGCCGAGCTCATTGATATAGCCTAACTGAACGGCCTCTTCTCCGGCGAACACGGCTCCACGGAAGAGAGGGAGTTTCGGGTCGTAACCTATATTGAGATGCTTCGAGACGGCATTGCAGAATATGCGGTTCAGTCGCTCCGCATTCTCCTTCACCAATGATTCGTCGCCCTCATCCACAAGTTTGCGCACCTCGATGTTCTTGAGGTCGGCGCTGTCGGGATAGATCTCCCAGAAGTCGATTCCGTTCTGGTCGAGGAATCGCTTGAAGGAATAGAGGCTGGAGACCACTCCGACACATCCCACCTCGCAAACCGAATCAGCCACAAATGTGCGGGCTGCGGCCGAACCGAGCCAGAAATGCGCCGAGGCCATCGTGCCTGTGCACACTGCGGCCACCGGTTTGGTGCATCGCTCAATGACGCGGGCCGCCTGCGGGATATGGGACAGCATGCCGCCCGGGCCGTCAATATCGAGCACGATGCCGCAAATCTTCTGGTTTGATTCTGCTGCATGGATGAAATTGATCAACGATTCTGTGGTCCAGGCATAGATCATTCCTCTCAGCCTGATCACGGCCACAGAATCATCCGGCAGGGTGGAATCTGTCAACTCATACCATGCAGCACGATATGGCGAGGCGGCCATCATGGTGCATCCGGTAGCACCAAGTGATGCCTCCACCTGTTCGATATTGCCGGCCTTCACAGCGGGCAATATTATGGCAAAAAGATTCTCCAGATCGGCACGACGCGCAACCCAGGAATCCGACATTATCTGTTGAAGCCTTGTCATCACAATTTTTATTTGCAAATTAATCTCTCTTTATAGGAGTGCGGAAGGACTCAAAGCTCCACAAACGCATCTTGCCAGGGCTGAGTGCAGGCGAGCATAACCTTCAAGACTCCACCTTCATCTATCCATTTCAGGGTGGCCGGATAAGTGGGTGAGCCCATCACTCGCCGGTTGCCGCTCTCATCCACATAGAGGGCTATCAGCCGGCTGCGGGACAGGCGCATCAGGTGGTCGGTGGTGTCGGGCATGACGGCGGCAAGGGAAAACTCTATCTTCTTGCTGTATGCGTCGTTTTCCTCCGAACAACTTTTCCTCACGGTGCCCGGTATGCCCATGACACCGGGATTATCTGTAAGCTCGATTCTGGCTCTCGAGTCGTAACGCGAATATCTATAGACATGCGGGCATGGGATAATCTGCAGGCAGCTGCAGACGGTGACTGTGGTACGTGCCATATCTTTAAATTTAATTGTTTGTAAATCAACGTTTCAGCATTTTGCCGACATTTTCACCGCATTTTCAGGACAAATCATGTCATCCTGTAGGTTAGAAATATACATCATTTCTGCTTGCGGCGATAACCACGCTTCGAGCGACGACGCATCTTGTCGCGCCAGCGCTGGTAGTTCTTGAGCAGCGCATCCTCGGAGATAGACTCGATGCCATATCTGCAGAGAAATTCAAAAACAGTATCTTTGAACAGAATGCCATGGATGTGCTTGTTCTCATCCATCATGTCATGCAGCTCCGCCCACATCATCACCCTCATCTTGTCGCCCAGACGTTTGGCGGCCCTGGCCGAAAGATAGTTGTATTGTTCAGGACTCTTACCTCCTGCCACATTGCCCTCCCTGCGATCCGGAAGAGCGAGTTCGAGATTTCCTGAATCGATTCCGGCATCGGCCGGGCGGCGCTGAAGAAGGTCGTAGAGAAGCACATAGATGTCAAGCTGGGAGGGGAAGCAGACCGCTCCCACTCCGGCGTCGTAGTATTTGCCACGGATGTATTCGGCCACACATGGAGCGACGTCTATCTTAACTGTTATCATCAGAAATCAAAATGATAGATTTATTTGCAAAATTAGTAATTATTTTCCATAGTTGCCAATTTAGTCACATTCATATTTATCTAATTCGGTATAACTTAAGGTGAACTTTGTGACAAAATTTTGTTACTTTGTTACATTGTTACAACAGCAAGATTTTCAGTGGATTAATCTTGATACAAAAAATTTATCCGGTTTGTAACATCCTCTCGAGGTTGTTACAGGAGGTGGGTGTAACAGACCGATAACAAACCGATTTTTTTTTGTTACACGTTTGTTACGTGTTTTGTTACGCCTTATTTTTTAATTATTTTATTGATTTTATGTTTGTTATTGTTTCAGTCAAACATCTGTTACAAAGTAACAAAATTTTGAGGAAAGTTAAAGGGGAGATGGTATGGAAGAGGAAAATGAGGGGCTGACGCGGGAAAGAAAGCCGGAGCACGCATCACTGCGAACTCCGGCTTTCCCGGTCAAATGTCCAGATTCCGATTCATAATACGTTGTTCCCCTTCCAAAATAATACGTTGTTCCCCTTTTAATCCATTAGATTAGAATAGTGTGGGAGTGTCATCGAGGCGAGCCTTGCGGATGGAGACAAGATGTTCCTCAGCCTCACGCTGGGCGAGTTTGGCTGCCTTTACGCCATCGACGGCCTTGTTGACAGCCTCCAGCGCCATAATCTCCGCCTCATTCTCCTCGTCGCGCCGCCGCAGAGATCCGGCGAAATGATTGTAGAGCACATCGTAGCATTCGCGGCGATAGCGGATGACAGCTTCTCGCGCCTCCGGAGCAACCTTGCCCGGATTGATGGTGAATAACCACCCATAGACGAATTTTAACGCCAGGCACACCATCTCTCGCTCTTTATTGTCAGCGCCAACCATTGCGATAATCGCAATGGTTGAAGACAATGTTTCGTCCGCTTGCAGTTTATTGTATTGGGCTGCGAAGTCAATGCCAAGAGCCTGGCAGATGGGTTTGATGGGGACGTATGTCTCGCCATTGTGGTTAACTGTAACGATGTCTACGCCGTTGATCTTTGAAATGAAATTTTGATTTTCCATGTCTGTAAATGTTATTTGGTTTGTTGGTTTGATATCCTATTTCATTAGTGTCCACTAAAAAATCATAAGAGTACTTTGAAATTATTGAAAATCA
>CAJLTZ010000086.1 GCA_905209725.1 uncultured Muribaculaceae bacterium
TCAAAAATCGGTCGCCCCTGCATTAACATTTTTTATGGGATGGGGTCTTAATTAGCACATGCAGTCGCTGACGGGAATCTTTTCGATGCGTCGCTCGTGACGGCCGCCTTCGAATTCAGCCTCGAGATATGTGTCAAGGATAGCGATAGCCTCCTCCTTGGAGATGAAGCGAGCCGGAAGCACAAGGATGTTGGCGTTGTTGTGACGCTTGGCCAAAGCGGCGAGTTCGGGAAGCCAGCAAAGAGCGGCGCGGATTCCCTGATGCTTGTTGAGCGTCATTGCGATTCCATTGCCTGATCCACACATAGCAATGCCAAAATCGCATTCTCCCTTTTCCACAGCGCGTGCGCAGGGATGCGCAAAATCAGGATAATCGCATGATTCCTCTGAATGGGTGCCGAAATCTTTAGTCTCGTAGCCCTTACCAATCATATATTCTATGAGGGATGTTTTCAGTTCGTAGCCGGCATGGTCGCTGGCAAATGCCACTTTTTTCATATTATTGAGTTTTTGGTATTGATTGATTCTTATTTTTGTTTTCAAACCATTTGCCCTTGAAGGCGAAGCGCACCATGAAGAAATTCAACGGCACGCATATGGCGAGGGCAGGCAGCAGGGCGAGCGTGGGGCCCACAATTCCCTTGAAGATGGCCACAAGGCCTGTCTGCATGCCCATGTTGATGAGATGGCTAAGGGTGAATGCGAGTCCCTTCTTGGCATTCGGATCGCTCTTGAAAGTGAAGAAACTCGACAGGAAGAAATTCGCCACGAAACTGATGGCATAACTGATGAGGGTCGACACCACCGGCGGAACTTTCACGGCATGCACAAAGACCACATACAGACCATATTGCAGCACCGTGCAGAAACCGCCCACCATTGCGAAGCGCAACACTTCTGCCTTCTTCGAGCGGCTCTTCATATATTCCGCTACCTTCTTCAATTGCATTCCTCCTTAAGCTGATTATTGATGGAGTCGATATAATCAAGGAGCTCATCGCGCCCGGTGGCCTTCTCTGAGGATGTAACAAATACCGGCGGCAACTCCTCCCATGACTCAAGAAGTATCTTTTTATACTCCTCCACATTCCTTGATGCGGCTGTGGCGCTCAATTTGTCGGCCTTGGTGAATACAATTGCGAAAGGCACTCCGTTCTCTCCGAGCCAGTTCATGAATTCCAGGTCGATTTTCTGTGGGCTGTGACGTATGTCCACAAGCACGAAAAGCGATGTGAGCTGATGACGCTCAAGGATATAGGAGTCTATGAGATTTTTTAACTGGTTGCGTTGTTCTTTTCCTCGGGCGGCATAACCATAACCTGGGAGGTCCACAAGATACCATTCTCCGTCGTTGATGGAGAAATAATTGATAAGGAGAGTCTTTCCCGGAGTCTGTGAGGTCTTGGCAAGTTTGCCGTTGCGGCACAGCATATTTATCAGCGATGACTTTCCCACATTCGAGCGGCCAATAAAGGCATATTCGGGAATCCTGGAGTCGGGGCAACTCCCTACGCCGGGATGGCTTATTTCAAATTTTGCGTTCTTTATTTCCATAATGCGAATGTTTGAGACATTTATTACTGGATTGCGGGAAACAAGCTTCATGCACGAGTTTAAGGGAGTTTTCCACATTTGCATTGTCCACCACGATTGCAATCGTGGTGTCGGAAGCACCGTCGGAGACGGCCCTCACTCCGATGCCTTCGCGTTGAAGAGTGTTGGTGAGTCGCGCACCGAGCCCTGATTCAGAATGGATGGCCTCACCCACTACGGCCACGATGGCAAGATTATGGGAAGGTTCCACTGAGGCCACCTGCCCTGACTGGAGTTCCGGAGCGAACTCATCGCGCAGAATCCGGAGAGCCTTTTCAGTTTCGGATTCAGCCATTGCCACAGAGAATTTCTCATCGCTGTCGGGCTGCGACACGAGGAAGATGCTTATTCCGTTGCGAGCCATGGCATTGTAGGTGCGTGAGTTGATTTCCGCCACATTGTCGGCAAGATTCCCCACCACAGTGACAATCGAAGTGTTCTTTACCGACGACACTCCCCTCACACCACGTGGGAGCGTGCCGCTGGCAAATTCCTTGATGCGTGTGCCGGCGGCAGTGGGATGGAATGTGTTCAGTATCTTTATCGGTATGTTTTTATGGAACACAGGATAAATCGTGGGAGGATAGATCACCTTGGCGCCGAAGGAGCAGAGCTCCATGCTCTCGATATACGACATATCGGGGATGATTCTTGCGTCTGGGATAATCCTTGGGTCTGCTGTCATGAAGCCGTCCACGTCGGTCCAGATTTCGAGGGAGTCGGCATCGAGGGCGGCAGCTACGAGAGCGGCCGTGTAGTCGCTGCCTCCGCGTCCGAGGTTGGTGATTTCCCCGGTGTCGCGGTCGCGGGAGATAAATCCTCCCATCACGCATGTGCGCTTCAAAGGCAACGGGTATTCCTCGCGGATGAGGCGGTCGGTGAACTGGCGGTCGGCAATGTTGCGGTTGAACCATTTCTCCGTCTTGATGAATTCAAGGCTGTCGTGGTGCTCCGCATTCTGAAGGATATTGGTCACAATCACGCTCGACATCCTTTCGCCGAAACTTACTATCTGGTCGAGCGTCTTCTCCGGAAGGTCGCCGATAAGGGATACTCCCCTGTAGATATTTTCAAGTTGGGAGAGGAGGTCGGAAACTATGGCGGATACCTCGCATTGTTTCTCTTCCGGCACAAGCTGGAGGATTATATCCTCATGGCGACGGCGCATTGCGCACATCTCCGCGTCGATATTTTCAGAAGAGTCTGCTGCGGCGCGGGCTGTGGCGATTAGACGGTCGGTGAGCCCACCGAGTGCCGACACCACCACAATGGCCGGCTCCGACAGGGAGTCGATTATCATTTTGACATTCCTCAGACTCTCTACTGTCCCCACCGATGTCCCTCCGAATTTGAGTACCTTCATCCAATCTTTATTTATATGCTTAGCATGAATTGCATCATGCCCGCTTTTTCACCGTTACAAAATTAAAAAATAATTTTGAAACAAGTGTGCAAAAGCGGGCATAAAATGCATCCGACCCTTTGAGAGCGAATGTTGGGCCGTGATAATTATTATTCAAATGTCAGCGGATTATATGTGTTCCGCTTTGCGAAATTACGATATCCATCTTGACATCATGAGGTTCGGCCGGAATGTTGTCGACCATCTGGAATTCATATGCCACGCCTATTTTAGTGGCTTTCGTGGAGGCCAGCAGGCGGTCGTAGAAGCCTTTGCCGCGGCCGAGGCGATTGCCTGCACGGTCGTAAGCCACGGCGGGAACCACCACGACCTCTATTTCTTCGGGTGATACTGTGTTAGTGCCGGTGGGCTCCTCTATCTGGAAAGCGCCGAGTTCAAGCCGGCTCTCATCGTAGGGAAGAATGTCGAGGTTTACACCATTCACTCGTGGCAGGAAGAAACGCTTGCGCGATTTCCACTTGTCGAGGAACCGGTGAGTGGAGAGCTCATCGGGAAGCGAATGATAAATAAGGATGCGCTCCGCCATGATGAAGGCGGCCGTCTGCTCCAGACGAGCGAACACTTCATCGGCAGCCGACTGTTTCTCCGACTCGAGGAGCATCGATTTCAATCCGCGTATCTTTCTTCTTATCTCAGCTTTTTCCATAGTACTAATTCTACTTTTGAATTTTGAGTTTTGAATCGCCTGAATCTATCATCAAGGGTTCTTCCTTATAACAATTCATCAGGGCTTTAGGTTGATGGGGGATTTACCCTGCTGAAGATAGCGGAGAGCGTTTTTCAGCGTGGGGTCCTCCTCATTGAGCACCTGGATGAAAGCCTGGAATCCAACGAGATCGCGGGCTATGTTTGCCTTAATTTGATTGATCAGAAGATTGCGCGACAGGTTGATATAATACCAGCGTGCAGGGAGTCCGTTGGCGGCGGCATACGTCACGAAATTATTCAGCAGCGTGTTGTCGCGCGGCAGCAGACGAAGCAATGCGTCAAGCGATTTGGGATCTTTCAGGAACGGGCGGTATTGGTTGGCAACATTCCGTGCATATTTCTGAATAAGACCCTGATTGATGGCGTCGATATAATATCCCGTATAGCCCACTGTGTCTTCAGGCACAAAGATGTCGGGCATGATTCCTCCGCCACCATATACCTTGCGTCCGTTCACAGTGTGGAAGAGCTTCGACTTGTCGAGGCGGATGGAATCCTGCGAATAGAATTCACCATGGGTGTAGCGGTCCACGATATCCATTTCATATTTGCCATCCTTACCGCGCTTGTATTCCTTCTGGATTGAGCGTCCGGAGGGAGTGAAGTATCTGGCCACCGTTAATCGGATTGCCGAACTGTCGGGCAATGCGATCTGGTTCTGCACAAGGCCCTTGCCGAATGTGCGGCGTCCTATCACGAGCCCCCGGTCGTTGTCCTGGATGGCTCCGGCGAAGATTTCCGATGCTGATGCGGAATATTCGTTGGCAACCACGGTGAGTTCGGCATCCTGGAATTGTCCCGTGCCGTCGCTCATAGCGATGGTTTCATTTTCCGGAGTGCGCCCCTTTGTGTAGACGATAGTGCGTCCGGCCGGCAGGAACTCATTGGCCATGTAGATGGCCTGGTCCATGAATCCGCCTGAATTGCCTCGGAGGTCGACGATGTATTTGGTGGCACCTTTCTCCTTGAGTTCCACGAGGGCGTTGAAAAATTCGGAATAAGTATTTTTGGCGAATTTGCTTACGCGCACATATCCCACTCCGTCGGCAATCATATATTTGGAGTCGACACTATTGCTGGGAATTTCGCCACGCACAATCTCGAAAGTGAGTGGTTTGCGGGAGTTCTGGCGTTTCACCTCTACTGCGACTTTCGTGCCCTCTTTGCCGCGAAGGGTCTTGAACACCTGTTCGTTGGTGACATTATTTCCTGAAAGCTGAGTGCCGTTAGCCTTGAGAATCACGTCGCCGGCAAGGATTCCAACCTTTTCGGCAGGACCGCCCGACACCACTTCCACCACGGTGACGGTATCGTTGAGCACCTGGAAGGAAACACCCACTCCTCCGAAACTCCCTTCGAGTTCATCGTTGGTGGCGGTGAGTTCCGAGGCGGGGATATAGGCCGAATGGGGGTCGAGGGATGCGAGCAAGTCGGTGATGTTGGCATCGAGAAGGCTGTCCACATCGATTTCGTCCACATATTGGTCGTTGATGATTCCAAGAATGGTGCGGAATTTCTCTTCGGCCGGCGAAAGACGGTTGAAGGAGGTGTATTTGCCAATGAATATTCCTCCCACAATGCCCACAGAGAGCACGAGCGGGAGGAGCACATATCCGATATTTCTCTTTTTATTCATATTCAGCAGTCAGAATGATTGGGGTCGAGGGGAAGATGAATCACCTCCACCCCGGCCTTACGGAGCAAGTCGAGACCGTCGGTGATGCGGTAGAGGTCGGAGAAAACCACCCGCTTGATGCCGGCCTGGATGATGAGTTTGGAGCATTCCATGCATGGACTTGTGGACACATAAAGGGTGCTTCCGTCGCTGGAATTATTGCTGCGGGCCACCTTGGTGATGGCGTTGGCTTCAGCGTGGAGCACATATGGAAGCGTGTAGCCGTCGGCTGCCTCGCACACATTTGGGAATCCCGAGGGAGTGCCGTTATAGCCGTCGGAGATAATCATCTTGTCCTTGACAAGAAGTGCGCCCACCTTTCGGCGTTCGCAATAAGAATTCTCGCTCCAGATGGCAGCCATGCGCAGATAGCGGCGGTCGAGGATTTCCTGTTTGTTCTGGTCCATATATCTTAATATGATTAAGCCCTTTGCAGGGAATGTGTTTCTATTTAATCCCCATAAGCCATCCTGAATCAGGAGGCTTATGGGATAAGGAGAAGCGTCTTAGAGTTCGTTGTGATCCATAAGGAAGCGTTCGGCATCAAGGGCGGCGCGACAACCTGTGCCGGCGGCCGATACAGCCTGACGGTAGGTGGGGTCGGCGCAGTCGCCTGCTGCGAACACTCCGGCCACATTGGTGCGTGTGGAGGGGGCATCCACCTGGATGTAGCCATCCTTGTCGAGTGTGATGTAGTCGCGGAAAATCTCCGTGTTGGGGCGATGACCGATGGCGAGGAAGAATCCGTCGATGGGAAGGTCGAACACCTCCTCGTCGGGCTGACCCTTGCGGCGCACAATCTTTGCACCCTCCACTCCATCCTCTCCGAAGAGGCCGATGGCGTTGCATTCGAAGAGCACCTCGATGTTCTCACGGTTGTTCACACGCTCCTTCATCACTGTGGAGGCGCGCAGATAGTCCTTGCGGACAATCATGTAGACCTTCTTGGCGAGTGTGGAGAGGTAAAGCGCCTCCTCGCAGGCAGTGTCGCCGCCACCCACCACAGCCACCGTCTTCTTGCGATAGAAGAAGCCGTCGCATGTGGCGCAGGCGCTCACTCCGAGCCCCTGGTATTTCTCTTCGTCGCTAAGGCCGAGATATTTGGCCGATGCGCCTGTGGAGATAATCACGGTGGATGCCTCGATGCAATCGCCGTGGTCGTCGGTGCAGATGAATGGGCGCTGGCTGAAGTCTACGCCTGTGATGATGCGCGTCTTCACCTCAGCACCGAAACGCATTGCCTGGTCACGCAGGTCGTTCATCATCGCCATACCCTGCACGCCCTCAGGATAACCCGGGAAGTTCTCTATCTCGGACGTCTGGGTGAGCTGTCCGCCGGGCTGGTTGCCCTCATATATCACTGGATGAAGTCCGGCACGCGAAGAATAAATTCCGGCGGTGAAGCCTGCGGGGCCGGAGCCGATGATCAACACTTTCGTCTTTATTGTTTCCATGTGTTTCAGATTTCGATATAGGTATGTTTCTTTATGGGGTTACTCTATATTAACATTCAAGCACCCGAATTATTTGATTCAAAATTCAAATTTCAAAATTATCGCAGGTCCACTACCTCATATCCGCTCATCTTTGAGGCAGGATAAGTAAATGTGGATTCCGCAAGTGCCGAGCCTGTCCTTACATTCTTCACCGCCACGCTTGTCAGTTGGCCCGACTGGGTGCGGATGTAGATGTGCACGGGAAGGAGGGTTTTGGCATCGAGGTCGATCTCCACACCGCGGATTCCTGTGTTCTTCTGCTTGGGATTCAGCACCACAAGATATTTTCCCTTCTCCTTGCGGCGGGAAAACCCGATGCGATATTGCGATTCATATCCATTGATATAGGATAGCGGATTTGTTTCGCAGATTTCGCTGGCTGTCGGGGTGGTAACGGTGGTCTCCTTCGTGCGGGCATTGGCTGTCCACATTGTCTTGCCATCATACCATGTGGAGGCTGCGGGAGTGGTGATGGCAAACTTGCTACCCTTTGCCTTCAAGGTTCCGCTCACATTCCCTTGGTCCTGCTTGATGCTGAAATCGCAACTCACTCCAGAGGCAGTACGGAGTTTCTGGGCGGCCTTCTTGAGCACAGCCGGTGCCGACTGGGCATATATGCGGGCCGATGAGGCCAGCGTGAAGAAGGCTATGAGGAGTAATATTTTGATGCTGATATTCTTTTTCATCTTGATTGTAATACGATTTTGGTCGTTAATTAAGCGATTCGAGAATCTTTTCAAGAGTGATGGGGTCAACGAGGACGGCACGGGGTTTGCCGCCTGTTGAGGGTCCCACGATGCCGGCAGCCTCAAGCTGGTCCATAATCTTTCCGGCGCGGTTGTAGCCGATGGAATAGTGACGCTGCAGGGCAGATGTGGAGGCTGTGTTGCTGTTTACCACCTTGCGTGCAGACTCCTCGAAGAGCGGATCTCGGTCGGCAAGGCTTGCGGCGGCACGCGAATCTTCACCTCCCTCCGGTTTGGGTTCGGGAAGGATATAGGGGCCGGTGGGATATGGCTGGCGCGAGATGTAGCGGCACAGGGCCTCCACCTCGGGAGTATTTACGAATGCGCATTGCACTCGCACTATCTCGGAGTTGTTGGAGATAAGCATGTCGCCCTTGCCGATAAGCTGCTGCGCACCGGTGGTGTCGAGGATAGTCTTCGAGTCGACGCCCGATGACACCTTGAAGGAGATACGAGCCGGGAAATTTGCCTTGATGATACCGGTGATCACATTGGCCGACGGACGCTGCGTGGCAAGAACCACGTGCATACCCACTGCCCTCGCCTTCTGGGCAAGTCGCGCAATAGGCATCTCAACATTCTTGCCTGAAACCATGATCAGATCGCCAAACTCATCCACAATAATTACGATGAACGGCAAGAAGCGGTGGCCGTCGGCCGGATTTAGTTTGCCATTGCGTATCTTTTGGTTGTATTCCTCGATGTTGCGGGTTTCGGCCATCTTGAGGAGGGTATAGCGGTTTTCCATCTCAATGCAAAGAGAATTGAGAGTCTCCTCCACAAGCGACATGTCGGTGATCACCGGTTCCTCATTCTCGCAACCGGGAATCATCGCCATATAATGCGATTTGATTTTATTGTAGATGCTAAACTCCACCTGCTTGGGATCAATCATCACGAATTTCAACTCATGGGGAGCCTTGCAGTAGAGTAATGATGTGATTATTGCGTTGAGTCCTACCGATTTACCCTGACCGGATGCACCGCCAATCAGCAGGTGTGGCATTTTGGCAAGGTCGGCTATGTATACCTCGTTGGTGATGGTGGAGCCAAGCGCTATCGGGAGATTGTATTTTGACTCCTGGTATTTGTTCGACTGAATCACTGTGCGCATCGACACGGTGTTCGGGTTGCTGTTGGCGACCTCGATACCCACAGTGCCGCGGCCGGGAATCGGGGCAATGATTCTGACACCCTTTGCTGAGAGGCGCATGGCAATGTCGTCGGCAAGACCTCGGATCTTGTTGATCTTGACGCCGCTTTCGGGAACTATCTCGAAGAGAGTGACTGTGGGACCCACCTGTGCCTTGATTTGGGTGATGGGAATATTGAAATCAAGCAATGTGCGCTCGATACGGTTCTTGTATTCAAGAAGTTCATCCTCATCGATGCTCACCTGGGCCTTTGCCGGTGCAAGGATGTCGAAAGGAGGGAACTTGTATTTGTGCGACTCATAGAGTTCAACTTCCGACTTGAAATGTTTCTGCGAACTCTGGTCGATGGTGTTGACATTGACCACCATCTTTCCCTGAGCGTCCTCCTTTTTCTCTGGTTCTGCTGCCGGGAGGTATGGCTCGGATTCTTGAGAACCCTCGGAGTTATCGGAGTTATCAGAGCCTTCAGAGTCTTCAGAGTCTTCAGAGTCTTCAGAGTCTTCAGAGTCTTCAGAGTCTTCAGAGTCTTCAGAG
>CAJLTZ010000087.1 GCA_905209725.1 uncultured Muribaculaceae bacterium
GCACAGGATAAAGCATTGATATGCTGGAGGCATTCTTATCAAAGCAGGCATACTGATCCTCAAATTTCTTATGTGCCTTCTGAGTAATGTGCAGTTTCGTGAACTCATAACCTCGGTATAAGACTTTGAATATCATCGATCGAGGAATGGGATATGGATTAGGATCGGCTGAAATATCAATAAACCCATTTAGCACATAACCATGACACCAATCCAAATTACCTTCACCCTCCTTTTCCAAACCAAGATAGGCATTACTAACATAATTTATACTTGTTGTCAGATTGGAATCCGCTTCAAAAACAATATCAGTTTTCTCTATTTTAAACTTCACTCCATATTGAATTACTTTGAATTTAGATTCAAAATTATCATAGCTTAGTATAATATTACCTATACGTTCACTGTTTTGTGCAAATCCGTAGGATTTCACTTTTACTATAAGTTTTTTCAAAACAGGGTTGACAAGCAAAGCACGTGTCAATGGTTTTCCGTCAATAAATCTAATCTGTTTCGGCAAATTTAAATAACCCTTCATATTAACTTCCAACCAATCGCAATCAGTTTTAACATGAATATCTTTGGGATCGATATTAGTAAAGATCTTTAAATATTCCCAATCCGACGGATATGTAAACTCAAGTTCAGGAATAGCATATTTTATGAACGGACCGCGTGCCTGACGCGTCACTGCAATCTCAGTGGTCTTTCCATAGAGGGTAGTGATTGTAACTGTAGCTTCCGCCACAGCGTCGGTATATGATTCATCGCATGAAATCACCAGGGCATCGTAAAGGAAACCGAAATCGCGCGTGGATGCCTTCTGCACCTTGCACCAGTCGGCCGATGATTCCACTGTGAAGGGAACCATATTCTCATTGCTGAATGTGACTTGCTGCGTGGCACCCTCTGCAGGAAGCACCACAGTGGTCATATCCACTTCTATCTGCTTGTCGAGACCCTTGAACGGTTTCTGATACTTCACTACAGCACCTGACACACCGCCGGATGCCGAGTCGGAAATATTCTCCGCCACATATATCCTTATGTATTCATCAGAGATATCATTGTGGGCAACATAACCATTGCCCGCAGTGACAGGCACGTTTTCTGCCCATCCCTCAAATGGAATGTCGCGGACATTGCCGAGTCCATGCATCTTGCCGAGGAGCGCAATCATCCAGCCGTCGCCGTGGAAATTATTTGAGGCGTCGATATAGAGCCCGTCAAGAGAGGTCTTGTCATTATTGAGCATTGAGATCTGCATTGTGCCGTCAGGATCGGGAACGTTAGCGTCGGGATTGACAATATCTCCATCGCCGGGAATAGGATCATCATCCTTTGAACAGCCGCCCAAAATCAGAGATACTGCACATAATGCAAATAAGGCAAATAATATCCTATGAAGTTTCATAATCTGCTAATTTTGAATTTCTTTTGCACGATTTACTTTCCATTAGACAGGATGGGTGTCAGCTTCAGATTACTGATATATGCAACACCACCATTGTATTTTATTTTGTTCTCGCGTGCAAGTTTATCAAGGTTAATGCCATACGGACAGGTAACATCATAATTATAGTATGTCGTATAATATTTACGCTCCTCTCCGAATGAATCCACACCCTCAAGGCTCATATCTTCTCCTATGATGAACTTGATATAGCTTTCCATTTTCTGCTCGTCATCGGGACTCCTGAACACTCCGACAAATTGAACATCAGGAGGATTCCCACCATTCGCTTTATTAAGCATCAACTCGCAGGTGTATTTTTTGCCATCATCGGTCCATTCCATGTAATCGATACGTACATATGGGATGAATGCAAATATATCGTGCACCTCCTCATTATCTGTGCTTGGATTTGTGAACTTCGCATCCTTTATATAAATACCCTTCAGCCAGACCCGGTAATCCTTTTCAGACTGGATCGGAAACATATTCTCCACCCATATCGTATCATTCTCCTGAAGCACAATCCTGCATTCCGATGGCAATGCAGGTGCTACGGAGTCCATGGTATGAAGCACTCCGTCTGTAGAAAACCTTAGCATCCTTCCATTGATGCTGTCGCCGATTTCAACTTGTTCTCCTTTCTGGAATATCTCCTTGATATCTGCAAATGTCGTCTGGGCACTACAAAACAAAAAAGCGAAAGCCGCGATTCCAATAATATATGGTTTCATATCTTTTATCCTCCTCTTTATTTCACTAAAATTTTCTTGCCTCTACATATATATATGCCTGGACTAAGATTATTTCTGTCAACCCTATTTCCCATGATGTCATATACAGGTGATTCTGTTTCCGAATTATCATCGATGATTCTATCTACTGAATCCGTATTGAGAAAAAGAGGAATCAGTCTGAAATCCAAAAACATCATCCAGGCTCCATATTTTCTTCTTGAAGATTCATAATTCACATAATACGGATTCTCGAAACTGCCGTAGTAAAGATAATCAGTATAGTCGTAATCGGTTTGGATAGGTCCAAAACCGACCTTGGCATCAGATGGTATGTTGTTTTTATTACACTCCATCCTAATTATTTTATCCGGACCAACTCGGAAAATAATATCATCCCAGTCAGTAAGCAAAATGTTCATACCATCATATTGCATCATTGGGTAAAGGGTATATTTGTAACTTATATCCCATGTACTTGCAGAATGATAATATCCTCCAATGCGATCACCTGCTTTCACCTTAAACGAGCCTGCATTATCGATTTGGATTCCGTGAACGACTATGAGCTCCTCATCAAAACCATATTCCCATTTCCAGTTCACAGTTCCATCTGAATTGTAGATGACTGTAGTTGTATTCTCAAATGGCAATTGATCATAATTTATATAAGAGCACCTTACATAATACTCAATTCCGGCATCCAAATAGCCCCCCCTTGAATCCGGCGCCTTCATTCCATTTCTATCGTTGGTATCGGCAATAGAATTAAAAGGCACGCAAAAACCGAAGAAGGTCAGCAAGAAAAATACCAACATGACCGGTGATACTATTTGTTTTTGTTTATGCATGATATCCTCCTTTCAAAATTGTATTATAGATTTGAGTTTCAACTTAGTTTCCTATAACGGAAAATCAAATATCCTCCGGGCACTAAATCTCTGACAATCGTCCTGGACGATGGATCCAAATTGCCTGTAAGAATACGTGGCGTCAACTCTTCTATTTCATATTTGTCATCAAAAGTTATTGCAACAGTCTTGTAATTATCCGGATCTCGGTTCATTATAACGGCATAACGCTCCGTGCGATCCACTTTATTGGGCGAGTCATCATTATAAACATAACCCGTACTCATATCATTAGGATCAGTCGTAATAAATGAAGCCATAACTCCTTTTAATATTATTTCAGGATATGTATCAATATCGCTACCCGTCACCTTAATATCAGTTATAGGAGAATCATTAAAAGATTCTAAAAAATATGGTTTCTCACCTTCAGGCATTTCATTAATGAGAGCTGGAATATAATCATTGCCATATTGTTTTATATGCTGGACTCTACAACCTCTGAAGACACTTGAAAATCTATGAATCTCCTCATTAACCTGCTGGAGTGAATACCATATCTGGTTTCTGTCACCTAATCTGTTGATGGGAGAAGATATGTAAAATTCTGTTTTTATAATCGTTTGCTCATGAGTTTCACCTTCTTCAGCCTTGGGATGATCAGAATGAGAACGTTGACAATAAGTCCAATATTGTATTTCCTGTGCGCCATAAGCAAGTGCAACAAAAGTCTGATACCTCAAACGATTTACGGTAGGGGTAGCCTGATAAAATCCCTCGCCGTTTTCAAACTCGGTTGTCAGACAGAATGTTCTGAACGGTCGGTTTGTTTCATGTGATATCTGCAGGAATCGATCTAAATAATTATAATATGAAACAAGATTCCCAGCATATCCATGCTCACCTTTAGGACCCAATGTGGCAGGATACAGGTCAAAAGACCAACATTGCGGTTGAATTAACACTTGAACAGCTCTTAGATATTCATAATAATTTTCCAGTGGTCCGAATACTGGATTTATTGGCTCATCTTTCTTCCTTTTAGCCTGCTTCAAATTAGTACGCATTTGTCTTTTAGGAAGATTCATTGCAGTACATCCGGCAGTCATTACATCCCTACTATGTCTATATATTTTTGTTTTAGGTCCAGGAGTATAACTGCCTTTAAGCGGGTTGCCACTTGCAACAAGTGAGTCCCAACCGGGCTCATCTAAAACAGAAATGCCGGTTACAAAAGACTGTTGTATCGTATAGTTCATACGAATTTTGTACGATGCCGCCACAGAAGGGTCATCAAATGGATATTTATAGTCTTTTGTATCGTATGATCCAATGATACTGTCATTGCTGACGATGAGATTAACACCAGTATTCAACATGGCAGGTTTGAACTTGGCCGTCAAGTCATTGGAAGAAATTTCAGCTTCATTTTTGTTATAATGCACCTGTGAAGATCCAGCGCTAAATCCGCATTCCCTTGCTTTCACAAATTCCTCTCTTGTCGGATTGTACAAGTCTACACAGATTGTGGATCCGACTATCGGGAATTCTCCCGGACTCGGACTCACGTATGGCAACTTTGAATCGTTTGCATCTGACTTGTTTGCAGTATTAGTCGATTCATCAAATGTACTTGCACTTATATCTTTCATATCTTTATTGTATTAGAGATTCTTTTTGATAATTATACTCTACCATTGGCATATCATTCATATCTAAATATCAGCCAACCACCAGGTGTCAGCGTTCTTTTTACTGTCAAACCATTATTGGTGGATTGAGTTGATTGATTGGCCGTGAATATTGTAAGCGGCGTTTCCTCAGTAATTTTCCACAAATTACTGAACTCTAATGTAACCTCCTGAGCGCTATCTATGTCGTGATTCACGATTATAAGATAATTTCGATTCTTGTTTTTATATAAAACATAAAGTATTCCCTTACTCTTATTTCCGCTGGCAATCGAATAACAAGGCCCGAATGCGTCACCGGTGCCGTAATTGAACTCTGCAATTCCGAGTTCGCCGGAATTGCGGATATCCACCGGTTGTCCGCCCAAGAATATATGTGTAAAACTTCTGATTTCCGATATCAGCGACCGGACAGTATACCACATGTCAGTTTTCTCCCCTGACATATTAATGGGCGATTCCGAGATGTTGGTGCTGTTCTTCTGCTGATAAGATGAGAATATCAGACCCTGTGCCCCATAAGCCAACGCTGAATAGCACTGCAATCTCATGGAGGCCGGAGTTCCCTGACGATAACCGCTACTGTTCTGAACCTTCTCACACTGACAGAATGCCCAGAATGGATGGCCGCTTTCCAAGGATATTTGACGCATATTGCGCAACGTCTTGTAGAATGAAGCGTAATATATTGTCTTTGCATCGGCAGTGTTGTATGATACCGGGTTGTAATCGTTCGACCATATCATTGGCTTTATCCCCGATGTCTTTTCATCTTGCAGAATAAGATCAATTTTCCCCTCGCTGTCTTTGACATAGTATGAATTGCCCTGAAGATATCTAAGGTAATCAAGATATGTATTGCAGTTACCCGTATATGCGGTTGAGAGTCCCTCTATAATCTGCATATAGATAAAGTGATCCGGATCCTTTGCAAGGATTCTGTTGTAGCAATCCCTCAAGGTAGGGATTTGATTGAATTGAGGGAGACGTGCCAATGACCATCCTGCAAGTGATGGAAAGGTTTTATATCCTTCCACAAAGCTCTCCCAATGCGCATCCTCTGTGAGCTGGGCATTTCCCAGAATCATTTTCATTCCTGTTCCGGTCATACCTTTCAGAAGAGGTGTGATGCTTGATGAAGTAACACCCTGTAATGCGAGATTGAATCCGCACTCTACTGCAGTTATGCAGGTTTTCCTAAGTTCGCTCTCTTTCTCAGTGGCGGAAAGAGATGCATTGTCGTTGAACAGTTGCTGTGCCACAATCGGGAACTGCCCCGGGGTCTGGCTCTTATAGACGTTGTTTGTGTTCATAATATCTGTTTTTATGGTTTTGATGTTACTATTGGCTTGACGGTATTTAGATGTTGGACTTTTTATGTTATCTTGCATACAACTGTCTAAAACAAAGCCGTTGAAGTAATTTTTGTTTACGATTATTGATATCTCAGTATTAGACATCCGCCAGGAGCAAGATTTCTGTTTATCACTCGTGTGGATCCATTGTCTTTACACAGTTCAGTCGAAGCGGGCGTCAATATCGTCAGTGGTGTCTCCTCCACAACAGTGTATTGACTCTTCAACCTTAATGTCAGTGCCTGTGGATTGTCTATGTCGTGATTTACGATGATGAGGTATCTGTACGTGTTCTTGCCGTCGCTGTTGCTTAACAGAGAACACAACACCCCTTTCTCGCCGGCAGAGATTGTCTGGCATGGCCCGAAGTTGTCAATTGACAATACATTGGGCTGCTCAATCCCCAAATTTCCTGTATGGCGGACTGATGTACATGTCCCGCCTAAAAAGATATGGGTAAGCCCCTTTATTTCTGCAAGCAATGACTGGACCTTATACCACATGTCAGTCTTGTCACAATTGATGTCAATAGGCGAATTTGATGTGCTTGTGCTGATAGTGCTTGCACTCTGCTGATACGATGAAAAGATCAGTCCCTGCGCACCATAGGCAAGTGCGGAATAGCACTGAAGACGCATTGAGGCAGGGGTTCCCTGACGATACTCACTCTCTGTATCAACCCTCTCGCATTGGCAGAATGTCCAGAATGGATGTCCGCTTGTCTGCGCAATCGTGCGCAGGTTGTTCAGCATCTTATAAAATGGCGCATAGTAGATTACAGTTCCTGTCGGTTTATATGATACTGGATTGTAATTGTTCGACCATATCATTGGTTTTATACCCAATGTGTTCTGACTTGCAGGCACCTCAATCTTCGCGCCGCCGGAGTTGATATAATAAGATAAACCCTGGAGGCAACGCAGATAGTCCATATAGGAATAGCAGTTGCCTGTATAATCTGTCGACATCCCCTCCAGAAGCTGCATGTATATCAGATGATCCGGGTCGGCGCTTAAGATTCTATTGTAATAGTTCTTTAAATTCGAGAGGTCGTTGAATTTTGGAAGACGCGCAAGATACCAGCCTCCAAGTGATTCGAATGTCTTATAACCATTTACAAAATTCTGCCAATGGGCATCCTCGGAAAGTTGGGCATTTCCCAATATCATTTTTAAACCGGTTCCTTCCATCGCTTTCATAAGAGGTGTGATGCTTGAGCCTTTGACGCTTTGCATGGCAAGATTGAATCCACATTCTACCGCAGTCTTGCAAACACCTCGCAGCCACTCTTGTTTCTGCGATGCCGAAAGACTTGGATTGTCATTGAACAGGTATGATGCGACGAAAGGGAGTTGCCCCGGATTTGGAATATGATAAATATTTGACATAAAAAAGTAGTTTTGTTGGCTATTATAGTAACGCTCTTTATGCGATTATTGTTTAGGTAACTATTCAGCGGACACGCTGAGGTAGTCGCCGATTAGAAAAGGGCGAGGATGGCGTTATAAGGGGAGTTGCCTTGTTTCTTGGTGGTTTCGACAATGGAATGCAGATCCATGAACGCGTCGGCGCCGAGGTCGGAACGAAAGCATCCGGAATTCTTGAGTTTGATCCTGAGTTTGCGGATGCCGCGTTCGGAAGCATTGTTGTCGGGCGGTATCGCCGGGTTCCGAAGGAAGTTGAATATATAATCCCTGCACTTAAGAAGTCCGTTCTTGAACGACGTGAACTTTTCGTTCAACTTCGACAGGTTTTCGTCAATGAGTTTGTCCAGCCGTTCAAGCCAAGATTCCGGGTCGATGGATTCTGTCGGTCTTTGATTACGCTCATGTATCGCTTCCTGCAGGAGGCTTTCGACCGATCTGGACCATTGCTGTTCCTTGTCAAGTTCGTTCAGGTACTGACACTCGCGCAACAGATGAGCCAGGCATACCTGATGGTTGAGGAAGTGCAATGCGAAGTATGCGCTGTGGCGGTCGGTGACGGCCGTCATCCGTTCCAGAGAGTCGCCGAAGCGGTCCTCAAGTTCCTGCCCTTTGCGACTTTTGCCGTGGAATACCAGTGTGAAATAAACCGTCTGCGCTATCCATGCCCAATCAAGCCGTTTGTTGCAATAACAGCCCGATTCATCAAAACCGACAACCGCGGACTGCATTATATACTCTTTGATCTTCTCTATGGCGGGTTCGGCAGCACGTTTCGCCTCGTTAATCCAGTTGACCATCGAACCCTGACTGATTTCCAGACCGAACACCTCTTTGAAAAATGACGCGATCCGGTTATACGGAAGAAACTGCACCGTGGAAAGATAGACGACAAGGCCTTTGACCGACGCGTCGTATACCACGGCGTTGGAGCGGCGCCGCTCAGTGTGTGACCTGACCCGCTTGCCGCATGTGCGGCAGACCTTGACATAGTGGCGCACTTCCGTTATCAGAGGCTTCAGTTCCGGAAGGGATATTATCTGAGTGATGTAGTCAAGCTCCATGTCGCATTCCTCCAAAGAATCACCGCAGGCATCGCAGACATCGGCGCTTTCCTCCACTACGCTGTCGGCGGAGCCTGTAAGTTCAAGAGTGCTGCCCTCGTGCCCCGGCTGTCCGCCGGGCTTTTTCCCGGTGGGCTTACGAAGGAATCGGGTACGACGGACAATCTCATCCTTCATCTGTTCCTTCGACGGCGGAGTGCTGCTGTTGCCGGAATTTTTTGGCGGTTCCTCATATTTGGACAAACGCCTGCGAAGATCCTCAACCTCCCTGTCTTTCTTTTTGAGCAAGCGTTTCAGGTCACGTATCTCCTTAAGTTGTCCCTGACTCGTGCGGTTAATCTGACATATAGTCGCGTGTTGGGAATCGATGGTCTTCCGCATCGACTCAATCTGCGCGGACAACCCGCGAAGCACTTCCGCTATGTCGTTAACCTGCTGTTTCACAGATACAAAGATACGAAATTTATTTGACATGACCAAATAAAATCGCATCTAAATTTCATCGAATCAGCAGATTATATGTCCATCTTTCATTTCAGCACTTAACTTATATACTCAACATCCCTTCCTCAGCGTGTCCGCTGAATAGTTACCTAAACAATTATGCTGTATTATTTCTTGTATAAATTGTAATTGAATCTGTGCACG
>CAJLTZ010000088.1 GCA_905209725.1 uncultured Muribaculaceae bacterium
CGTGGTTTCAGCCCAGTGCCGCACGTTAAGGCACCCTATGAATAATGTAGGTTAATTCATCTCGGATAAGTGTTTTAGTCGGTCAGATTATTCTTCTGTTGATAATATCCATTCTGCTCTATCTTTGTGTGAAGCATTTTATTGGGAAAACTACACATAAATCTGCAATAAACTTTAAACCAAATTCAGTTAATAGTACTTCTTGTGGAACTTGCACTAATAAAGTGTGTCCTTACTGTAAGGGCAAACTCTTTATAGACTTAGGTCAGCTTTCGTCATCGCGCAGAGAATTGAACGGCATTGACCCGGGAGAACTTGAATTTTATTGGGCTAATGGAGTGGATTCACCTGTTGAGTGCGCAAGAAGAATATGTCCACACTGCAAAGGTCGCGGAACAATTTGAATAGCTATTTATCAGGTAAATACACAGCTCAAATTGTTGTGTATGTCGCGGATTTTTTGTAATTTTGTATTCAGAAAACAACCTCAAAATCTGCTAATTATGTCGGTAAAAATTTACGTCATAGACGACCCCATTTTAATAAGTTTCATCGAGGACGGAGACCTCGAAGGCTTCAAAGAGTATCTTGACTCCGACGATACAATCATCTTCCCCGAACCCGAAACTTTCGACACCGAGGAACAGGCTCTCGCGTTCTGTTCCGGCATCGGCTACGGCGTAGATGAACGCGCCCCAGTCGAGCGATTTCCTCTCCGCAGTTCTGAAGAAGACGACCTGCCGTTCATCGAAGCCATCGAGAATTATTAAGTTTTCCTCGCGCTCAACCAAAATTTAACACGGTTGAGCGCGATTTTTGCCCATGTCAATAACTATCTTTGCAGCGGATAGCCGAAGTCTCGGAAATTTTTGCTAACTTTGCATCCTAATCTGCGCTCGCCGCTGACAAAGACCACCAAATGTAAGTAACAACTTATATTCAACATATTACGGAACTTCCTTGTAGCCGCAAAAGGTTTGGTCGCCTGTCAGCCTACTTGGAAGTTCTTCTGTTTAATGACCTATGCTTGACACCACAGTTAGGTTTATAGATTTATTCGCCGGAATAGGAGGAATACGCACCGGGTTATCTCAGGCTTTGGAGGAAGCCGGATATACCCCGCAATGCGTTTTAACTTCTGAAATCAAACCGTATGCTGTAAAGGTCCTGCAAGACAACTATCCGCATGAGAATATGGTTGGTGATGTTACTCAGCTCTCAGCCGATGATATACCCGATTTTGATATTCTTTGCGCAGGATTCCCGTGTCAGGCATTTTCTTCAGCAGGTAAACGGCAAGGGTTTGCAGACACCAGAGGAACACTATTCTTCGAGGTCGAACGCATTTTAAGAGCGAAGAAACCCAAAGGCTTCATTCTTGAGAATGTTGAAGGACTTGTAAACCATGATGGAGGAAGAACACTTCAGGTCATAATCTCAAAACTTCTCGACCTTGGTTATATGGTCGAGTACAAGGTGCTAAATTCATCATGCTTCGGCGTTCCTCAGGAAAGAAAACGCATTTACATAGTCGGTACATTTACAGAGAAACCCGACCTGTCGGATTTCCCGAAATCTAACAAGACTGTCGGGGATATACTTGAATCGGGTAAACCGACTATTGAAAGTCCGTTTATTAAGTTACTTCTTCGTAACTTCGCTATTGAGGATCTTTATGGGAAATCCATAAAGGACAAGCGCGGAGGCAATACAAATATTCATTCTTGGGATATTGAGATTAAAGGCCCGGTCTCAAAAGAGCAAAAAGATTTGCTAAATTGTATTCTTCGTGAAAGACGTAAGAAAAAATGGGCAGAGGAAATAGGAATAGAATGGATGGATGGAATGCCACTGACTGCCAGACAAATTTCTACCTTTTTCCCGAATCCTAATCTCCAAGCAATGCTTGACGATTTGACAGAAAAAGGTTATCTGAAATTTGAGCATCCCAAACAAAAGAAAACAAAAACCGATTTGTTCGGCAACACTACAGTTGTAAGAGAGCCAGACCCTGCTTTACCAAAAGGTTACAATATTGTAGCCGGTAAACTTAGTTTTGAAATTAGCAAAGTCCTGGCTCCCTTTGAAATTGCACCTACCTTAGTGGCGATGGATATGCAGAAACTCTTTGTCGCCGATAATGGAGGTCTAAGACGCCTCACATTGCGAGAAGGACTCCGACTATTCGGCTATCCCGAGACAATGCAGTTGAATGTGTCAGAAAAGGACGGCTTCGACTTGTTAGGTAATACTGTTGTAGTGCCTGTTATCAAGGCCGTGGCCTCTCGCTTAATTAACGCTATAAACAAAAACAATGGATAATCAGCAACCAATAAAACTTACAGCTGAGCAAGTTTACGACCGACTTCTCAACGTTGATAAAATCAAAACCGTAGAGGGACAAATACGTTTCTATCTCGGTGATGTCAATATCATTGTGAAGCAAAAGGATGTGGTCGGCAACATCATCCAAGAATGGTTGGAAGGCTGGCTTAAGAAAAATAATATCGCATTTGACTGCAACACGAACACTCAAATGCCTCCTGACATTTTTCTTAATCCCGAAGACCACACAACCGATCTTCTCGAAGTCAAGGCTTTCAATCGGCAGGCTTCCCCCGGTTTTGATATAGCCGACTTCAAAGCATATGCACGTGAGATTATCTCCGCGCCTTATATGCTTCATACCAAATACATTATATTTGGATATAAGATGTCCAATGATGGGGTTGTGACAATCCATGACCTTTGGCTGAAAAATGTTTGGGAGATATGCCGTGCTATGGAAAAATGGGCACTGAATGTTCAATACAAAAATCACGTCATTCATAAAATTCGCCCTGCTACTTGGTACAGCACAAACAAGAAGTATCCTTTGTTCCAATCGTTGGAACATTACTTGTCTGCCATCGAGGAAACCTTATTCGGTTATCCCGACACACACGAGCTTGCCGTTGGGTGGCGCAAGAAAGTAGCCGAGGCTTATCAAAAAGCCTATGGCGTCAAACTCAGTATTCCTCGTTGGGAGGATATTGAAGAAATCTATCGTCCTCTTAACAAATAGGCTGTCATTGTTATGAACGAACTTGAAAAATACTTGGAAAACTATTGGAGCGGATATGATGGAGAAAGTGAACTCGTCGGTTTAACACCCTTTGGCTTTAAGGGAAGTGAAGCTCTCCGTATATCTGATTTTGATAAATCCCAACTCGATTGGGCTTTAGACTTCGCTCGTTCATGCGGAGACCCCATCAGTACAATTAACAAACGACACACATCTTATGGATTGAAGCATTTAGCAGAGCGCAGGGCCAAGAAACTTTCAAATAACGAAACCAACTATATTACCAACGGAGCTTTAATTCTCGCGATGGTCGATGCTGGCTTTAGGTTCGTTAGAGATGGCCAGAGTCCTAACGTTTTCTTCAATGTATCTGAGCGAGAGTTAAAGAAATTATTCAAATTGTGGAGTTGCGACTAAGATGCCGCGCTTTCGTATATCAAGCCTAATGTTTCGACTAAAAGGCTTCAATCGCTAACTCATTTCAGCAATGGATAATCTTAAATTTGAGCAGAGTAGACTTCGTCATGATTTAATAGAGGAAGTCAAAAGATACCTTGGTTATGCCGAGGACGTTCACGCTGACTATATTTCAGTCAACGAGAAAACTTTTGAAGTAGTTTTTTGCTCTCGAAATGACGAAAACCGCAAGCCCGATTTAGAATATTACGATGTTCTTGGCCTCATAGAACGCGATGGTCTTTGGTTCAAACCAGATACAGCTGCGATAGAAGCCATTGTTCAGGAACATCTTCCGAGTCCTAACATCAAAGCAAAATTTGACGAGTGGCGCGAAAGTATTAAATCTTTCCTTGTCGCCGAGCAACCAAGTTCATTGAAATCTTTCCGATTCTCAATCGGAACATCTTCTATCAGTTTAGATTGCTTCGACGAAGACAAGAACCCGATAGAAGAAAAATCCGAATCTACATACGAAGAGGAACTGGATGATGAATGGGAATCCGTCGATGTTGAGCCTATGCGAAAAGCCGTAACCAAAACCGCGACGGGATACACTATATCTGCCTACAAGCTCACAAAGCTTATTCTCAATTATATAAAACCAGAATATTAGTCAAATCCTTCCTCAGGCAAGAAGTATTCACTGAGCTTAATAACGTTACTAAAAAATAGATTTCAATGGAGACTAAATACTTGCTCGAAAGTATTTCGAATGCAATTATTAACGACACATCATTGACCATTATTCTGTTAAAATGTCAGTTATTGGCACATAAAATAAAATCTCCAATACTTTTAGATTGGGTAAAACACGAGATAAATGGTTATAAAGATGATGACACAATCCCTCAATATAGATACCTAACCGTCTCCGATGTATATGCTACATTTATGAATGTATTAGGACAATGCACAACTCGTTCAATCCCATTTGGCCTTGTTTTAGATGAGCCATTTGCGTCTGGCTTATATCACTCTTTTCTTCACAATTCTGTCGCTGAATTAGAATCTTTTGAAACTAAATGTAAGAAAGAATCTAACTTTAACTTAAAATTAAAGCTTCATGGCTCCTATTATGCTGTTTTAGAGAATTGTTTTGGAGGAGACCCTCATAAAATTCAAGACGCATGGCAGATTTTTGCGGGGCAAGATATTTCTGGGGTATTAGCATCAATCAAGAGCAAACTACTTGAATATGTATGCGAACTCGGAGATACACTTGATTGCGATTTTATTACAACTGAGATTATGCAAGCAAAAACTACTCAAATTTTCAATAGTACTATTCAATCTTTGAATATAGGTTCTGGCACGATTAACAATACTGGTAATTCCATTGCTATGGGTGCTAATGCCTCTATCAGTCTGAGTGAAACCCAAAAATCACAGCTTAACGAACTATGGGAGCAAATAAACGCTATAAAGTCTAATTATAGCGAAGACTCTCAAGAACTTACTGAATATCTCGTAGAACTTAAATCGGAAATTGATAGCAAAATCGCTTGTCCTTCAGCTATTCGTAAATCACTTCGGGCTATTAAAACTCTTATAGGAAAGGTCGGAGAAATTGCTGTTGAAAAAGGCATAGACCAATGTATATCTATGTTATCTCAATGTATTTAAGGATTTTGGGAGTTGCGACACCGCCGCTTCGCTTTCGTAAATCGAGCCTGAGGTCTCGACCGTAAGGCTTCAATTGCATAACGTATTTTGATATGTTCAAATCTAAGAAAATAAACATTGCTTCCGCGATATTAACCCTCGCAGCTTTAATAATAGGCCTTGTGGCGTTAGTTTGGAATATCATATTGGAGACCCACCATTGGAACCATCAGTTATTTAGGGAAAACCATTATACCGATGGCATTATTGGAGGTCTGAGCATAACTCTTATTTCGCTCGTCGTATGTTGGATTTGTTCATATTTCTTTAAGAGAAATTTGAAAAACAAGGTTTGTAAAATACTTTCGTATATTACTTTTGCCTTATATAATATTGCAGCTATTGTTCTCATTATTATTGCAGTAAGCACATCATTAGATTTCGCCAGAGATTATAAGGATTATTCATTAGACCGCCAATTAGCTTCCGAGGATAACGCACAGGTTCATGAAGCGGTCGATAGCATTATCGCCCGTTCACATAATTATGACTTGTATGGTATGCGAGAGGTAAATGAATATATGATGAAAGCGGCTCGTAAAGGCTATGCTCCGGCGCAAAATTATGTAGGGGTGTTTTTCCATGAAAAAGCAAAAGAAGAAAACGACCGATACTTCGGCCATGGCAAATGGAATTTGACTGAAACGTCCTTCTGTCAAGAGAATTTAACTCGTGCAACATACTGGTGGTTAAAAGCAGCCAATCAAAATCATGGTCGCGCACAAGAAAATTTAGGTAGGTTGAAAATGCAGTCGATCTTATCAAATCAACCGTATAGTTTTGGTGAAGCAAGATTTTGGCTTACTGAGGCCACTAAGAATGGCATTGTATCTGCATATTACTATTTAGGATTATTAACTCGCGACAGTTCTCTCATCGACGCGGCTAATTATTGGAAAATTGGTGCTGAAAAAGGGAACGAAGATTGTAGTAGGATGTTAGAAAATCCTGATTTTATTGATGTATCAGTAGCACACCCCAACGAATAGTAATGGAAATCCGGCAAGCCGTAGGGCTATCGAAAACGGAGCCTAAGGTCTCCGCCGTTCGGCTTCTATCCCTATTTCGTTAATGCGAGCTTCGACACCACTTTGTGGATCCGAGGCTCGCTTTTTATATGCGGCGTTGTTCCGGCAATGGCTTTCATTTCCAGATATAGGCCGTTACCGTTCTTCGTGGTCCTTTGAGGGAGATTTTATCAACTGAAACACTGAACCGTACCGTTGCATCGACTCATTATTGAGGAGATTGTCTTATTTTGGACTTCCTCGGCACAGGCTTCACAGCTAAGATGTTCCGCTTATGCCGTCATGTGATTACTTCACGGTTAGATGTGTATTTTGAGCGGAGCGGTCGGCGTTCACTGCCAAATATGCCTTACAGGTTACATGGTTCGGGATTTTGCCGGGGCGTTCCGCGAGGAACTTTCCTGATAACACGCTCGGAGGCACATTGTATTTACATCGCGAAGTTAGCGTCTTTATCTACGCTCGTCAAGGGCAAGACACGTTCACTGCAACAATCTTCCTTTTTTCTCCTTGACAAAAAAGAGTATTGCCTTGTGAACCCTTGTCGGCTAACGTGCCTGCGGCACTGATGGGTCAGCCGCATATTCTGCAATGTAAAACAAACGCGCCCCGGCGCACAGTAAAAAACCTCTTAAACTTCAAAATCATGACCCACGTAATGAACATATTCGACAGCTCTCTCAACTCCAACCGCTCACTCAAATACTACTCAGTGGAAGTAATCACTTTCGACGGCGACAGCTACACGGAAGAAGTAGAAGCCCGCAGCGCCGACGAAGCCCAGGAAATCGCAGCTTCAATGTACGACGATGTCGACTACACAATGGTTCAGGGTTGCTTCGCATACTGATAAATCTTTCCTCCCTCAAAGGGTAGGCTGTCCGCCGGGGCAGCCTTTCTCTTTGCTCATTCATCGCCTCGCGGCTTCCTCCGTTGTATATCGGCTCTCCGGCTCCGCTCTGAGCCGAGGATTGAGCGGTCAGGCCCTTCGCAAAGGGGCTGCGCCGGGCAGGTGCCTGTCGGCCATCCGAGCTGACCGCTCCGCATCGAGGTTGCCGCTCTTGTTCGGTTGTTTGGGTCATTTCTATTGCTTCGGGAGGATGAAACGTGATTGCCGTTGTCGGGAAGATTGTAGCGTATCTCGCAGCCCGAACTTGACTTATGGCCTCGTAGTCTCGCCAACAATAATGCTGAGCGCAGCGCGTCAGTTGTCTGCCATATCCATTTGCCTTCGTGAGTCAGAAGTGCGCATCGCCGTTCAGGAGGTCTGACATCCGGCGCGACGGACACCGCCGCCGCTTGCCTCGAATCCGGGGCGTTCGGAGTTCCGGGGTCAGCTCCGTATCGGGCGCAAGCACATATAGCACCGCTTCCGGCCTCATCCGCATCTCGACAGTCCTTGCCCCGACCTTGAAGACATACCGCTGAACTTGCAGCCTCGATTGAGCAGGGAGTTTCCTGCGTCAGCGTCCGTCCTGACTGCGGAGCTTCGGATGTTTCAGCCGATTTTTCCTTACGCTCTCCGTTGCTTCATATCGTTCCATATCTCCGTTTTTTGTTGCAGACCGAGCCATTTTTCCTTCACAAATTTAGTACGGTCACTCGCTGTCGCAAGGGCAGGTTTGCACTCCGTGTTCCTCCTTTCTTCGCTTCGTTGCAGAAAGGCCATCACCCTTGCTTCCTTCAGCTCCTTTCGACCGCACTTTTGATTGTTCGTAAAAATCGGGCTTCGGCCCACAAGTCAAACTTCAAAATTTCACAGATATGGCACGTAAAGCTAAAAAATCAACCGAGAACATCGCAACAGCCGTTTCCCCCACAGTCGAAACTACCGCTCCCGCAACTCCCAAGCTCATCGTGGCTCAGCGCAAGTTCAACCGCTGGTACGTCTTCTTTAAGGGCGTGGCCCCCAAAGACAACGTCGGCTGCGGCTGCAAGACCGCCAAGAGCGCTATCCGTTACATGCACCTGCTCAAAGCCCGCTACGGAGCGACGATTTCCCAAACCATCTACGAACGCCTCCAGTTCGAGGCCGCGAGAGAGGCGTAAGCCTCTTTCGCTCTCCCCGGAAGTCAGACCTTTAATTCCTACTGCGATGAAAGAATATATCTGTTACACAAAACAAAGCCATTGGACCTTTTACGCCGACAACGACATAGACGCGATGCGACTGGCCCTTTTCTACTGCTGGCGCGACGGCGAGGACTTTATAAAAGTAGAGTTCCGAAAAGGTTGCGAGAATTACACGCTCTCCATCTTCCATATCGACAACAACAATCACGAATGTTTCACCCTCTAATATCCGAAGCAATGGAAATCGACTACAACAAGTTTACCGAACAAGAGCTGCAAATCATCCTCGATGCTGCGCGAACAATAAATTACGGCTTCGGCTCGCAGTATCCGAGCCAAAGCGAGCAGATGGCTCTCCTGATTGACGACCTGCATTTCCGCATCATCAATCAGATAGTCATTCAGGCGCACAACGCTCTCCGCTCGAAGTACATAGCGCGAGGCATCGACCCGGACGCGCCGGACTTCCGTCCCGACCATCTGGAGAAATGACTTCTCCAAACCGTCCGTGCAGCGGTTGACCCTCCGGGGTTGACCGCTTTCTCACTGTCTTTTATCGGCCACGACTGCAAAGTTAACTTTGCGGCATGGCACACCGGATTACATACAAGCCCCAGGGCATCATACTTTCTTCGGCTGTCGGTGAAATCACCGTCGCTGTCGAGGGGGAATATGTCGATGTTACGCTGACCGCCACCGGCGGCATCGTCATACTCTCGGAGCGTTACTATGCCCACGGCGGTAATGTAACGCTCTATCCTGAATAATTCATAGACCCGCAAAAAAAGAACGCCCCTCTTGCATATCTGCAAG
>CAJLTZ010000089.1 GCA_905209725.1 uncultured Muribaculaceae bacterium
AGAAAGATTTAGATTTACTATGTATTCCAAATTGTGTGTGATTATCAGTAATTTGTAATTTTATGATATTTCTTGAATGTATAGGTTCGAGAGCCTGTCTCTCCGCAATAAAGCCTGATAATCAGGCTTTTGTTGTATCTACACCCATTTTACACCCAAATCCTGTAAAGTTGGGTGTTTTTATAGATTCTTAACTGTACGAGCTGGTCAAAAAACAAACGGCTTTAACATTTCAGGCACAACTCGGCTTCCCATTACGCCTACCCTTCCTTCTTTTTGCCCAGCATCTATATACTGGTTTAGGTTTAGTCGGGCATATATAAAGCCCGAACCAAACCAACCCAATAAGATGCCTTTTGAAAGCAAGGCCAAAGTTAGAACTACGAGTAAAATACGCCTCGAATTAAGTACGGCTACTAATTCGAGGCGTTAGAAGGAAAGATGCTATTAACGGACTGCGAGCTTCAGTGAATATTTACCTAAAGACAGGATGTAGATGCCGGATTGTTCTACTGTGATTTGAATGGGCTGTCCGGAATAAGTGAAGGTTCTTACTCGTCCATCCAAATCGATTAGCCGCACTGTAGTGCCCGAACTCAAATCGTCAACCGAAATTGTCCTGCCATCAATAAGCACATCAGCTTCATCAATTGTAATAGCTTCAACTCCGGAAATCCTACTTACTTTGATAAGACATTCATCCGTAGCCCAAGGATAATACTGCGTTCTCGCTATTATAGTAGACTCTCCTTCAGCTAAGGCCATGATTAATCCATCCTTATCAACACTTACTGAATTAGTGTTGGAGGATTCCCAAACTATTGGCCCACTGTCAACAGCGTCAATTGGTTCGATTGTCGCCACAAGTTGGAATGTGTCATCTTTCTCCAAACTCAGATCATGCTCATTCAATGTTAAGCTTTTGGCGTATGTTGCAATTTTAATATGACACTGAGCAAAGACATCCGAACCATCTGCCGCACGACAAGTTGCAATTACTTCACCTCTTGCATGAGCATAAAATACATTGCCATAGAACGAGCCTAAACTTGGATTGGAGCTTTCCCAAACTAATTGTTTATCACTCGCATCATCAGGCGTAATTTCCGGTTTGAACTCATATTGTGTGCCTTTTTCTACAGTGATTTCCGATGGAATTGTTATGCTCTGAACATAGATGGGTTTGACCATAACAAGATACGACTGAGTAATCCCGTTAGCCGTCGTTGCCGTCACATACGCCTCTCCCGGCTTTTGTCCAATCAGTACGCAAACACTATTGTCCCAATCCTGGATTTTGAGAATTGATTCGTCTGACACATTCCAGGTGATGGACTTATTGGTCGTTGTTACAGGACTTATCTGCGCATAAACACTGATTGTTTCCTTGTCCTTTATTTCCGATACGTCGGAAGAAAGAGCGATGTTTTCAGCCGGAGTTTCTATAATTGTCAACATTATTTTATCTGACACATTCCCGGCATTAGCATATATATCCAAAACGCCTAAATCAGAATGAGCTGTAACCAATCCGTTTTCGTCAACAGTGGCTCTGTATTCGGCGTTTGATGTCCAACGGACACTCTTGTCAGTTGCGTTCTCAGGCAGAACGGTCGCAGTCAATTGCAATGTCTCACCATCTTTCAAGTTTGTTGAGCCGTTGGCTGAAATTGTGATGGATTCAACCGATATTTCACTTACAATTACTCTGATTGTATTGAAAACACCTGAGCCATCAGCTGCCAGCGCA
Organism: uncultured Muribaculaceae bacterium; assembly: GCA_905209725.1. Taxonomy (GTDB): domain Bacteria; phylum Bacteroidota; class Bacteroidia; order Bacteroidales; family Muribaculaceae; genus Lepagella. Next base: position 1,751 of record CAJLTZ010000089.1, read on the forward strand.
TCGATATCAACTTGTCCGGGAGCAATTCCGGTTACAATGCCGTTGTTGTCGACAACAGCAATATTTGAATCTTTGGATTCCCACGTCAGACTCTTGTTCGTGGCCGTTTCAGGATATACAATCGCATTTATCTGAGCTTGTTCACCTGTTCGGATTGAAATATATTCCTGTTCGAAATCAATACGATCCACCGGAGTCTCAACAACGGTGAACTCTACTATATCATACGGATATTCCGATTCGTTATCAGCAAATGCACCTGCCCAGCTTGTGCCGACTCCAACCGCTGTAACCAGACCATCTTCGGAAATATTCAATATCGCGGGAGATATTACTAACCATTTGATATTCTTATTAGTGGCGTTCTCGGGAAGTACTTTGGCCGATAATTTGGCTGTTTCTCCCACTTTTAATGTGGTAGGACCATCGTAATCAATGATTACCTCGGAAATAGGAGTTGGGTGGACATATATCCTTGCCTCTGCTTTCAACTCTGTACCATCAGTAGTAGAGACTCGTACAACAGTATTACCTATGGCATTGGCGTGTACAGTACCACTACTGTCGACCGAAGCAATACTTTCATCATCCGACCACCAGACGAGAGTCTTGTCAGTCGTATTTTCAGGTGTAATGACGGGTGATAAAGTATATTCTTCTCCAACCTTAAGGTCAATATCAGTATGGAAAAGTATCAGCGATTCAGCACGAATCGGCTCGACTGTAATTTCCACACCCGCTGATTTATCTCCGGCAGTGGCTTTGATTGAAGCATTGCCGACGGAAACAGCAGTGACAAGACCGGAATTTGTGACTGTGGCGACCGTAACGTCCGACGACGTCCAGACTACAGTCTTGTCAGTGGCGTTTTCAGGGAGGACGGTTGCATTAAGCTGAAGCGATTGTCCGGGTTTAAGCGTGGTAGAACCGTTGGCGGTTACAGATACGCTTTCAACAGGGGTCGGGACAACTGTAACTTTACACGTCGCTGACACACCTGAACCGTCATTGGCAGTAACAGTGATGTCAGTCTCTCCCATGGCAACGGCGATAATGTTGCCGTTGCCGTCAACAGTGGCGACTGCTGTATTGGAAGAAGACCATTTAAGTGATTTGTCTGTTGCATCCACCGGATTAACTACGGCTTGCACTTTTATAGTCTGATTGACTTTGAGTGATAATTCCTGAGGAACAACATCTATTGAACTTACCAGAGTCGGTAAGACTGTGATATAGACGAGATCCTGCTGTCCGGCAGAGTTTGTTGCGCTAATCCAATTGTTCTCAACCGGCGCCACTGCTGTTGCCAAACCATTCGCATCTATAGTAACACCAGCGGTTTGAGACATCCACGACACAGACTTGTCTGTAGCGTCATGTGGGAGAACAGTTGCACTAAACTGAACGGTTTCACCAATTCGCAATGTAAAAGGGCCTTTAGGCTCAACACTGATACTTTCAGCAGGGGTCGCGCCAACTTTAATATGGCACGATGCGATTTTATTCGAGCCATCTGCGGTGGTGGCAGTAATTTCACATTCTCCAAGTGCATGAGCAGTAACCAGCCCCTCTGAATTTACTGTCGCAATATCCTCATTTGAGGAAATCCATGTAACAGATTTATCGGTGGTAGTTTCAGGAGTGAAAGATGCGGTCAATTGAATTGTTCCCGAGACTTTCAGGGCTGCCGTCGTTCTATTAAGGGCTATTGCTTCGGCTAGCGTTGAAATTACCGTAATGGATAATGTAGCTTCTTTGGCGCCCGATTTCGCGGATATAGTGGCTGTTCCAACCTGTTTCGCCGTGACTAATCCATTTTCGTCAACTGATGCTATCTCTGAATTGCTTGATGACCATGATACAGATTTATCGGTTGTCGTTTCAGGTGTTATAATAGCTGTTAGCTGAACCGTCTGCAAAGCCTTCAATGTAGTCGAGCCATTTGCCTCGATAGTAATGCCTTCTATAGGCGTAGGAACAACGGCAACACAACATTCTGCGACCACATTGCTACCATCGGTAGAAGTTGCTGTCACAATGGCTTCACCAACAGAGTTAGCTGTAACATTGCCATTAATATCCACAGATGCGACTGCATTGTCGGACGATGCCCATGCGATGGTTTTATTTGTGGCATTTTCGGGCGTGACTGTAGCTGCTAATGTTACCGTTTCGGTCGCTTTCAGAGAAACCGCGTCTGGATTTAATACGATTGAACTTACAGGAGTAGGGATAACATTAAATGTCATGTAGGCGGACTTCCCATTGGATGTGGTCGCGCTTACCCATGCTTCTCCCAATCCTACTGCCTTCAATAACCCTTCAGGACTAACCGAGAGGACCTCAGCGTTTTGAACTTGCCACGTCACACTCTTGTCTGTGGCATCTTCGGGAAGTACGATGGCTGATAACTGTGCAGTCTGACCGACGTGGAGCGATGAGGATCCATTGTATTCAATAGATACACTCTCTGCCGGTGTTGGTATAATATTTACTTTAACACTGGCGGAAAGCGAAGATCCGTCCATGGTTGAGATAATGACCTCAGTTTCTCCAAGTCCAACGCCGGTTATCAAACCATTATTGTCAACAGTTGCTATGGTTTCATTAGCCGAACTATATGATACCGCTTTATTTGTGGTGGTATTCGGCGCAATTGTGACTGCTATATTTCCACTTTCTCCAACTTTGAGAGTGATTGACTGGGGAAAAACAGACAGTGATTCAGCCAGTGTCGGAATAACAGTCATTGTGATTGTTGCCGTTTGTCCTGCGCTATTCGTGGCCGTTATAATGGCTTCGCCAACAGATATTGCCGTTGCCAAACCATTAGAATTTATTGCAATAATGTTGGAGTCGCTTGAAGTCCATGTGACGGTCTTGTCAGTGGCATTTTCCGGAAGAACGGTTGCCTCGAGCTGTAGAGTTTCCGCTACTTTCAGATTAGCTTGATTAAGATTCAATGAAATCGATGTGGCTGGGATGTCTAAAACCACCTCACCCGACTGCGTGGAACACGCTATTTCTTGATTATCGAATGTTATAAATGCTTCGGAAACATTAATCTTTCCACCTTTGAAATCTGGAGCAGCCTTTACTTTGAAATAACAGAGAATGCCTTCCTTAAAGATGTTGCCGGACTTAGTGCCAAAACCCAATATAGATAGCGTTGTCCCGATTGCATTGGAAGTAATCTGATAACCGGAAGAATACTCATCTCCTAAAACAGCATACCCACTGGTATCCTTAACATATTCCAATCCTTCCGGGAGTATTATTTTGGCTTGAAAACCACGGACATCTAAATCGTTAATAAAATGCAGAATAATAGGAACGGTCGCAACCGCTTCCGAATGAATTGCTACATCCCCGATTTGAAACTGAGGTTCTGCGTCAGAAACCCCGGCATTCTTCTCTGTGCCAGTCAAAAGCATCCCGTTCCCGTAGCTTTCTTTACGGCCAAAAGCCGATAAAGGCAGCGTAAGAAGAAAGAATATGTATAACAGCTTCCTTAACGTTCTCATTTATCAACTATTAATTTGGTTTTGTATGAGTCAATTGCTACGATATATAGACCGGGAGCAAGACTTATGGAATAATCATCGGAAACGATTACAGAGCGATAAACTGTTTTGCCGGAGATGTCGTATACATTCAGTTGCTTACCAATCGCATCGCTGATATGTAAGTATCCATCTCTGCATGATAAATTATATGGCTCCAAATCAACAGAATCAATATTGGAAGTAACCCCGAGAGCAATCACATCAGCAAGATTATATTCCAAAGCATTCGGGGCAGCTGCAATAATATTTTTAATCTCGATTTCTGTAGTATTGTCGACGTCCAACCATAATATCTTCTTGCTTTTATCGATTGTCGCACTCTCCATTGAGAATATGATGACACGGACTGTATCGTCATTAATCTGCGATACAGTCAGGCTATGAGTCGCTTCAAGCGAATTATCAAGAATTATATCTTCCGGGCGTATACCATCAGCGTGAATATCACACTGAAGCGCCGTTACATCATAGTCGCAGGCAATGGCTATTCCACTAATGTCGTTGTTGGGGCGAGAAACCATCAATTCACCATTGGTCTTTGCCGACGCTCTGGATTTAACCTCTGAAATCGCATCCACATCATCAGGATAATATTTCGATACCGCATCAATGATCTGCGTTACATCAATCAGCGAAACTCTATTGTCAAGATTCATGTCGCCGCAAATTTCATCAAACGTACCAGCCGGTTCAATCCCTATTATATAATTGGCATCGGCTACAGCATCAGACACCGTTATCTTCTCGCTATGATTAACATCACCGATTTCATAGATATTAGAATATCTCAACCAGCCACTACTGCATCTATACGTCACACCACTGCCTGCGGGAACGCGAATAATTATATCGGTATTGGAGGGGAGCGAAGTAGATAAAAATAATGGCGGTTCTGGATTTAAACTTTTAATCGATTCAAAATTGTCACAACCCTTGAACGCACTATCATCAATTGATGTCACCGATTTGCCAATTGTCAGCGAGCCGGTAAAGCCGCCACAATCGTAGAAAGCATTTTTTCCGATTGTTTCTACCGAACCACCTATGGTCAGCGAGCCGGTGAAACCGCTACAATTGTAGAATGCTTTATCTCCAATCGATATAACCGATTCGGGAATTGTCAGTGAGCCAATGAAACCACTACAATCATAGAACGCGTTTTCTCCGATTCTTTCCACCGAATTGCCAATTGTCAGCGAGCCGGTAAAACCACTACAATCATAGAACGCATTTTTCCCGATTCTCTCCACCGAATTTGGAATTGCCAGCGGACCGGTGAGGCCGCTACAGCCATCAAACGCCCCATCTCCAATTGATATAACCGAATTGCCAATTGTCAGCGTACCGGTGAAACCGCTACAGCCCCTGAACGCATTTCCTCCGATTTCCGTCACCGAATTTGGAATTGTCAGCGAGCCAGTGAGACCATCACAAAAATTGAAAGCAGAACCTCCAATTGATATGACTGATTCGGGAATTACTAGCGAACCGGTGAGACTCCAACAATTCAGGAAAGCACCGTTTCCAATTGATTTTACAGATTCGGGAATCGTCAGCGGACCAGTAAAGTTCCAACAACCATCGAAAGCATTATTTCCAATTGATATCACGGATGAGGGAATTGTAAGTGGACCGGTGAAGCTGCGACAATGATAGAAAGCATCATTTCCGATCGATGTCACCGAATTACCAATTATCAGCGGACCGGTGAAGCCGCTACAATTATAGAATGCTTTATCACCAATTGATGTTACCGATTCAGGAATTTTCAGTGATCCGGTGAGATAGCTACAGCCAGAGAATGCAGATTCGCCGATTCCGACCACCGTATAGCGTGTCCCATTATATGAAATCTCTGTTGGTATTGTCAGACCCCTGAGGTTTGGGTTATTATGACCGGTCAATACCGCTGTCGGATATTGAAGATTATACGTAAAATTTCCGACCGTTACATCTATAGTGGCAGAAGACGCGTTGAATGCTGCAAGAAAGGCAATAATGGAAACGCATACGACACGTAGGATACTTTTCATCATATAGGTAAGAGCTATTTGTTTGGGGGATTATGTTTATCAACTGCTGTTTCTAAAAACTTAGAAGCTGAAATGATTGCATTATAAATATTGTCCTCCACGTAGTTTCTTGCTATTTTAGCGATTATAACCAAGAACAAAGAGAGAATAGGAATCCAAATGTACTGACAACAGTTGCAGGTGAAGATAATAACAAGCAAAACTACTGTCATATAGAGAATGCATAAAGCTGCCAGATTCATCAAAAATGCCGAGATAGTTTCCATTGCGGGAACATTCCCTAATAAACCCGCTCTCTGCACGGCATAGTACCTTTCAAAATATGCATCGATTGCGGGCTGGCCTTTCATACTTTTCAATATTACCTTTTTTCGAGCTGCTGCTCGTCTGATTCTTATGATATCGTTCTTGTAAAAAATATGCCCAAGACAACAAGGGAGCTTGACAGTTGCGATCCGATCTACCAACAATGAGAAGAAGAGCCCCAAAATATAGCAGGCAATCAGATAGATTGCCGTAACGATAGCCGGATCGAGCTCTCGTCTAAAAAGATTGGGACAGAAGAAAATCCATAACGAGGCTAAGAATCCAATCACAAGTCGATTGATTGAATCGTAAAATGTTATACCTTGGAGCGGGTTCATATTAATTGTTACTTAATGCCAACGCTCCCAAATGGCATGGTATAGAAAAAGAAAAGCGTGAGAGCCATATCTGTTGCCCGTCACGCGACTTGAGGCCTACCACAGCCCACCCTTGCAGACGAGCAACGCAGACCTCACGCCGATATGATAATAAGCCGACCTCGTTATAGATTTTTCAAAAACGAGTCGGACGGTATTGTCATACCCATGAGCACCTATCGTTGCTTCATCCTTGGCAAGGGATTGAAAGTGGTAGTTTCAAGTCGCCAAGAACAAGCGCAAATAAACGCTTTCCATAATATGTCATTCCCTCACCTGCCGTGCATGCTTATGCGGCTTTACCCGGACGGCGTGAGAATATGTACAAAATTACAAAATAATTTTTGATATAGCAATCGAATATGCTGAGAAACATAATGAATACGCCCCGACAAGAGTCCTGTTTTCTTGCCGGGGCGTTGGTTGAAGCGTGGTTGTTATTTCTCGGTCGGATTGAAATAGAGGAAGGTTTCTTCTATATGCCGGGATTTTTCGAGTTGGCGGGTAAGATTCTTTATGGAATCCTGCTCCTGCTGTGTGCCGACAGCAAAGGTTTTCTCTCGGCGAAGCAAATCTTCCTGCTGCTTGCCTTCCCACCAAAGCCTTTCGTAGCGGTAGAGCCACTCGGTCTTTCGTAGGCTCTCATTGTCCTTATAGAGATGGAAACAACCTATGCCGAGACCGACAGCGATAAGCAATAGGGCTCCGGCAACGGCATAAACCTATTTGGGGATTGCCGCCCAGATAGCACCGTTGACGATGCTATACATCCGGTCGTTGAGACGCTTTGCCGATTCGTTGAACTGACAGGTCTGACTTGCGAACTCATTGCGGATGCCTTCGTGAAGCGCACTTTTTGCTTAAAAAAATGCCATGCACCGGAAAAATCCGATGACCCAAAAATCCGATGACCCGAAAAATCGGACCAGCGGATTTTTCCGGTGCATGTTTTGTGTTAAAAAATGCAAATGCCTA
>CAJLTZ010000090.1 GCA_905209725.1 uncultured Muribaculaceae bacterium
GGCATGGATGGACGCAATCGAGCCCTCCTGCTTCGTAGACGGCACCGAATGGCAGCAGTATGCCGCCGAGGCCCGCAACTATGAAAGCACCTATACCGACGTGAAATATGTCTACAACGGTCGTTTCATGAGCGACTATAGCAAGCCTCTCGATAACAATTATTCTGCATTTGCAGGTAACTTTGACTTCTATCCGGCCACATATCTGACCAATCTCAATGCTTACGACAAGAAGGGCGAGACCCAGATCAAGAGCATCAAGATCGACAGCGACAAGTCCGGCTCGGTATACGTTGCATTCTCCGACAATGTGTTTGAGCCTGTCACCACAGACTCCGACCTTTGCAAGGCCGACTATGCAGGCGACATCGCCCGCGTGACTGTAGGCGGTTCCAATGCAGCAGACAAGGACTTTGTGTTCGGACAGTGGATTGAGCTCAAGGGCCTCAACCATGTTGAAGGCGACGGTGCGAAATACTTCATGGTATTCTCCGGCGAAAACAACTATATCGAGTTGAGCCGCGTAGTGGTACACTACTGGGATCCGAAGGATGGTGTGAGCTCGATTGTCACCGAGGATGTCGAGGGTGCTGTTTACAGCATCAACGGCTACCGCGTGAACAGCGAGAACCTCGCCCCCGGCGTTTACGTGCGCAAGCAGAACGGCAAGACCGTGAAGTTTGTAGTGAAGTAAGCTTTTTACGAAAATTTCTAATAACAAAGGAGGCTGCCTTGAGGCGGCCTCCTTTTTTTGCACTAAAATTTTTATTTGTTCGGGGGTTTTGTTAATTTTGTGAGATATGAGCGAGTATGTGCAACGGAGCGCCGCAGAAGAGGAGCGTATGGTGGAGGAGGCTTTCCAGAAAGTGCTCCGCGCTTACCTTGCGAGTAATCACCGGAAAAAGGTGGAGATAATCGAGCGTGCCTACCGCTTCGCGAAGGCTGCGCACAAGGGTGCTCGCCGCCTCAGCGGCGAACCATACATCATCCATCCCATCGAGGTGGCCGGCATCGTGGTCAATGAGTTCGGTCTGGGGAGCACCTCCATCTGCGCCGCCCTGCTCCACGATGTGGTGGAGGACACCGAATACACCAGCGAGGACATCGAGGCCAACTTCGGCCCAAAGATCGCCTCCATCGTGGAGGGCCTTACCAAGATCTCCGGTGGAATCTTCGGCGACCGCGCCTCCGTGCAGGCCGAGAATTTCCGCAAACTCCTCCTCTCCATGTCGACCGACATCCGTGTGGTGCTCGTAAAGATGGCCGACCGTCTCCACAATATGCGCACACTCGACAGCCTGCGTCCCGAAAAGCAACTCAAGATAGCAGGCGAGACCCTCTACGTCTACGCACCCCTCGCCCATCGCCTCGGCCTATACAAAATCAAGAACGAACTCGAAGACCTCGCCTTCCGCTACGAACACCCGGCGAAATATGCCGAAATTATGGCGAAGGTGAACGAAACGGAGCGCTGCCGCCGCGACATCGTGGAGCAATTCGTGGCCCCGGTGCGCGAGAAACTCGATGCCGCAGGTTTCAAATATGAGATAAAGGCTCGGGTGAAAAGTGCCTATTCCATCTATCAGAAGATGGAAACCAAGAAAATACCCTTCGAGGAAATCTACGACATATATGCCATCCGCGTAATCTTCGAGAATGACGACGATTCCAAGGAGCGCGTGCGCTGCTGGGAGATATATACGTTCTTCTCCGACGGCCACAAGGTGCATCCCGACCGTCTGCGCGACTGGACCTCGACGCCGAAGGCCAACGGCTACCGCGCCCTTCACCTCACAGCCATGGGTCCCGACGGCAAATGGATAGAGGTGCAGATCCGCTCCCGGAAGATGGACGAGGTGGCCGAACTCGGTTACGCGGCCCATTGGAAATATAAGACCGGCGAGCACGAGGAGGACTCCGAACTCGACAAGTGGATGAACACCATCAAGGAGATCCTTGCCAATCCGGAGCCTAACGCCATCGATTTCCTCGACACCATCAAGCTCAACCTCTTCGCTTCGGAGATCTACGTGTTCACTCCGAAGGGTGACCTCATCACGCTTCCTGCGGGCGCCACGGTGCTCGATCTCGCGTTCGAGATCCACACCGCCTTAGGCACCCACTGCATCGCCGGCAAGATCAACCACCGGCTCGTGCCTTTGGCACATGTGCTGGAGAGCGGCGACCAGGTGGAAATAATCACCTCCGAGTCGCAGCGACCACAGGAAGAATGGCTACGTTTCTGCCATACAGCCAAGGCGCAGGCGTGCATACGTCAGATTTTGCGCCGCGAACGCCGCGAGCATATCCGCCGCGGACAGAAGATTTTCAATACCTTCATGGCCGGCGAAGGGATCACCCCTACTCCCGCCTTCATGAAGGCTGTTCTCAATAATTATTCCCTCCATTCCGAGGAGGACCTCTATCTGCAGCTCGCCCGCGACTCCCTCAACCTCTCAGCCAAAGAACTTCATGACCTTGAGGGACAACGCCGCTCGCTACTGAGCCGAATTCTCCGCAATCCCTTCGCCTCGCGCAAGAACACCGAGGATGAGGAAGCCAAACCTGAGAAGGAAAGCCTGAATGAGGAGCGCCCGAAAATCGACCGCCATGCCGTATATGTGCTTCATCCCGACGCCCTCAAGCCCAACTATCGCCTCGACATCTGCTGCACGCCGCTGCCGGGCGACGACGTGCTCGGATTCGTCAACGACGACGAGGAGGTGGTGGTGCATAAAGTGAACTGCCACAATGCCATGCGCCTCAAGAGCGCCTTCGGCAGCCGCCTCGTGCAGACCCGTTGGGGGGAGATCGCCGAGGTGTTCATAGCAAAGATCAAGGCAGAGGGAATCGACCGTCCCGGCATCCTCGAGGAGATCACCTCTACCCTCTCCATCCGCCTCGGCATCAACATCAGGGGGCTCAACATCGAGGCCGACAATGAAGTCTTCACCTGCCAGATCACCATCCAGACCGACTCCACTGCCACTGTCGACGCCATATGCCGGGCCCTGAAACAGATAAAGGGGGTACGGAAAGCCACGCGCATCTCCTGACCCTTCCTAAACCTCTCCCGCTGAGAATATGAAAACGAATGTGAAAGACCGTCTGATACGCATAGCCCTCCTTTTGGGCGCCACAGTGCTGATTCTGCTTATCCTGCCGCGCGCCGACCATCAGCGCTATAGTTATGAGCTCAACCAGCCCTGGCGATATCCCTTGCTTACCGCTGATTTCGACATGCCGATTCTCCGCGACTCCGCTTCCGTCAGGATGCTCCGCGACTCCATCGACAAGGCCTACGTGCCGATTGTGAAACGCAACCGGCAGCTCGAGACCCAGAACCTCACCCGCTTCTCGAAGGCCATCTCGCAGCTCGTGCCTCCGGCCGATGCCCGCCGCCTCGAGACGCTCCTCACGCAGGTGTACGACCGCGGCATCGTTGACGCCAACATCTACGACCGCATGAAGCGCACGGGCAGCCGCGACCTGCGTGTGGCCGGCATGGACAATGGCGCAGGCGCCGTGGAGACAATCGACGCCTCCGGGATGCTCTCCCCCGTGAAGGCATTCGCCCTCGTGGACTCCCTCTTCGAGGCTGTGCCCACACATTCCTCCGGCGACAGCAAGACCAAGAGCCAGGTGGCCCACGCCCTCAACGCAGTGCTCGTGCCCAACATCATCCCCGACACGGCAGCCAACAACAAGATCCTCTCGCAGGAATATCTCTCGGTCAATGCTGCCCTCGGCGTGATAAAGGCCGGACAGCGCATCGTGGACCGCGGCGAGATTGTAAGCCCGCAGGTTTTCACCAACCTCAACACCTACACCGACATGCTCGCCAAGCAGGGCGGACAGCAGGACCGCGACACCTACTTCATCGTAGGCCAGTCGCTTTACACGCTCATCTGCCTCGGCGGCCTCTATGTGTTCCTGATGATATTCCGCCCCATGTTCTTCAATTCGCGCAAGAAGATGCTCTTCCTGATGTGCGTGATCACAGCCTTTGTGATGCTGAGCATCCTGCTGATGGAGTATTTCAGTCTGGGCGTATACCTGATGCCTATAGCGGCCGTGCCGGTGGCCATCCTTGTATTCTTCGACTCACGCACGGCAATCTTCTCGCTGCTTGTCACGGTGACGCTTGTGGCGCTGGCCGCCGTATATCCGTTCCATTACATCTTCCTGCAGCTGTCGGCGGGTCTGGCCGCGGCCTTCACCATCCGCACCCTCTCGCAGCGCTCCCAACTGCTGCGCACCGCCCTGGTGGCATTCGTCACCTACAGCATCTGCTATGTGGCGATACGCCTTATCACCGACGGCGACCTCAACCAGTTTGAATGGCGCGTGATCGGCGCTTTCGGCCTCAACTCCATCGCCCTCTCTTTCGTATATATCCTCATCGTGGTGGTGGAGAAGATCTTCGGCTTCACCTCCACTGTGACGCTCGTGGAACTCTCCGACATCAACAATCAGCTTCTGCGCCGCCTTGCCGAGGAGGCTCCGGGCACATTCCAGCATTCCATGCAGGTGTCCACACTTGCCTCGGAGGCCGCCCGTGCCATCGGAGCCAACACACAGCTCGTGCGCACCGGCGCCCTTTACCATGACATCGGAAAGCTCGACGGCCCCATCTTCTTCACCGAGAATCAGCATGGCATCAATCCCCACACGGGCCTCAACCCCGAGGTGAGCGCCCACAAGATTATCTCGCATGTCACCGGCGGCCTTGCCATCGCCCAGAAAGCGAAACTACCCAAGGTGATCCGCGACTTCATAGCCGAGCACCACGGCAAGAGCGTGACCCGCTATTTCTACAATACGGCCGTGAATGAGAGCGACGGCAAGGAGGTGGACAAGAGCAAGTTTACCTATCCCGGACCGAATCCGCAGAGCCGCGAGACCGCTATCCTGATGATGGCCGATGCCGTGGAGGCAGCCTCCCGCTCCCTGCCGGAGTATACGCCCGAAGCCATCAATAATCTCGTGGACCGCATCATCGACCAGCAGATGGCCGACGGACTCTTCAATGAGTCGCCAATCTCCTTCCGCGACATCCAGACCATCAAGACCACCTTCAAGAAACGCCTCGCCACCATCTACCATACCCGCGTGGCCTATCCCCAGCTGAAGGGGGCTCCCAAAGCCGAGGCCTGATATTCGTAAGCCCGACCCGGGCCTTAGACCCCATCCCACAAAAAATGTTAACGCAGCTGCGAGACAGGCGTTAACATTTTTTGTGGGATGGGGTCTTAACATTTTTTGAATCTTGACGCCTCAATAATTTTATGCTTTCAGGCGTTCTCTAATTAGAGAGGTTCCTATTTATAGGAGCTTTATAGGAGCCGGTTCTCCCTGTATTGACCCAAAATCGACTATAAAAGATGTCTATATTCCTCATCATATTGAGCTGCCTGCTGTGGGCGCTGTCGCTGTGGATGCTGGCCGGAAGGCCGGTGCTGGGTCCGGCGCTGTCGTATCTGGCGATGCTTACACTCAGCTTTGCCACAGGCGATTACGGCTATCCCCTGCTTCCAATCAACAACACGATGCTCATTGGCTGGCTCTGCATGACCTTGGTGGTGATGGTGGCCACTTACCTGCAGCCGCCGGCTGTGGTGGCGCAGACCCGCGGCATGGCCTATATGATAGGGGGCGCGCTCGTGGGAATGGTAATCGGCCTGCTCGCCTTTACATTCACCGCAAGCCTCGCCCTGCTTTATGCCTCAATGATTGTGGCCACGGCTGTAGGCATCTTCTTCGGATTTCTCCTCTACTCCCGCACCCCCGACGGTGCCCCTGTGGCCATCGGTTCGGGAAACTTCTTCAAATACCTGCTGGCCAAGGGATTCCCGACGGCAATCACCGTGATGCAGCTCGGAATGGTGCTCGTGCTCGTGCTGGCAATAAAATCATAACGAATGGGAAAGAACCTGTTGCGAATCATCGTGGCCATTCTTCTGGTCGCATTCATAGGCGCGGTGCCCGCAGAGGGACGCCGCAAGAAAAGCTCACGCCGCAAGTCACGCACCACGAAGGTGTATAAACGCAGTTCGTCGCGCCGCTCGAAGACGCGCTACCGCCTGCCGCAGGCCCAGCCCGCGGAGGTGGCCGCCAAACCGCAGACCGACGTGCAGGCCGTGGAGAGCGTGCAGCGGAAGGCTGACCCCAAACGCAAGATTGTGGTCAGCAAACCCGACCTCGATGAGATCCGCACCTCCACGCTCGACCCCACAAGCAAGTTCTATTTCCCGAAACTCATGGCGAAATATGAGCACAACGACACCACGATGACCTCCGAGGAATACCGCCATCTCTATTTGGGCTATATGTTCCAGGAGGATTTCGACCCCTACCGCCAGAGCCCCTATGCCGAGAAAACTATGGCGCTCCGCTCGAAAACCAACCACACCAAGGAGGAGATCGACACCATCACCAAATATGCGCAATTGTCGCTGCAGGACAATCCTTTCGACCTGCGTCAGATGTCATTCCTTGTGCACGTGCTGAAAGAGCGCCGCAAGGATATGCGCGCCAAAATCTGGGAATATCGCCTGGAGCACCTACTCGGCGCCATCAAGAGCACCGGCAACGGCGAGAATGTGGAGAACGCATGGTATGTGATCTACCCGATGCATGAATACGACATGGTGCAGCTTCTTGGCTACGAGGCCACAGACGCCGACTTCATCGAACCGGGCTACGACTATCTCAGCGTGCGGCCCGACGAGAGCGACACACGCCGTCGCGACAAGAGTGCCAAAGGATTTTATTTCAACATCATCGTGCCTCAGGAGCAATATGAACTGAAGCATCCCGAAGAGACCTCCGTCAGCGCCGACGACATTCCCGCGGATTAATGTTGAATTCAGTCGCGCAGCGACTGCCCTATAAAATAAGCTTATGGACAAGATACAACCCGGCAAATTCGTGGAATATGCCTACCGACTTTTCGACAGCGCCACCGGCGAACTCCTTTTCGAGGCAAAGAAAGATCAGCCCGACCAGATGGTCTACGGCGCCTCGCAGGATGTGGTGCCCGCCCTTGTAAATGCTATCGACGGCCTCTCAGTAGGCGACCGTTTTGAACTGGAACTTCCCCCTGCCGCTGCCTTTGGCGACTATAACCCCCACGACGTGCTTGAACTCGACAGCGAAATCTTCATGCGCGACGGCAAGATTGCCGAGGAGGTAAAAGCTGGAGCACTCCTCCCGATGATGACAGCCGACGGCTACCGCGTGATGGGACGAGTGCTTGAAGTAGGCAAGAAGGTGAAGATGGATTTCAACCACCCCTTCGCCGGCAAGACAGTGCGTTATGAGGGTGAGATCATCACCGTGCGCGACGCCACGGAAGATGAGATTCATCCCACATCGGGCTGCGGCGGCTGCCACGGCGGCTGCGGCTCACACGAAGGTGGCTGCGGCTGCGACGAAGGTGGCTGCGGTGAAGGTGGGTGTTGCGGAAAATGATTACTTCCGGAAGGAGGTATAGCAAAGTGAAGCGGCGGCAGTATGGAGGTTGGCCATCTTGATGGCGGCCACAGCTGCCTCCGCTCCTTTATTGCCTAAAGTGCCGCCGGCACGGTCGAGCGCCTGCTGCAGGTTGTTGACGGTAAGCACGCCGAAAATCACCGGCGCCTTTCCTTCGGCATTCAGGCGCGCCACGCCCTCCGCCGCCACCTCGCACACATAGTCGAAGTGGGGAGTATCGCCGCGGATCACACATCCCAACACGATGATTGCCCGGATGTCAGGCATATTGTGAAGCGCCATGGCGGCTGCGTTCACGAGTTCCACGGTGCCCGGCACATCGGCCATGAACACCTCCCCTTCGGCCACACCGGCCTTTCGGAGCACGTCGAGCGCGCCGTCGCGAAGAGCGTGAGTAACATCCGGATTCCATTCAGCCGTGAAGATGGCACATTTGAAATCCCCAATATCAGAAATGCGCGGAATCTCAAGTTCCGCGCCATTTGTATTCAGTATCGTCGACATCTTTTCCGATTGATGATTGATGATTCTCCGAGATTGATGATTAGTCTTTCTTTTCGGATTTGAGTTTGGTGCGCGCCGTTTTCTGCACTTTCTCGAGGAATTGCTTCCAGACGGGAGCGTGGGCCTCATCCTGCTCAATCTGGCCGGTGAGCTGCAGGATCTCCTGTTCGAGTTCGAGGGCCTCGAGGGCGATGGCATGGGGCAGCACGGCGTTGAGGAGGCGCTTGGCGCGGGCCAGTTCCGACTTCGAGTGCATCATCACGCGGGCCATGTCGATTGTGAGTCTCACCTCGCGGCGTGTCACCTTTCCGGCACGTTTCTTGGCCAGGCGGATAGCCTCCATATAGAAGCGCACGGCAGCGCGGTAGTCGCCGGTGGAGGCGAGCATCTCTGCCGTTTTCCGGAGCGACTCCACAAGTCTGTCGGTAGCGGCGGCCACTCCGGCGTTCACCTTCTCATAGAGGATGCCGGTGTTGAGTTGCTGCTTGGCAAGGAGGTCGAGCGTCTTCTTGCGGGAGCGCAGGATTCGCGTGGAGAGTTCCATGGCGAGCACGTGGAGCGGGCCGAAGCGACCGGAGTCGTCGCGCAGCATATTCTCCAGCACCTTGAAAAGCATCTCCAGTTCCTTCTCGCTCTGCTTATAGTCCTTGAGGGCGAAGTGGATCTCGCTCAGGTCGAAAAGCAGCGAGGCAAGCATGGCGCGGAATTCCGCATGGTTGTAACTGGAAAAATCGCGCAGACGGCGAAGCGACTCAACTGTCTTCTGCAAGGACTCTTCATATTTCTCCTCGGCGAAGAGTTTCTCCGATTCGGCGCGTAATGCCAAGGCATTCTCAAGCACCTCGCGGTCGGCTTTGTCGGCAATATTTTCCAGTTTTACCGGAAGTTCGGTGAGTGTCATATCTTTGTATGTTTAGACCCCATCCCATAAAAAATGTTAATGCAGGGGCGACCGATTTTTGATGCA
>CAJLTZ010000091.1 GCA_905209725.1 uncultured Muribaculaceae bacterium
CCTCGGTGTCCAGCCATAGCCATGTTCATCGACCTACCCCTATGAATAATGTAGGTTAGAACGGCAATAATTGACGGCCTCCTTTAACTCGTCATTGATTACACTGCCGCTTCCGAAGCCGGTGTGGGTAAATTTACCGTTGCCCGACATCACCTGAAGGTCAAGACGAACAAGACCCATGTTTCCGTCACCTCCGGGCTGAGTGGCAATTCCATACAGCGATCCGGGTTGCAATTCTCCCTCGGGAATGAGTGCAGAGCCTCCGTTTTCGGGTGTGGCTACGAAATGCTCTTCTCCATCTTCAAGGTCGATGTAGCTGAAATGAACGTCGTAGAACTCAAGTCCTCCGAGTTTTTTTAACTGCTCCTTGATGCGGCGACGTCCTACAAGGGCATATTCAAGGCAAAGACGGACATCTTCTTTGCCGAAATTCCCGTCAGGGAATAGGAGTTTCAGCAGACCGCTGACTGTCTTCTTCACAGCAATCACGTCTCGCTGATTGAGATCCTTGCCGAGACGGAAATATCTGGTTATGGCATCGCTGAAATTGCGTTTGCGCAATTCGCGAAGACATTCCGAGAAGTAGTCAGAAATAAATCCGTAAGAATCAGTGAAAAATTCCGGGCGCATTTTAGGAATCTCCCAACCGGGGAGATAATGATGGAATCGGTCAAAGAAAGCCGTGTCAATCATCTCCTTCGGGAATGGCGCGAGAAGGTGGCTTACCTTTACAAGGTTCTCGATACTGCCATTGATATTGCCAACAAACACCATCGAGGCATTGGCGTTGATGCTCTCCTTACCACGGCTAAACGAGCCGTTAGCCATATATCCCTTCATTATCTGAATGCCGTCCTTGTCCTTCATATTAATGCCGGCGACTTCATCGAAAGCAACTACATCCCATGTGCCGACCAAACCCACAGTATGGCGTCCCATATTGTAAAACAGGTTGGCAACTGTGGTCTGCCCTCCGGAAATCAGAATGGAGTATGGTGACAGCTCATCATAGACATACGACTTGCCGGTGCCTCGCGGTCCCAACTCACAGATATTATAGTTGTTCTCTACGAAAGGAATCATTCGGGCGACAAGATGCCAACGCACTTTAGGTTCAAGGTTAGTCGGTTCCATGCCGACACTCCGGCATATTACTTCAATCCACTCATCAAGCGTGAAATTCCGGCGATGGTCGATGAAGTCCTGCAAATCTGTCGAAGGCATCTGAATCGGCTTCAGCGACTCGATTTGAAACGGGCTTGTCTTCGACGATTCATCATAGTTGTAGGTGATTTCAAGAATGCACCATATACCGCCGCAGAGCAGTTTCTCATACTTGCGTACATAGTCGTCATCGAGATGAATACCCCGCAAACCTATATTGAAAATATCACATTGGTATGAATCGGTTCTTTCGTTCAGCTTTGCCGTAACCTTGTCGATGATTTTATAATGGCCGCGTTCGCGAATCAGCGACTTCACCTTCTCGGCTTCGTCAGGACGCACATAGTTGTTGGCAAGAACCTTCTTCACCATCTGCATACCCTGTTGTATCTCCTCCTCATTGTCAGAGGCACAGTACATCCCAAGCAGATATTCCAACACATAGCTTGGAACATTTGCCCCTTCCTTTATATTTTTTGTCAAGTCTTTACGGACAACTTTGCCGCCGTAGCACTCGTTTAATTTTCTATCCAATTCGTCCATCATAGTCCTTAGAATTCAGCTTGGAACATTACGCTTACCTTATATGGTATCTCCTTATAGAGTGAGAAATGGTCGGAATTCGGCACCTTCTTTTCAAGACGAAGGGCGACTGTCTGACCATTAAGACTGAACAGCTGGCTGCGGAATATGAACCCGTGCTTCTGTTCGCGCTGGGTCGATTCATTACTTTGGCTGTCGAATGTCAGTGTCACACTGTCAGAAAGAAGATTTCCTTCTTCATCGTAAAAACCGGCTTTGATTGTTATACCTTTAACTTTCTCGCTGACCGGCTCCGTCTGATAGAAGCCGATTACCTGATTGTTGGTGGTGATACGCGAATTGCGGTTGAGCACTTCCACGTCAACCTCGCTTACGTCACGAGACTTCTTGATATTGATATGGAGCACCGGCACGACAACCTCCTGAAGCATCGACCCGCCATGAACAAATCGGCTTCCGGAGCCTTGCTTGCGTATTCGGTTCAATCCTTTTGCAGTCTGGATCATCATGCCCGCTTTAAGCCCAACTTTGTCGCTTTCCCATGTTTTAACGGCGTTGCCGGGTTGCAGGCCTTTGCCTATTACAAAGCGGCGCGAATCAGCCAACGTTTCTCCCATTACTCGGAAATCGGTGAAATCAGATTCGTCAAGTTGTTCGTTCTGATATATATAGCCGTGGTCGGAAGTGACCAGCACATGATAGCCGTTGGCATTGCGCACTTTCTCTATCATCTGCACTATATGCTCAATTTCCTCATCGGTAGCCTTGAACACTTTCCCCTCGGAGACCTTGTCATCGCCGGTCTTGTCTATGATATTGCTATAGATGTAAATCAAGTCGTAATCCTTGAAAAAGGTCTTAGGCTGAGGAGTATTCAGAAAATCCTCGGCTGTCATCGCAATGCTTTTGGCAAGTCGGTTTGCAAGCACCTTCTTGCGTGATTCTGTTCCCTTCGTGCTAATGCCGTCGGCAAAGACTTCATCGCTCATCTTCTCGTAAGAAAGGACGTTATTGGGAAGCAAAGCCGCCATACCGAGCTGAGTATAAGATGGCAGAGTGGAATACATCGCCGGTTTCATGGTCGGTGCCATACGGCTTATTCCGGCCACGCGCTGCTCGACTTCCACCATTGTCTCATAGCGGAGTGCATCACAGATTATGACGAAGAGCTTTGATTTTTCCAATATCGGCTTTGCATATTGGGTAAAGAAGAATCGTTGGGCTGTAAATCCTTCAATGCCCCATTTCTCCATACTATCTACCATAGGCTGCCATTTGTTAGCCAGTTGCAACAAATAGCCGTTGGTGTAGACGCGCTGAACCATTTCCGTGACCGGAGCCAGCAGGTCCGGGCCTTCCGCCTGACCGGCTTCTCGGAAATAGTGGCGATAGTGCATATCTATCTTATATAGTTCCTGTGTGTAGAGTCTGAATCCGTCGGAAGCAGAGTTGATGATAAGTCCCGGCATCTTCCGGTCAATGTCTTCCACCATTCTGCGCACCTCCAACAGTGCTTTGATTGTATGAGCTGCCTTTTCGAAGAATATCTTGTTCTCCCGTTGCTCTACTATGTCTTCCATTTTCTCCACCGTCATGGTAGAATTTAACACCTCTCGCTGGAGATGCTGCGCTATGAAGACATCTATCAATGGGAACGTCTCAATCCGTGCGAGCTTTTCAAGCGGATAATTCTGAACGAGATTGGCGATGCTCAATTCTGTCTGGAGCTTGGTTGCCCACTGCTTATATAGCTCAACGTAGCGGTTGCTGTCGCGCCAGTCGCGCATGAAGATGGAGGCTTCTGCCGACAATCCGGATTGGTTGCCGTGTGGGTCAAGGTCATGCATAAACAGGGCTATGAGCAAGTCCTTGATAGCTCGGATTCCCTTATATCCAATTGATTTTTCAATAAGAACCCAATAAGCCTCGGCGAGATTATACTTTTCTAATTTCTCCTGTATCTCGGTTTTATCTTCAATCGCTTCCGAAGCAAGAGCATAGATGAGCTGGTCGAAATGAGGGTCTGTCTTACAGGTGATGGCAAGCATCTGGAGTTCGATGGAATCAGCATCCATCGTCTGACAGTTTCTCATCACAAGCCGGTCGCGATTTTCTTTCTGTGAGAAGAAATCCTTATGTCCGGCTATTATTCTGTCTTTCAACTCAACTGGGATATTGCATTCCACCGCATATAGCGTTCGCATATTGGCTGCAAATGGCAGCGACTGCACTTGCAGGTCGAGAAGCCAGTTGTCCTCATCAGGCGGACAGGCGTGAGGACTGTATATAAGCCAGCCCCGCTCCGGTTGAGGAGACGTCAGAATATGATGTTTGACTGAGAACGGATTGCCATCCACAACCACACTTTCTATTCCCGGCAGACTGAGAGAGGCAGCAAACTCTTGCATCTGACCACCCTCGTCATACCAGAATATCATCCTGCGGCGTTCAATCAAATCGTTTAATGCCGCCTCTACCTTCTGTCTCGTTGAGTCATTCATGTGTTCGCGATTTTGATTTTTTTGAACATATTATCTCTGATGTGTTCACGATTCGCGGTTTTCTTGAACATGTCACGACGTATATGTTCATGATCACACTATTTATTGAACTAAACCGCTAACAGATTCAACAATATCAGTTTTCGTATCGGGATGATAGTTCTGAGCCATAAACAATCCCATTAAAGCTGAGTTGATATAGTAGTTGCTTCGACCCATCTTTACTTTTTCGAGAAGACCGGCATCAACTATCATATCAAGATACTTAGCTGCCGTTACTCGATTGACCATCATGTCTTTCTCTAAAAATTCAATTTTTGTATATGGATGGAAGAATAGGTTATTCAGAAGTTCATGCCGATATTGCTTCCCAAATTTAGGGCGAAGTATTGCCTTGAATTCAGCCATCAGCTTGGATATACCTTTGACCAGACGGGTAGTTTCGATTGCTGTTTCTTCAATACCCTTTAGCATGAACAGAATCCACGCTTCCCATTCCGCTGCATTATCTTCATTCTTGTCTCTGATTGCCTGAATCAGACGATAATATTCTCCTTTGTTATGTGTAATATAGCGACTAAGATAAAGAATAGGCAAATCAAGACATCCAGTCAGTACAAGATACAAGACGCAAATGATGCGTCCGGTTCTGCCATTTCCATCATAGAATGGATGTATACTTTCGAACTGATGATGGATGATAGCCAACTTGATAAGAGGGTCCAATTCGGAAAGACTGTCATCGTTGATAAAGCGTTCCAGATTATCCATCAATTCCAATATTGTCTGCTTATCTTGGGGAGGAGTGTAGACGGTCTTCCCGTCCGAGCGTTTCAATGCTGTGCCGGGCACACTTCGGAAACCAGCTGAGTTATGCTCAAGCATCTTCTGGATTTCCTTGATTACTGAAGAAGTCAGCACTCCTTTCTCCTTGACAAGGTGAAAACCATGCTGTAGCGCTTCTCTATAGTTGAGAACCTCTTTTGTAGCGGCATTAGCAACAAAATTTGAAAACGACTCCGCAGCTCCTTGATAAAGGTCATCCTGAGTTGTTACAATGTTCTCAACCTCAGAACTATCCTTTGCTTCCTGTAAAGTCAGGGTACTGACAAGTATATTCTCATTAGGTATAGTCAAAGCAACACCTTTCAACTCAGCCAAACGGCGGTTAGCCTGATTGAGTTGTTTGAGAACAGCCTTAGTCTCCAGGTCATACGAGAGTGGCAGATGTGGAATTCTATAGTCGCTCATAAGCATCGATATTCTTTCAGAATACAAAAATAATCATAATTTCTGAGAGCCCGATTTATTATGCTTTATAACATAGTTTTATTTCTGATAAATCTCTTGCACAAATTAAAAATAAATCATAATTTTGTGATTGCAGACCGCAATGCAGACCACGCCAGCTGGGAGAGGTTCTTCCGAATCAAACTCCGGTCTGGGGTTGAGCGGAGCGGGATGTATCGAGGACGCGAATAGTCGCGTACGGATTGACATACATAGAAAGCGTTTATCCGCGCTGATTCTTGACACTCTGAAATGTCTCGCAAACTTTCATATTCTTGTCAAGGGTTGAGCAACGGTAGATGCCCGTGGTAATGTAATTATCCTGCATTCGGCATGATATTTCGGGAGAAATGAAGCCGGATGCATAGATTGCATATACTGGCGTGGGCTTCTGGCGTTGCCGTCCGACAAGAATAGGGCAATGCGAGAAGCCTCAGAGTGTAGGACGGCAACCGATACAGATTCCTGCGCTTTTTTGTTTACTGACCTAACGCCAAAGAGGGGAGTCCAGTGGCATGAGTAATTTATGAAGAATGTCTTTTTTAAGCCTTGGATCGGCAAGGATTATGACTCCGGCGGCATTTTCGGTAAAAAGATCCTTGCATTGGGTGAAGCTCACGTATGCGGCAAGGGATGCAAGGATTGCGGTAAAGTAGAGAATGCCGAAGAATGCGCCGACTTTACCTCAAAGAACTGTATCGAAGTGCTTCTCAAAGGAGAAACGGCTGACTGGACCGGAACCATGCGCAAGTTCGAACGCTCTCTTGTGAACCATGAAACCGATATTGAGGAAAGCAATCAAATATGGAATTCCATCGCCTTTTACAATTATGTTCAGAAGGCGCAGGATGCATCGCGTATAGCCCCCGAATGGGTTGATTTCCGCAATTCAGACAAAGCATTTTTCGAGGTGATCGATGAACTGTGTCCCGACCTGATGTTGGTTTGGGGAGTAACGCGCATGTATGACAACCTTCCCGGCGGCGACCGCTGGCGCAAGGGAGAAACTCTTGTCATTGAAGATTCCGAAGTAAAGAATGGATATTACCGTCTTTCCGACGGTAAAGAGACACGAGTCCTGTGGCTATACCACCCATCCGCAGGTTACTCTTGGGATTGGTGGCATAAGGTAATAAAAACTGAGCTATGAATACGCAATTGAATTTTATCGAAGCACCATCTGATATTCTAAGCGTAGTGGAAAAAGGTTTGATAGAACAAAATGGATATTATACCTGCACTATCAGTGAATATTCTGACTCAGACGAGGAATCAGTACTCAAACAGTTGTCGGAGGCACCATGGTTTGATTCATTTAACGATCCAATTGAGAAAGAGTTGAAACGAGCAATGGCCCATTTGACGGAATTTAGAGTGAATATGTCTCCGTGCCCGGCTGCTTTGGCTTGTTACGGAAGGGTAGATGTTCACTATGAAGAGACCATAAAAGTGCAATACAGTTCCGACCTCCAAATTACAGAAGAGGATTTGACAGAACAGGATGTTCATTTCACCACACACGATTTCATAAGTATGTTGTCATCATACAACAAGGAGATGGATTCTACTAAAACTTATCCTGAAAAAGTAGTGTCGGTAAAGAATATGAGCCAACCGCCGTCTTGTAAGTTTTGCAATGGGACAGGTAAGATTTCATGTCCCACTTGCCATGGGATAGGCAATGGTGAGTGTCCTGACTGTAAAGGTTCTGGAGTTTTCTACGCCCGTGACAATAAGAAAAAAGGATATCTTTACAGTAAATTTGAAGGGAAGGTATACGAATTGAAATCAGGTGCCGATTGCCCCACGTGTAAGGGCATGGGGCTGTTTAAATGTAAAAGATGCGATGAAACCGGAAAAATAAGTTGCAATGCTTGCAATGGAACTGGTTATGAAAAAGGAGCTACAAGTGCGCAAGAAATTACTTTCGTGAAAACGATTTATTCTCCTTTTATGGAAGGTGAATTATTCCTGCCTAACGGAGAATCTATGGATTTCGATGTCTCTATGGTAAAAGAACAGTTGTGCGGCATACCGCCAACAATCTTTGGGAATGGGGCTATATCCGCAATTGTGACAAATCATGACAATACTGATTCCCCGGAGGAAAAGGTGGTAGATTTATTCAATACTATTGCCAGAGAAAAGAGTCTGGTGGGTCTAACATTCTTACCATATACCCTTTCCCGTATCCATGTGGTGTCATTCATTTATGACGATGAGGAATTCTTCATAGTGATTGTAGGCACGCATGCTTTTGCCAAGGCCCTTCCTTCAATGACTATGAAGGAGGAACTGTTTAAGACATATAAAAAGAAAATCCGCTGAGATGAAGAAACCATTTATATATTTACTGTTAATAGCCTTGACAGGATTATTGCAGTCCTGTCAAAGCTATTCAGATGGCAGAATGCTTAAAAAATTCATCAGTAGATTCAATGCCGGGGAATATTCTTGTGCCGCAGCATACGTATATCCCGGGGATAGAATGAATTTAGCATTCTTTGCCAAAGAGGTAAAAAAACTTGCACCTAATGCCTTCGTTAAACTCGAGGACTATGGCACAGAAAAGCCCGGCGAAGACAGGTATATAGATGCAACATTGAATTGGGAGAATGCAACTCCGGCACTGGAGACCTATTTCCGCGCCATAGGTTATCCCCTGAATAAAGAGGGTACTCAAAAAGTCAAACTCAGAGTCAGGGATACCAATGACGGAGAAACAATCTCATTTGTCTGGGGTATACCCAATGTGCTATCTGACAATCTGTGGATTGCTTCCGTGGAAGAAAAAGATGGCAAACCTTTGAAGGACGTGAACATTTATGATTCTCCATCGGAGAATGCTAAGAAAGTGAGCAAGATGGAACATGACCTTATTGTCCAGCAGGAAGGCGAATCAAACTGGCTTCCGGTATATGAGGTGGATAATAATGGGCATGTCAAGAAATTGTATATACAGAAATCTAAAGATGTAAAATTAGATAGGACGGCATATTTTACGATGGGAATTTTTGACTCTATGAGTTTGATATTGGCTTTAATAATTATAATTGTAATTGCTGTCCCAGTATACTATTTAGGCAGTATCGCACAAAGTGTTTTCTCGGCAAATCCATTATTAGGAATTGGAATCTGCATAGCCCTGATATTGGTAGTATTATATGTAGTGTATCAGTTATTGGAAAAGATTCTATTTGAATTATTTATAATTAACTTGCCATACTGATTACAAAAAAATGACGGATAATTGAAACTCTATTATCCGTCATTTTTTTGTTCAAGGTGCTGACAGCTGAAGACTGGACTAATCTTTGTTACAATCTAACCTACATTATTCATAGGGTGCCTAACGTGCGGCACTGGGCTGATAGCACGGATGCTGTGAGGAGATGTTGAGCCGGTATGGAAACAATCTATGATTTCTGC
>CAJLTZ010000092.1 GCA_905209725.1 uncultured Muribaculaceae bacterium
TCGTAAGTAATTGATTCCAACAAGTATAACTCTTTACATACTTGTCTCCATCATATTTATCTACGACGTGACGAAACTTGTCATTGTCAAGAAACTTGACCAATTGAGCAAAAACGTACTTGTCTTTTAACATAACAGCCTGATTCAGACTGCAAAGTTAATTTCAAATCGTCGCACCTTAAAATCCCTTGCAACAAGTTGAATTTCAATAATTTCAAAGAACTCTTATGATTTTTTAGTGGACACTAATGATGTAAAGAAACTTCTTCAATGCACCGAAGTCGAAATAACTGATGCATTTGATTCAAACGACGTTGTCAGTCTGATATTTCTTGATCAGGCTTCCAACGTGCACGAGTTCATGCAACAGCATGGTCTTAATGGACGCGTGGGATTAGTATATAATCTTTCCCACTATTACCCAGGTTGGACCCTCTTAGTTGAAACAGGATATGTAAAAGGATCAATAAATACGCTGATAAGCAAATTTTTTCGCTGGGAAAGGATCGAATCTCAGAGCATACTCTCCTTTGATGAAGTCATTGAAATGTAATAACTCGAATTTATATTAACCTGTGGGCGCCCTTGCGGCGCTCACTAAAAAACGATATGAACAAATACGATATTATTAAGCTCGCACAAGGATTTTGTAAACCTCAAGCTCAGGTATATCCAACTCTAGCCTACATTATTCATAGGGGTGTCTCGATGAGCATGGCTATGGCTGGACACCGAGGCAATGCGTAGTAATTTCAATCGGGCATGATATCGATGTGAGATTTTTGAGTTTCCGCGTGGTGGTCATGGACTGCATCGCATCCTTTTTTCGAATGAAAAGATGAAAAATCCTCTACCCGGCACACGTAAAGGCGGTCCGATTGCAAACCGGACTTCGTAATTTTATGATTGAAGTGGCGATTATGCCGAAAGTCTCTCCAACGCGAGCGTCATAGCCTCCTTGTGTCTATGATTCTGCGAGAAGCTGAACCGGATAAAGGTCTTCTTCTCGACAATGAACACTGCGCTCAGCATTATCCGTTTCATGAAGCTGTCCATTGTGAAGTCTTCCACCTCGGTTCCAGCGAATGCCAGTGCCTTGAGCCTATGGGCGATCACGTAGGCGGCTCCGTAAAGGAACAGCCGAAACGTGTTGGCTCTGAACGAGCTACACGACATTCTGTCGGCGCGGAAATATTTCAGGTCCTTGATCCAAAGTTCCATCGTTCCTCTGCGGCAATATCGCCGATATACGGTTTCTGGCTTGTTGTTGCGGTTGCTTGGGACAATAAAGCGGACATTTACGCCCTTGGAAGTCACCTCAATCTTGGCTATTATCCGCTGACGGTAGTTCCAGGATTTGGACTTGTAGTCGAAGCTGTAATATCTGCGGATCTCCTCGCCGTGCCGTTCATAGTCTCCTTTGGCACGTTGCAGCTGTGCCTCATATTCGGTCTTGCAGGCGAA
Organism: uncultured Muribaculaceae bacterium; assembly: GCA_905209725.1. Taxonomy (GTDB): domain Bacteria; phylum Bacteroidota; class Bacteroidia; order Bacteroidales; family Muribaculaceae; genus Lepagella. The sequence goes on from CAJLTZ010000092.1 coordinate 1,465, forward strand.
GGAGCATAGCGGACTATGTGACTGAGCCAAAAGGCCGAAGATGAGGTGCGGCTGCGATACATAGGTAATTTAAAGGAAGCATGGCGCGATCGAAAGTATCATCATTTACCCAAACCGACCAGGCATATATGCCTGAGGTGGCTTCCAGCTGGATGCCGGAAATCAGCATCAATAATAAAATAATACCGGGTGTGCGGTTGCACAATTTCAGCCGCAACGCGGCATTCATGACTTTGCAATTCGTATGTTTTCCCATTGTCTGATATTCCCTTTAGAACAGTTGCAAAATTACAACGGTCACCTCATCCGGGGAATGACTACAACGGGGGAATGCATGGACTATTTAAGGTTTTTGGCATAGACTGACGGAGGCACACCGACATGCTTGCTGAAAAGACGGGAAAAATAGGAATAGTCGTCATAGCCAAGAGCGTAGGCAATCCCCTTGGCCGACTGTGAAGTATAACGAAATGTTTCAGAAAGACACCCGAAGGGGATATCTTCTGCATATGTGAGAGTGGAAGAGTGTTGGCCTTTGACATTGATTCGTATTGGAGAGAGTCTAAAAATCAATCAATTATTTCCCAGGTCCCTCCGTTGGTCGGGTACTCTTCATGCAAAGGTAGTATAAATATGAATACTAAAGTATGATTATTATATTTTTCTGTTCATCATTTTACTATTTTCCAGATTCAGCAGATATTCTTTCGCTGCGAGGCCGCCGCCATAGCCGGTGAGAGTGTTATTGCTCCCAATCACACGGTGGCATGGAGCGAAGATGGAAATTGAATTGGTGCCATTGGCATTTGCCAAGGCCCTCACTGCCTTGGGCATCCCGATCTGCCGAGCCATTTCGCCATAGGAAATTGTGGTGCCGTAAGGAATCTCAAGAAGTTTGTTCCATACTTTTTTCTGGAAATCTGTACCCGCATACAATAGGGGAATGTCAAATTCCTGTCTTTGACCCGCGAAATATTCGTCAAGTTCGGAGATAGCCCGATCTATCACCTCAGAGCAACCCTCCACCAATTCGGCATCAAGCAGGCGGCGCAGCCTTTTATCCACAAGGCCTCGGTGCTTCTCCACCTGCCAGTCGCAAAGACACAGGTTGTCTCCAAACGACCCGAGCAAAAGAATCCCACAAGGCGACTCATATTTCCTGGTTATTATTGTGTTAGTCATACTTATGTTCCCATGTTTAAATAGATTCCATATGCGAAGATACTAAAAATCGTTCATCCCATAAAACCCTTATTTTGCGTTTTTTAATAAAAGGAGATTATATTTGTGGGATGGAGTCTAAATGACGGATTTCCAGGCGGTGATGTTGCGGGTCTTGGTGCTGAAGGTGACGCCGAGCTTGATAATCGGGCGCGGGTCGCCGGCAAACTGGCGCGCATAGTCCTTCTTCTTAATCTGCTCTAATGCCTCCTCGGGCGTGCCGTCGCGCTTCAACTCAATGATGTAGATGTAATTGCGCATACTCAGAATCAGGTCGATGCGGCCCTGCGAAGTGTGCCACTCCGGCCTTGCATCCACTCCAATGAGCACGAACATTATGAAGAGGTTGTTCTCGTAATGGTATCTGTCTCCGCGTGACGCATGGGTAGACAGATACTAATAATTGGGGTATTTCCCACAAAGATAATACATTTACTTTACTTTCGCAAAAACATCCAAATAAGTAGGCGCCCTCTCACAGAAATGATAGCATAGGTATATTCTTTTTGTGAGAAGGAGCCTGACTTAAAGTGGTGAAAAGCAATATTAAAGAACTGCTTCGGACGCAAATTTCTTACGGGCCATTGCCTGTAGGTCTTCAGTTGTGTCGCATTCATCCACAATCTCAACCCCAAGCATTGTCTCGATTATGTCTTCCATGCTTACGATGCCACGCATACAGCCGTATTCATCGGTTATTACTGAAATGTGTTCCTGATCCTTAAGCATCTTCTGCCATATCTCAGACACCTTTGTGTCCTCCCTGAAGGAAAGGATAGGACGCACAATCTCTTTCAACGTCATAGAGAACCTGTCCTGAGTGAGCATTTCAAGTACTTTCGCCCTGCGTACATAGCCTGTGATAAACTCACGATGGGAATCAAACACGGGAATACGAGAGAATGATGATAGAGTCTTGTTGTCGTAAAACTCTCTCATTGTGGTATGCGTTGAAACCGAGGCCACCACCACGAATGGGGTCATGATCTCTTCTGCAGTGACATTTGAAAGTTTGAGGAAATTTTGAATTGCTTTGTTCTCAGAGTCATTAATCACGCCCTCGAATGTGCCCATATTCACCATCGCTGCCACTTCCTCACGGCTTACCGTAAGAGGTTGGATTTTGGGAGATACACAGCGTGTAAGCAATTCGGAAAGCAGTACGAGAGGATATGTGATGATGATTAAGGCCTTGATTATCCCGGCAGATGGCATCGCGAGGCTTCGCCAATATGATGCTCCGATTGTTTTGGGGATAATTTCAGATAAGACAAGTATTAAGAGAGTCAGTATCGCGGAGATTATACCGAAATATGCCTCTCCGAACACCTTTACTGATTCTGATCCCACTCCGGCCGCACCTATGGTATGTGCAACTGTGTTGAGTGTGAGGATAGCTGCAACCGGACGGTCTACGTTTGTCTTGTATTTCATCAGTAAGGACGCGTTTTTTGCACCCTGACTTTCTTTCATTGAAATGAATGAAACCGGAGTAGAGAGTAGCACGGCTTCAAGCACGGAGCACAAAGAGGATACACCAAGAGCCCCGATAAGATATAATAATATTAGTGTCATTGTTTTAAGTATAAGTTACTATTGCCGATGGGTTCTAATGCCCTCGGATTCCAAAGAAGAGAGGAAACTTATACTTTTTTACTCACGGAATACGCAGTGCAAAATCCTGACTGAAAGGTGGGGAAGGATGATTTTGACTTTTGAACTAACATCAATATCCCGACTGCTTCTGGGAATGTTAATCCTATTATCGGAAATATCCTCTGAAATTTCAGCGCGGGACATACCGTTGGCTATGACACAGCATTCTATCGCTGTTTCCGATTCACCTTCATATATTTCCAGACAGTCGGCCTGGACGGGAACAAGAAACAGACTCGCAATTAAGCATGAAATAATTGCAATGGCTCGTGTCATAGCGTGTCTTATAATAGTTATAACATATTTTAACGCCTTTTGTTTTATTGAATCAGACAATTCCTGTAAAATTTGTTAGTCAGCATTTAGATTCTTAAATTTGCAAGATAAATATGACCCGTTGAGAGTATTCTCGAGTGATTTGGTTGAGTCCGAGAAGGAGCGATGCGGGCATCGTGACGGAGCGGAGCCAACCAAAGCGCCGAAAAGACGCCAAAAGATGCGTTCACTCTGAAAAGACCCCCAACTCCGACATTATTACCACCGATGCTTCCCGCTTCTGGGTCATCCCAGCCAGCAAATAATTGTAATAGATTAAATTAGAGGATGAAACTTAGTAAGAAGGCACTTATTGGCTATCCGTCAGGAATTATCACGGGCGTGACATATGGCCTGAATCCACTCTTTGCCATGCCTTTGCTTATGGCAGGGGCGGCAGTGCAGTCGGTATTGTTTTTCCGTTATGGTTTTGCAGTGTTGTTGCTTGGCTGCTATATGCTTATCCGTCGCGGCTCCTTCAAAGTGAATCTTCGGCAGACCGGTGTCTTACTGATTTTAGGACTGCTATACACTTCGAGCAGCCTGTTCCTGTTTGAATCCTATCATTATATAGCCTCCGGCATGGCCACGACCCTCGTGTTTCTATACCCCGTGCTGGTGGCTATCATAATGGTCTTTATGGGCAAGATTCCCTCCTGGCCGGTATGGCTGTCGATTGCCGCGACATTTGGCGGAGTGGTGATTATGACCTGTGGCGACGATAGCGGCGCCATCAATCCCGTAGGCATATGGTTCTCAATCTGTTCGGCTCTCGTATATGCCTTGTTCATCGTGATAATCAACCGCAGCAAAGTGATTGCCGGCATCTCCAACACTTTGCTTACATTTTATACGCTTTTGGTGGGAGCATTTGTGTTCCTGGGCATAGCGGCCTTCTCCGACATACCGCTGACAGCCCATTTGGGGAATGCGCCGGCATTGCTTAATCTCACCGGTCTGGCCGTATTGCCCACCATAGTGTCTACTGCCACGCTGGCGACAGCCACCCGAAACATCGGAGCCACCAAAGCATCCGTATTGGGCGTCTTCGAACCAATCACTGCCATCCTTGTAGGCACGATAGCCTTCGGCGAACCGCTCACCGCCAACATAGTGATAGGCATATTAATCTCCGTGATAGCCGTCACCTTCATGATCCACGCCACCAAGCGTTGACCGGAACCGCACGAATCTAATTTGCAGTTGTCGGAAAATTTGATTATCTTTGAGCTATAATATTGGTAGTATTATGACTGAAGAATCAAATACTGATAACCTATTGGCTTTATTGGATGGGTTCACGCTCGACAATTCGGAGGATATCTCGCGTCAGATTGCGGACAATTTTCGCAGACGGCGTGTGGAGAAGAATATCACCCGGAAGAGTATAGCTGAATTGTCGGGCGTGCCATTGTCGTCCGTGGCGCGTTTCGAGCAGAAGGGTCTGATTTCCTTCGACTCGCTGATCCGTTTGGCTATGGCATTGGGATATGTGGCGGAGATAAAGAAACTGTTCAGCGCCCCCAAATTCGACACGATGGCCGAACTCGACCTCATCCGCAGCAAGACCGGCGACAAGCGAGCCTACCCCAAACACAAGAAATCATGAAGAAGACAGAAAAACTGACCGTTAAATTCCGTGACAAAATTGTCGGAACGTTATCGCATACTCCGGAAAATCGTTTGAATGTGTTCGAATACGACAGACATTGGCTTGCGGAGGGATTCAGCGTTTCGCCGCTGGAATTACCGTTAAAGCCGGGCGCGTTTATTGCCAAACCGCAGCCGTTTCAAGGCAATTTCGGAGTGTTCGAGGACAGTCTTCCCGATGGTTATGGCCGTTATCTTCTCCATAAGGCTCTGTTGCGCAAAGGTGTCAATGATTCCGATTTGTCATCGTTAGACAGGTTGGCAATTGTAGGTGCAGATGGTATGGGTGCGCTCACATATTCGCCGGCCATAGAAATCGAGCGAGATGAGGCAATTACGGATTTTGATAGGTTGCAGTCAATGGCTCTTGAAGTGCTAAAAGAGAAGCAGGATAGTGATGCAGGACTATTGCTATATAATAGCGGAAATAGCGGCGGCGCCCGCCCCAAGGCTGTTTTTTCGGACGCCGATGGTCATTGGATTGTTAAATTTCGCCACACCTATGATCCGGCTGATATTGGCATTCAGGAATATGAATATAATGAGTCGGCAAGAAAATCCGGAATTGCAGTGCCAGACTTCAAATTGATCAGTGGCCGGTATTTTGCAACCCGCAGATTCGATATCGACAGCGAAGGCAACCGACTTCATATGTCAACGGCCGGAGGATTGCTGTGCCTGTCGCTCCGAGAGCCCTTTATGGATTATTCCAATCTTCTCGCGCTCACGGGATATATCACGCAAAGCAGTGAAGATGTGGAGCAGATGTATCGGCGTATGCTATTTAATTATCTCACGGATAATAAGGATGACCATTGCAAGAATTTCAGTTTTTATGTAATAAGGGATACCGGAAGTGGTGAATGGCAATGGCGGCTTGCGCCGGCATACGACCTTACGCTCTGCACTGAGGGATATAATGGCGAGCACGCCACATCGGTAAATGGCACAGGAACCCCCCGTATGTCAGACTTCATGGCAGTTGGCACAAAAATAAAAATACCCGAAAAGCGCTGCAGTGAAATCATTGAAGAAGTCCGCGCCGGCGCCAGTCATCTCACCCGCTATGAAATTGAATGAAAATCATAACTCTGTCCTCTGACCTCTGACTTCATCACTCTGACCTCTGACTTATTTTCCGTCCGTCGATGTTTGGAAGGAATACAGTCACTATGCCGAGCAAGGGGAGAAGCGTGCTGACCTGAAAGATAAACTCAATGCTTGTCTTGTCGGCGAGCCAACCGAAAAATGCGGAACCGATGCCCCCGAGTCCGAAGTTAAGCCCGAAAAAGAGTCCCGCCATCATCCCTACCTTGTCAGGCTTCAATTCTGTGGCATACACCAGTATCGCCGAGAACGCCGATGAAATCACAAGTCCTATCACTATGGCGAGGATTATCGTGAGCGTGAAGTTCACATACGGCAGAATCAGCGTGAATGGCGCCGCTCCTAAAATCGATCCCCATATCACATATTTGCGCCCATACCGGTCGCCGATGCTGCCTCCCAAAATCGTGCCCACAGCCACAGCAGCCATGAAGGCAAAGAGACACAACTGCGACACTTTAATGTCCACGCCAAACTTATCGATGAGAAAGAATGTGAAATAGCTCGTCATGCTCGCCATAAAGAAATATTTAGAGAATGTGAGCACGCATAGAATCACAACAGCCCAGGTTATCCTGCTGTGCGACAATCCCTTGATAGCAGGACTCACGGCAATAGGTCTGGATTTCACACCCTGCAGCACGCTCTTGTACCATTTCCCCACAGGCAGCAGAGTGGCGCCGGCCAATAAGGCAGCGATGGCAAACCAGATAATCGATTGCTGTCCATAAGGGATGATGATAATTGCGGCAAGCAGCGGACCGATGGCGCTTCCTCCGTTGCCCCCCACCTGAAAGATGGACTGCGCAAGCCCTCGGTTGTGGCCGCCGGCCAACTGTGCGATACGCGACGCCTCAGGATGGAATATCGACGACCCCATTCCTATCACTCCCACTGAAATCATGATGTAGGCAAACTGATTGGCAAAGGAGAGTAGGACGATGCCAATCAGCGTAAACACCATTCCCGCCGAAAGTGCGTAGGGCATAGGATGTCGGTCGGCCACACGCCCCACAAGCGGTTGCAGCAGCGACGACGTAATCTGAAACACGAATGTGATCATGCCAATCTGTGCGAATGTCAACCCGTAATTGTCCTTGAGGATAGGATAGATTGAGGGTATGATTGACTGCATCATATCGTTCAGCAGATGAGCGAAACTGATGGCAAACAAAATGGAGAAGAGAGTCTTGTCTTTATCGTTAGCCGCGTTCTGAGTCATAGTGATTTGTAGCCTTGGAATTGCAAAGTTAGCAATTATTTCTCAGATAAGAGCCTAATGGGGTCACGGCGAATGGCAAGCTGAGGATTGAAGCACTTGTGATACCATAAGCCGAGTGCCTGCGGTCAGAAAGGCGAAGCCCGCAAAGTTTTTTGTGGGATGGGGTCTTAGACCCCATCCCACAAAAAATGTTAACGCAGGGGCGGCGTATTTTCGAGGA
>CAJLTZ010000093.1 GCA_905209725.1 uncultured Muribaculaceae bacterium
TTCCTCGAAAATACGCCGCCCCTGCGTTAACATTTTTTGTGGGATGGGGTCTAAGATGTGGGAGAACGGCAGTCTCACAATCCGAGCGACGGTGGGGGCAAGGGCGAAGCCCAAATAGCGCTCTCCGCCTCCTCAGCGTGCTCGCGCATTTTATCAGCGACAATTTCAGCAGCATCTATATAAATCGCGCGCAGAGGCACAGAGAAATTCCAATTCAGGTCAACCATCTTCAGGGTTAAGTTCATTTGATGGTCAACCAATATCCGGTATAATTCGCGTAAAGGCGAGTGAACTGCTGTGCTTGCGCGTGAGTACGCAGAGGAGGCTGAGCGCGCTATTTCGCTTCGCGTTCCCAGACATTATACTCAGGTGCCCCCTGGCTTAACCGCATTGAGGATGTCGCCCCTGTAGCACGCCCGACTCATGATTGGCATGTCCTATTTATGGGATAGATATGCATTTATGTTGCGGATTATTGAGGGAATTTTGAGTTATTCATTTTATTTATCAATTCTTTTATTTAAATTTGCGGATGATAGGCTACTTAAACCTATATCTCTATGTCACTTGCAGAAAAGAATAATATAGCGGCCATCGCAGAGGTGCTATCGGAGTTCATCTCTCCGGTATACCCGGTGCCGCGTGAAACAATAGAACGGCTCGCGGAAAAATCCTGCTGGAAAAAGGTACAGGCCACCGACCTCGTATGCCAGGAAAGCGTACCCTTTGATGATGTTGTCTGGGTGGCGGATGGCATCTTCAGAGTGTCACGGGTCATGGACAAGAAGGACCAGACAATCGCATTCGGTGTGCGAGGAGACCCTTTCCTTAGTCCGGACACATATCTCTACGGCAGCCCGTCGCAATTGTCCTATAATCCGGTGGTGGAAAGTGAGATTATTTCAGTGCCGGTGAAGGATTTTCAGGAACTGCTTGACGACACTGATCTCGTGAAGTGGTTCAACAGGGTGCTTATGCGTCAGATTCACTCACTGGAGAACCGGTATATCTGGCTGGGTCAGCAGAGCGCCTACAGCCGCTATCAGCGTTTCGTAAAACTACGTCCCGACGTAGTGGCGCGCATCCCGCTGAAATATATCGCCTCCTATCTGGGCGTGTCGCAGACACACCTCAGCCGCATCCGCGCGAAGGTAGCAGGGAAATGAACAAAAATACATAAAAATATGAAGGGCGTATCAAATGATACGCCCTTCATATTTTTAAGGAGATTATCAGATTACTTAACTATAATCTTTACAGTCTTGCCGGTTGCACCCTGAATCTGCACCAGATAGATGCCGGGGGCTACTTCCTGACCATTCTCTCCGCAAACTGCGACGAGGCGACCATCTACAGTGTAGATAGAGGCTGTATTGTTGCCGGAGATAGAGATTACGTTGCCGTTGACATTGACAGCCACTGCCTCACTTTCTACAGCCTCTATGCCTAATGTCTTGGTGTTGAACTCCTCGGATACCTGAGGCATCAGAATTGCACCGGAGTTGTCCACCGCAAAGGCGAATGCCACGTATTCGGTGTTTTCCTTAAGGTCGGAGAAGGTCTGGGTAAACTCACCATTGTGTGCTTTGTCGGTGTAACCGGCAAACCAGTTCTCACCCTCCGCTTTCCAAGCGTCCACAAGCTCGCTCCAGGCCTTCTCGCCCTTGAAATCGGCCCTAGCCACAACTGTTGCATACCAGGGAGTCTCGTCGTCGGTGGGAGTCACTGTGATCTGAGCGCTTGTCCCGGAAATATTGCCGACATTGATTGCGAGGCTCTTTACGTCATTAGCAGTAAGGAAGGTGGCAGTGGTCACCGGAATCACAAGCTTACCTTCGCTGTCAACAGCAAATGCATAGCATGCATACATTGTGTTGGGGGTGAGGTTGTTGAATGTCTGGCTGGCATCTCCCTTGTGGGCCTTTTCGCAGTATGCAGCATACCAGTCGCCGCCCTCCGCCTTCCACTGGGAAAGGAGAGTGCTCCAGATTGTTTCTGCATCATATTTAGCCAGAGTCTCAACGCCAGTATACCAATAGATGGTATCATCGGAGGGATGACCTGTCACAGTTGCGCTTGTAGCGGTGACATCACCGGTTGCGAGTGTGATTGAGGATTCCGTGATTGCAGAGATGTTGGCGAAGCGGTTCCAGTTCTTGGCGCTCTTGTATGCGTTAAGGGAGGCCGCGGGAACATATACATGAATCGTGGTATACTGATCGGCATCGAAATATGTATCGTCGTAGATGGCAACGGGATTGACAGGCTTGCAGACCATTGTCGTAAGGTTCGGACAGTGGCGGAAAGCGTATTCACCCATCGATGTCACTCCCTTTCCCCATGTGGCGCTCTGGAGGCTCATACAGTTGAAGAAGTTGTAATTGCCGATTTCCTTCACCTGGTCGGGGATTACGATTGCCTTCAGCTCGCCACAGTTCTCGAACACTCTGTTACCCATTGATGTAAGAGACTCAGGGAGAGTGATATATTCTATAGCGGTTGAAGAGAACGCGTCATCTCCGAGGGTGGTAAGTTTATTACCTAATTCTACATAATTCAACGACTTACATCCCGTCATCGCATATTCTTCAATAACGAGAAGATTTTTGCATCCAGTCACTCTTTCCACCCCACTGTAAGACATCGCATATGCGCCGATCTTGGTGCATTCATCGGGGACAACAACCTCTTTGATTGCGGGAGGAGTGAACTGAAGTGTTTTCAGGTCGGAAGTAAAGATTGCTCCATGATAGGAAGCCATGTACTTATTCCCCTCCTCGACATTGATTGCCGCCAACTTGATGCATTTACTGAACGCATTGAAGCCGATTGTCTGGAGCGTGGCGGGAAGGTCGATCGAAGTAAGTTCCGAGCACTCGAGGAAAGTATTGGGGCCAATGGACTCAAGGCTTTTTCCCAACTTGACGCTTGACATTGAGCTGCAGCCCGCAAAGGCACCCTCTCCAAGGGTCTTCAGGCCATCGGGAAGCACTACCGATTGCAATCCTGTGGCATAATTGAATGCCCAGTCACCGACAGCAGTCACAGCTGACGGAACCGTCAGGCTTTCAAGTGCCTCGCAACTCACGAGCATTCCTACAGGGATGGCCTTCAGTTTCTCGGGAAGAGCAAGATTGCTAAGGTTATTACAGCCCTGAAGCGCATACTGACCCATAGTGGTTATATTGGCAGGAAACTCCAGAGTGGTGAGGGCCGCACATCCGTCAAATGCAAACTCACCTACAGATGTAAGGGTGGCAGGCATGTTGACCGATACCATACTTACACAGTTTGCAAATGCACTCTTGCTGATGGCTGTTACAGTATATTCCGTACCTTCGTGAGTTACTTTCTCAGGAATGGCAATTTGGCCGCTGTATTTCTGCGCACTGGCTGCTACAGCTACAGTCTTGTCCGATTCCGACAGGATAGTGTACGAAATCTTTCCCTCGATAAAACTGGCGGCGCTGGCCGTAGCCATGCCCGACAGGAGAAGGAATGTGAGCGACAATGATTTTGTTAGATTCATAACTGCTGATTGTTATTTAGTTTACATGCATATTTTTAAGGACCTTCCGTTGGCGTTCAGAATGTAGAGGCCATCGGCAAGGCGAAATTCAACTGCCGAGCCATTAGCTTCGGCTGAAGCCAGGCGCACGCCGGTGAGAGTGTAGACTGCCACATTGCCCTGGACACCCTTCACTGTAAGCACGTCGCCATTGGATTCAACCTGCAGCGAGCCGTCAGCGATAGCGTCAACACCTGCATTCGTTGTATTAAATGTCTCGGAAGGCAGGGAGCTGCCTGTGTTGTATACAGCCACTACATAGAAGGCGAAATCGCCAACTTTGTCAACGGGATAGGAAAACGAGGTTTCCTTCACGAGGTTGTCACCGCTCACCTTTTCCTTGTTGCAATATACTTCGTAGCCGCTCAAGGTTACATCCTCGGAATTATAGGCAGGAGCTTTCCAGGTGAGGTCGTATTTACTACCCTCTTCGTTCCATACGGCCCTGAGTTCGGTGGGAACGGGAGTCTCGGGAGAACCGACTGCTATCTCCATCTCGCGCGACTGGTTGTCGGTGAGGTCCTGGTCAGGTTCATAGGCGAGGTTGAAGAAGTATGTTTCCTTCTCTGCGGCATCGTTGGCCATCTCCATAGTGTGGGTGAAGGTCTTCTCTGCATTCGACTCGAGAGCCTCGCCTTCCCATGATTTCACCACTGATGCGTCGCGCTCGTTGCTCTTACGCATAAGGGAAAGGGTGTAAGTCGTTCCCTCGTGAGGAGCCTTGAGAATACCATTGTTGCGCACTGTAGCGGAGATGCTGACTGTCTTGCCCTTCATTGTGCTCTCGGGAGCATCGGAAGAAACAATCGAGAGGTTGTGGTCGTGGCCGACTTTCACCTCAGCTGTGGCGGGAACGGATGTGCCGGCGGCGTTGGTGACGGTCACGGAGTATGTCAAATTGCCAAGAGGAGCATTCTCATGCACATATGTAAGCACGGAATTGGCCTCAAGGTTTTCAGTCCATGTGTTGATTACGTTGTCACCACACTTCAGAACTACCGACGAGAGTTTCGGGTCGTTGCCATTCTTGTCCTCGGCGGGGAGACGGAAACTTACTGTCACCTTGCGTGAACCGGGAACTTCAGTCACGGCTGTCATCTCGGTGGGTGCGTTGGGAACGGCAGGCTTGGTGACATCCTCTACCTTGAAGTTGTCAAAGTCCCAGTCACAGCTCGAATAGTCATGCTGGATTGACACGAAATAGATACCGGTCTTCTCCACGGTGAATTCAACCGGAGCCACACGGGTGTCAGAAAACTGTTCCCAATCCTTGGCATTATAACCGTACTCCTCGGCATCCCTGAGGGTTTTTACATTCTTGCACTTGGCTGTCGGGCTGTCGGACAGATACATTCCGAATGTCGTACCATTCTGGCCGCAACGGAAACTGTAGGAAAGACGATAGGTATGTTTACCGATAAATTTGATAGCCGTGGTAAATACTTTAGGTTTGGAAACCTGATAGCCGGAAACTGATCTATCATACTTCAGGTATTTGTTTGTTCCCTCTTCAACAATCTTAAGAGTCGGGTCGGCCACTTCACCATCGCCAACGCCTGTGCCGGAGCAGAAGAACCCTGCATCGTCGGCGCTTTCGCTGTTCTCGAAGTCGACATAGTAGGGATTCGCGGCAGTCACCTCGAAGGCGGGACCGGCGAGAACCTTGGTGGAGGTTGCGCTGGCCACCTCAGCATTATCATAGATAGTGCTGATTACGTATGAAAAGGCCTTGTATACATCGGTGTAAATCACATCGGAGGCTGTGGTGGCTGTTGTGCTTTCGGCTACTGTCACGTTGCCGGGCATGCGAACCACCTTGTAGGCAAGTTTCGCATTGTCGTAGTTGCCGCCATTTGCACCGTCGGGAACGGCCCAGGTAATTGTCACGTTATTTCCATCGGCCACAGCCTTTGCGTCCTTCACGGCACCGGGGGCATCCTCACCTACAAAGAGGTCGGTTGTTACAACACGGCTGTCCTCGTCACCTACAGAAGCAACTACCGTAATAGTGTGGTTTCCGGGGGTGGTTGTGAGTGTCTCAGAAACGGCAGCGCCGACTGTAGAAGCCTTCTTGTCAATCATAGTCTGCTCATCCACCTTGATGGTGTATGTGAGCCCCTGCATATTGGCGTCGAGCGCGTCACCGGTGCTGGAAACGGCAGGCATCGTGAAGGAAACCACCACGTCGTTATTTGCGCCATTGTTTGTAGCGGTCAGGCCAGTGACCGGGCCGGGCGTGGCAGCGTTAGCCGTCGGCACGATATAGAGGCCGATAAGCTGAGGAGAATCAGGAAGGGTAGCTAAAGTGGTGCACTCTCCATTTTCTGGGTTTACCGAAACGATTTCAGGGTCAGTATAGTATTCTTGTTTTGCCCATATAATTGTACCGGATGCACTATCGAAGCTAGCAGACTGTGCTACTCCATTAAGACTCTTCAGCAATATTGTTAACTTTGAAATTGCGCCAGAGGAAGGAGAGATTGAATAGACATATTCATCTTTTCCGATGCCATACAGGGTTCCGTTCCCCGCAGTGATGGCCATCATCTGCATATCAGACGTTTTCCCTACCCGTGTAATCACGCCATTATTAATATTGACTTTACCTAATGACCAAACACTATTATTGTCCTGATACCATGCATAAACTGTTTCACCATCATATGCAAGATCTGAGACTTTCAAAAAGTCTGAAGAGTATTGAGGATCGCAAATGTCTCCCCAATAGCCATTTGGTTTTAGTGAAACGTGCTTGTATACGAATTCACCACTCGCACTTTTATAAAAGCCAATAAATTCACCATTGGATAGGAATGTGCCAGCTTCAAAAGCTTTCCCGCCCAACTCCTCAGCGTTGCCGAGAATTGTTCCCGTCGTTGGAGAGTTAATATCGAACGAATAAAATTGTTTGGCGTGCAAAGAGCCTCCGTCTTTCATAGAGTAAGCGTAGATTTTGCCCTTTTCGGGGGTGAACGCGTACACTGGAGCGGATGATAAGATGGCGATGGTGGCCACCGCACACCTCATTCCTAATGTTCGTAAGATTTTTCTCATAATGCGTAAGTTAAAGTTATTACTGCGTGAGTGGCTGTCATGTCGTTTGTTGAAGTACATTAGGCCTTTGGTTGTATTCAGATTAGTTTCCTGATAATACAGTCTCTCACCTGCAAAGTTAAACATTTCTAATTAATTTAAAACAGAATAAAGCATTTTCTATAATTATTTTACATTTGTAAAACCACATAAGAATAGGAATAGACAATTATAGTTCAGTCGCGCGCCGACTGTATTCAGCAGCACTGCAACTGCTCCGCAAGCGCCGACGCCCCACAGTGGCTAAGCAAAGAACCTAATCCTACGACGGTGTTGCGTGCGTATTGGAGAGACGTGGCGTCCCTCCGCCATTAAAACATTGATATAAAGCCCTTTTCATTGGAGGGGCGGCGAGGACGCCACTCCTCCCAGTTAAGTGGTTGAACTTCAACATTAGAGCAACCCTGTAATTAGGGATATTCAGTTAATGCCCTACGAGGAGGGGCGGATTATTGGCCGAGGATGTAATGAACGGGCCTGAAAGTCGGACAGGATGCAAATTTTCGATTTTCAGGATGTCAAAATCGGCAAAAATGAAAGGAACGGACATGATGATCCGGCCATGATGTAAGTCATGCCTATAAATTTTCTGAGTATCGGTCAGACCCGCTTCTTTTCTTTTAATTTGAGTTCGGCGGCTGACTGCCGGGCGATAAGTGTCGCGGCGTTGGCCATATAAATGCCGAAGAACAGCAGCAATGTCTTGCTGTGGCGGTTGCGGGCCGCTATCCTGCCGACTCCGAAGTGCAGCTTCTGGTTGCCGAAGCTGCCCTCCATGACAGTTGCGCGCAGGTTGCCGATGATCCGGCGGGCGGTCGAGACATCAGCGGGTTCGTCCTTGGGTTTAGGCCCTTTGCGGACGAAGTTGGTCATGATGCACTGTTCGGTGCAATACTTCCGGTTCTCATTGCTGGCATAGATTGTGTCCATGCCGATCCGAGAGACCTTTACGCCTGTCAGTGACTCCTGATACTCAATGCATTGTCTGAGACGCGTGCGTTCGTTGAAGGCTTCGAAGGAATGATGTTCAATGAACGAGATGCCGTCTATCTGGATGTTGTTGACCTTGGCCCCGAACTCGACGCGCTTGTTCTCCTTTCCTCGCACTATCGGACGGATATAGGGTCGGTCGATGCTGACGATGCGGTGTTTCACCTCCTTCCGGTTGAAGTGGTCTCTCTGCTGACGGAGCACCTCTCTGATTACCAGGATGCGTTTGTGTTGCTCTGCTGTCAGTATAATCACAGGAGCGTACTGGCGGCACAGACTGTCCCACTGCCCGATGAACTTACCCAGCAGGTCCAGCAGACGACGCTGTATTCTGCGTGTCGCGGAGTGGAAGCGGCACGATGTATGTGTTCTCGTATGCATGTTCAGTTTTATGAGCCTCGGGGGTAGTTAGCCATCGTGATACAGGGTCGAGAACGCGTTGCGGAAGATGGTGTCTCCGGTCTGAACATCGGTCAGTGTAATCTGGCCGTTGCCGATATAGGGCACACGATTCAGGTTAGTTCGGCGGCCGGCCCAACCGGCTGTCTTGAGTTTGCGACGCAGTGAAACGCGAGTGAGATCGGAATTGCCCGACATGATGTAGTCGAGACGGAGTGTAGAGTCGCTGAAATGCTCTTCGAATTTCACTTTGTCGCAGCAATCCGCGTCCGGTTGCACAATTCCAACTGTACAATTCGCAGATGATGAATATCCTATTGCCGCAGCCACGGCCACACCCATTGAGAGTATTATTTTTCTCTGTATTGTCATTGCTGTCTGTATTTGCTAATCCTTTGAATTTTCAGAACTAGCCGGCATCCCCGCAGCACACCACCAAAATAACAAAAATCAATAGAATAACAACATAGATTTTTTTACAAGACCTTGTTTCCCATGTTACAATCGCTGATGAGGGCGTTGCCAATTAAGGCCCCATCCCACAAAAAATACGCAGCCCCTGCGGAGGGCACTGAAAAAGTCCTCTGCTGGCCGAAATCCTAAAATCAATCTGCACAT
>CAJLTZ010000094.1 GCA_905209725.1 uncultured Muribaculaceae bacterium
GGCCTTTTGTCTCAGTCGCATAGCCCGCTATGCTCCTTCGCCTGCAAGACCGAATTTGAGGCACATCTGCGACCCCTGCGTTAACATTTTTTGTGGGATGGGGTCTAATTCTTAAATTTGTGGGTCATACTCATATATGGCTCTTGGGATATGTGAAAATTAGTTAAATCGATTCAAATTATTTTGCAATATCCAAGACTATCACTAATTTCGCAGACTAAACGAATGAAGATGCCGGAGGGCATCCACACACTACTACGGGGCTGACTGGCTTTGACAGCGTGTAGAAGTGATAAGTAAGCATGCAGAGTTTTGGTGTTCAAACTCTATAATCGCAAGAGCATCGAACTATAATTGGCGAAAATAACAATTACGCTCTCGCTGCGTAACCCGAAGTACAGTAAGGTTCCTTTATTTGCCTAAAAGTTAGGCAAACGAGACATCATCCCATTGCCTGGTTCCGAGACGTTTGGACAAGATGGTGCTAAGAAAATCGGAAATAGGGGAGAAGAAGTTTCGGCTTCTACCCGAGACAAAGAAACTAAGCGCATGGTTGGAGGTCGTGATCCTGCCATGCGACGAAAACCAAGACACAGACTAAGCATGTAGAAAGCCTATGATTTCCACGTTTGGACGAGGGTTCAATCCCCTCCAGCTCCACTAGTAAACTCGGACTAGAATCAGTCCAAGCAAGACAAACCTCAGACTATCAAATAGTTCTGAGGTTTTTTGTGTCTAATCCTTTCGATTCAGGACCGAAATCAGACCAAGAAAAGGTATCTGTCTACCCATGCGTCACGCGGAGACAGATACCCTTTATCTGTTTCTTTTTCTCGCGCTGCCGTTTCTTCTTTTCCTTGTCAGCAGGTGGAAAAGGCGCGTGTGTTTGACCATCCGGCACGAAGTGCGATTGCAATTTTCTGACCCCACGGAAGTTTTTTAGGCTCAATCGGTCTCTCGCTCACAGAACAACAGGATTGATTCTTCAATCTTACGTTTTTGACATATTTCTGCGCATCGACCTTTTGAAGTCCCCAGCCAAAGAACACGGCACAGAGGAAAGCTGTCGCCACATAAATGAGCATGGCTTTGATTCCTACCAATGCTCCCAGCATCGCTATTATAATGGGGTTGAGCAACGGGGAGGCTATAAGGAACGACATTGTTGCTCCAAATGGCACACCGGCATTAAGGAATCCCACGGTCATGGGCAGGGTCGAACAGGCGCAGAAAGGCGTGAGCGCGCCGAATCCGGCGGCTATCACATTGCCAAAGAAGCCTGCTTTCTCGATTTTCTTGCTGATTTTCTCCTGAGGAATATACATCAGGATGATTTCAAAAAGCGCAGTAATCACGATGAACAAAACTACAAGTTCCACCGTGATATAGCAGAAATACCAAAGAGTATCAAGTAAAGTGTTCATTTCAAACTGTCTTTGTAGAATTGCTCAAATCTGTCTTTAATCTCATCGCGTACCCGGCGAAATTCACTCATTACATATTCCTCGGAACCTACTGCCTCGGAAGGGTCGTCAAACCCGATATGAATACGATGCCTGACGTTACCCGTAAATGCAGGACAACTCTCATTTGCACCGCCACATACGGTTATCACATAATCCCACGGTTCATTGAGATATTCCTCAACATTGTGCGGCGTACGGCGGCTGATGTCGATGCCTCTTTCGCGCATGACTTTGACCGCAAGCGGATTGACTTTTTCCGCAGGTTTCGTACCTGCGGAAAATACGTCTAAATCCGAATCAAACGACTGGAGAAAGCCGTGAGCCATCTGACTGCGGCAACTGTTGCCGGTGCATAAAACCAATACTTTCATCTGTTTTCTCATTTAGAAAAAATAGCCGTAAACCCAACCAGAGATAGTGGCCATAACGATTACGAGAGCGACGTAGATCGCTGTCTTTTTCGTACCCATCACGCTGCGGATCACAAGCATGTTAGGCAGAGAAAGCGATGGACCTGCAAGCAACAGGGCGAGTGCCGGGCCTTTGCCCATACCTGACGCGAGCAATCCCTGAATGATGGGAACTTCGGTGAGTGTGGCAAAGTACATGAACGCGCCCGTGAAACTTGCAAAGAAATTCGAGAGCAGCGAATTTCCGCCGACCGCCCATTCTACCCAACTGTTGGGAATGATGCCGGGCAGTTCGACGCCGTCGTGTGTCGAGCCGAGAAGGAACCCGGCGGTCAGGACACCTACGGCAAGCAACGGAAGTATCAGCTTGGCGAATCCCCATGACGACAGCGCCCATTCGCGGTTTTCATCATCGTTTTTATCGCAGAGCAGCACGATGGCGAGAACGGCCACCGAAACAATCATTGGTACGAGCGGCGCTAATTTTGCATCGGGGATAAAGACGTTTGCAAGGAAGGCCGACACGGCGACCGCGATTGCTCCGAGGATAATCCACCGGGCTTTGAGGTGTAGTATCTTAATCAGGATAACGCAAAGACCGATTGCAAGCGCAGATGTAATCCACCATTTTGCGCCGTATATTGCAGCCCATACGCCACGGTCGATTGCCGCCGGTGCGCCCCAGTTGGCGAATACAAGGATTGCCACAAGGGTGAAGAAGAAAACTGCCGTTTGCCATAGCGGGCGTTTTTCAGGCGGCGGCACGATGTTCATCTGCTCAATTTCCTTGTCGCGCTCCTCCTTGCGGAAGATAAACGACATTACCAGACCGATGACTATTGCGAAAGTCACTGCCCCGATGATGCGGGCAAGCCCCATCTCAAGGCCTAGAATACGTGCCGTCAGGATTATCGAGAGAATGCTGATGGCGGGACCAGAATAGAGAAAAGCTATTGCCGGACCGAGTCCCGCACCGCGCTTGTAGATACTTGTGAACAACGGAAGAATGGTACAGGAACACACCGCGAGAATACCGCCGGAAACCGATGCCACGGTGTATGATACCCATTTCTTAGCGTTTGCTCCGAAATATTTCAGCACCGCACCCTGACTTACGAACACTGCAATCACACCGGCTATAAAGAATGCCGGTAAGAGGCAGAGAACGATATGCTCACGGGCATACCACTTAGTGAGGTCAAGAGTGGAGTGTATAGCCGTCATCAGCGTGTCGCTGTTGACGGGTAGAAAGAACGCTGTCAGGAATATGACAACTGTCCAAATCAGAAACTTGATTTCCTTTCGCGTTTCCATATCAGTCTCCTGTCGTTAAGGTTTAGATGCCGAGAACCTTTTTCACTTCGTCAGCAGAAGGAACATGCCCCTTGATTTTGACGGAGCCGTCAACGACTACGGCGGGAGTTGCCATGACGTTGTATTTCATCATCTCGGCAATGTCCTCGATTTTGGAGAGTCTGATATCGAGATTGTTTTCGCTGATCACACGTTCCACAATCTTGTAGGTCTCCTTGCACTTGGCGCAGCCTGGGCCGAGGACAAGGACCTCGCTAACCTTAGTGCCGGGAGCGGAGGCGCAGCATGTTGTCTCTGTAGACTCGACGGTTTCTTCAGAGCATCCGCATGAAGGAGCGGGCTTTATATCGTCATCGACAATTATGTTGCTGTTGCAGCAACAGGAGCTTTTCTTTTTGGGCGCGAAGAGCGTTGACCAGAAACCTTTCTTTTCTTTTTTATCCATGTTGTTTGTTTTTACTATTTATGCGATTATTATTAGAGGTACATCATTACGCAGTAGTATATACCTACCGCGATAAAAATGACACCGACAGTGATGTTGAGCCATTTTTGGATTGTGCGTAGTTTGCCGTAGAACTCGCCGACTTTTTCAACACTGAAAGCGAGAATCCACGCAACCGCAAGCACCGGGAGTGCTGTGGCGACTGCAAACAGGACGGGCAATAGCCAGCCTGCGCTTGCAGTTACAGACATAGGAATGAGCATACCGAAATAGAAAATTCCGCTTGTCGGGCAGAAAGCCATTGCGAAAAGAATACCGAGCATCAACGCTCCCCAGCCACCTTTTCGGGCGAGTCCTTCGCCGTTTCCGCCGAAACCGAATTGAGGCAGATTTAGCTTATTCCCGAACAACATGAACAGTCCGATAAGCAAAAGCAATGGGCCGATAAGCAACTCTCCCCATTTCCCTATGGCTTTCTGTATGCCGAACACACTCGCCCCTTCTTTCAGTATTGAGATCAGCACGATGCCGAGGACGGTATAGGCTATGATACGCCCGACGGTATATAGCACTCCGTTTCTGAATATGCGGTTACGGTTCTCGATGTCCTTGCAGATATAGCCTATTGCGGCGATATTGGTGGCAAGCGGACACGGCGAAATAGCCGTGAGCAATCCTAAAAGGAATGCCGTAAGAGCCGGGGCCGTGCTGTTGTCGAGCAGTGTCTGTAACCAGTCCATTATTTCAAGAATTCAGTGATTTTTTGTTGAAGAATCAACTGGATCTTTGCCTTATTATTGACGGCATAACGGAATCCGTCGTCCGTCAAATCGGCAACTTTTTCTTTTTTGCCCTGTTTGCGGACAACCACCAGAGAAGACCATGCAATCTCGTACTTGTCTCCTAACTTTTCGCCTTCTTTGGTGGAGAGATCGATCTCGCGAAATTTCACGCGTCCGGATTTCAGTTCTTTTGCGAATTTTGCGTCCACAAGCTCTTTTGCCGCTTTCTGCAGAGCCACACAAGTCTTGCATCGCTGCGGTCCGTGGAAATAGAGAACTTCCACAACAGGAGTTGACGACTTTGTAACGGTCTTTTTTGTCTGCGCATGACCGAATGCGAACGGAAGTACCATGAGTACCGCCATCAGAACATACTTTAGATGTTTCATGATTTTATAATTTAATGTTATATGATATTTTCGCTTCAATAGCCCAACTGTTGCCCATCTGCATAGCCTCCATTTTTCTCCAAACAGGAATATCGGCTTGCAGTGAGGCAGACATATTTTTTAATGGCCATAAGGTAAGGGATGGTATGATCTTGATTTGGTGATATACCGTTCCATATAGCGGTTTATTGTCACTTTTGGCTCGTCCTTTGGTCTCGTATGCCAGATTCAATCCCAGGTCTATAGGTTTAGCCAAACGATAATAACCGGCAACGCTTAAATAGACCAGACTTCCATACTGATAGTCAAAGTTCTTGGATTTTATTCTTTGCGCGTATTCAAAGAAGTCATTTGTGGTAAAATAGAACTTCTTCAACAGAGACCATGAAGCAAAAGCACCGACAGTGTATTTATAACTTCCTGAGGATGGCTGCATTGAAATCGGAAGCTTCACGCCATCACTCTCATAGTCAAATTTCCCGATTGGGAATTTAACTATTATGTATGGATTTACAGACACCCCCTTTCTGACATTTCTATATACTGCATAGTTCAGCGACAATGACAAGTCTCCGAATCCGTTTGCAGAAACATCAGGAAACAAATCTGATTGATAATGTTCGTATTTGTCGATATAGTAACCCAGTTGAACCTGTGCAGTCAATCTGGATGTTATACCGTAGCCTATGCCCAGAGACATAAAGTCGTAACCTGCTCCCTTGATTTTTCCGGGAAAATCAAAATCCGCTTCATGACTCCCCTCGTAATACTTGTTGGATTCACTATGGCGGTAATCCAACGATATCTGAAGATTTCGTTTTTTTACAGACGCTTCACTGTTTGCCGAAGAAACAGGATTGCCTGCACCGCAACATTGAGCGTATATGTCTAATGGTACGATAAAAGTAGTTGCCAATAAAGCAAATACTGTTGTCAATAATTTTCTCATATCTCGTTCTGTTACCATTGGCCAAATCTGTCAACATATCTTTCCCAGCCGGGAAATCTACCGCGCTCTTTTGTCCAAGGCCAGACAAACACGTCTATGTCTTTTGTGTAGGAGCCGTACTCATTTGAGACCGTACATGATACGGTAAGGCGCCCAACGCAAGTGTGGCAACCCCAAAAGTAAGCCTTATTCGGTTCATTTCTGACTGGAACAAGGGATCCTTTAGCCCTTTGCCATTCATATTTGAGATTTTCTCCAACCGCATCCGCGACAAGAACGATTGTATCAAACATACACGCTGAGTCGCAAGAAGAAGTCAATCCTCTAAACTCAATAGTTGGTGTCTCTATATCCTCTGGATCTTCCATATAGGAAGGCTGACAGGACGTTGCCGAAATGCCAATAATTATGACTGTACCAAGTGTGTACAATAAACTTTTCATGATATTTAGTTTAGATAATCCTTAACTTTCTTTTCTATTCCGTGTTTGAACTCGGAGGTGTTCTTGCGGGCGTTTTGGAATGCAAACGCTGTCATATCCTCATAGGAAGTCTTTCCGTCTGCCTTCTTTATTATCAGAAGGGCTGATCCTGCAATTTCATACGCATCGGCAATTTGTCCTCCATCAGAAGTAGTGATGTCAACAACTTTGAAACTGACAGCATTATTGCCCGCGAAACAGCTATCTACCGACTCTTTTGCGAAACGCTCGATGGCACGGCAGGTAAGGCATCTTTGCTTCCCGTGAAAATACACAACCTCGACGTGTGGGGCAGATGATGAAATCTCACTTTGAGTTCCCTCAGTATTAGTAGTTGTGTTGGTGCAAGAAGAAACTACTGCCATGATTATTGTGGCTAACATAGCAAATTTCAAATACTTCATAATGCTATTTTTTTGATATTTGTTCTATGAGTTCATTGAAATAATATTCAGAGTCTGATTCTCCTTCCATTATTTTCCTACGGTATATAGGATTCCCATCGCAGTCAACCGCAACCCATTGAGGCGGAATGTAAACTTGCATTGCGCGGGCAAGTTCCATATTAGAATCCATAATGACATCTTCTGTCCAGCCTTTAGTCTTTACAACGGGTAAAACACGGTTAGAAGTTTTGATATCATCTACTGAAACTAATACAATCTTGATTTTATCTGAATATTCACCGTCATCCTTCAGTTCTATGAGAGAATCTATCATAGAAAGATTTGTAGGACAACAGGTTTTCCAGAAAACAAAGAGAGTCACATTGCCTTCTTTTTTGTCAAGATATGATTTACTAGGCTTGCTCACGCCATGTAAATCCTTTACATACAAATCCATTCCCGGGTACTGTGCGTAAGCGGTCAATATTGAGATTGCAAAAAACGATATTAAAGCAATCAATTGTTTCATAGAAGTATTTTGCCGAATTACGAACATAATGATGAAAAAAATAGTGCCTACGAGCAGCAACTATTCTTTTTTGAGGGACAGCAGTCGTCAAGCATATGTAAAAACAGTTGCCGTGCGAGTGTCCAGTTTTCAGCGTTGATGCAATACTTCACTTTTGGCGGCTCGATGGTGCCTTGTATCAGACCGGCCTCTTTCAACTCGCTCAGATGCTGCGACACTGTGGCTTTCGCAATCGGAAGCACCTCGTGTATATCGCCAAAGAAACATTCGTTCCTCTGAGCGAGAAAATTGAGAATCGCTATCCGCGTGGGATGCCCCATCGCTTTTGCGAACCTCGCAAGTCGCTCCTGTTCAGGTGTTATCTCTAATTTTGTCATATCATTACTTGTTTGATGTTCGCAAAATTACAAACATTATCTGATATGACCAAATTTTTTAGGCATTATTTTCAATCAACAAATTTCCCTTACGGAGATTTTACCAATACATCGCCGCCTTTTGGCGGCCGAAATTTTTTGCAAATTGAAGGCGATGGAGCATCATGCTTCACCGCCTTCTTCACTGATATGGCTTTGGTTACTTGTTTCGTTTTGCGAGCCACTCGTCCCGTTTGAGACGGCACTCCTGGAGGGTCGGAGCGACTACCGAAAAGAGGTCTCCTTCGGCTGTTCTGTAATCGTACATTATCCTTGATACTTTGCGCCCTCTGTGGGCGGAGTAGTAGGTCTCGTATTGTTCCAGTCCTGCTTGGGTGGTCGATATTCCGTTCTGAGTCATTCGTGTCATAGTCTTGGAGGTTTTGTGACCACCGCCGGGGTTGGCGGTGGTCGGGTTTAATTTATGCTCTCTTGCGCTCGGCAATCATCTTCTTGTTGGCGTTGATTATACCTGCTATCTGCTCGGTGTATTCGCAGACTTGGTTGGCGAAGGCTCGGCATTGAATGATTGAGTAGTCCTTCAGCGAGATTTCTACGGTGGCGATGGTCTTGCCTCCCATCGTGGCGGTGAACACCAGAGTCTCGGGTTTGAGGTAGTAGCCGGATGAACCTACGCAGATAT